>CAYGKP010000040.1:0-15510 GCA_964350605.1 uncultured Cytophagales bacterium
GTTACATACCTACTCGAGCCTAAGCCCTTCGTTCTTGCCTCAGTACAAGGGCGCGATGGACGCTGCGGACATTGCGATTGTGGGCTATGACCCCAAGGCCTTGGCCATCAAAAAGCTGCCCGAATGGGATGCCAGCCGGTTGCCCGGCGATTATGGCCGCCCAGACTTGGAAGTGTATACCGACGGGGCGAGCTTGGAGGCCCGCTTGCGCGAACTGGCCCAAGACGACGCCACCTTGCTCATCATGACTAGTGGCTCATTCTGGGGCATCGACATCCACCAACTGGCCCAAGACTGGGTCGGCTAATCCCTACCAATGGACATACAACTCAACCGCCCCCTCGCCTTCTTCGACCTGGAGGCCACCGGCATGCTGACCGCCAAGGACCGCATCGTCGAGTTTGCCTTCATCAAGATCAACCCCGACGGCACAAAAGAGGAATGGCGCGAGCTGGTGAACCCCGAAATGCCCATTCCGCCGGATGCCACGGCCATCCACCACATCACCGACGCGGACGTGGCCGACAAGCCCACCTTCAAGGACTTTGCCCCCAAGCTGAACAAGTTTCTGGAAGGCGCCGACCTGGGCGGTTACAACTTGGTGCGTTTTGACGTGCCGATGCTGGTCGAGGAATTCCTGCGCGCTGGTGTGGAGTTCGACATCGAGAAGCGCCGGATTGTTGACGCGATGCGCCTGTTCTACCTCATGGAGCCCCGCAACTTGAAGGCCGCCTACAAGTTCTATTGCGGCAAGACGTTGGAGGATGCCCACAGCGCACTCGCCGATACGCAGGCCACCTTCGAAGTCTTCCTGGGTCAATTGGACAAGTACCAAGGCCAACCCGTCATTGACGAGAAGGACACCGAGCACCCGCCCCTCTCCTGGGACCTCGACAACATCCACCACCTGTCGGCCGGCCGTTTTGCGGACCTGACTGGGCAAATCGCCTTCAACGACAAGGGTGAGGAGATCTTCAACTTCGGAAAACACAAGGGCCGCACGGTCCGCGAAGTATTCACCTCCGAGCAGGGTTACTACGACTGGATGATGAAGGCCGACTTCCCGCTGCAAACCAAGCGGGTGCTGACGCGGATTCGCCTCTCGATGCGCAAACAGTAATCGCTTCCCGGCGACTTGCTATCTTCTGGGCTCAAGCGACGCGGATGAATACCTTCTACGCCCCCTACTTTTCGGATCAGGATGAGTACCTGCCCGAGGACGAAGCCAAGCACGCCGTCCAGGTGCTGCGCATGGCCGAAGGCGATGAGTTCCTGCTGGTCGATGGCGCGGGAAAACGGGCCCTGGCGCGCCTCACCGAGGTCAAGAAGAAATCGGCGCGCTATGAGATCCTCTCGCAAGAGCGGTTGCCCCAACTTCAGCCGAGGATTCATTTGGCCGTGGGGCCGCCCAAGTCGCTGGACCGCCTCTCCTTTCTGGTCGAGAAGTGCACGGAGTTGGGGGTGGCCTCCATTCAATTTCTGGTGACGGCCCGTTCGGAACGCAGGGAAGTGAACGTCGAACGCATGGAGCGCGTGGCCGTCGCGGCGATGAAGCAGAGCGGCCAAGCCTGGCTCCCGCAATTCCCCGAGCCGGACCGTTTGGCGAACGTCATCAAGTTGACCCCTGCGAAAACCAAGTTGATCGCCCACCTGGAAGACGGCGAGCGCAAGACCATTTGGTCGCTGGGCACCATTGAGGAAGCCCTGATCCTGATCGGCCCGGAAGGCGACTTTACACCCGAAGAAATCGAGCTGTGCCTCAAGGCCAAGTTTCACCCCGTCACCCTCGGCCAAACCGTCCTGCGCACCGAAACGGCGTGTGTGGCCGCACTGGTGCAGTTGCTTTCTTAAATTGAAGATGATGCGTCGGTTTGCCCTCCTCCTCTGCCTCGGCCTGTCCCCACTCCTCTCAAAAGTGGTGGCCCAACCCGCCTACCAGATCGCGCAACTGAAGTACGGCGGCGGGGGCGATTGGTACGCCAACCCCACCTCGCTGGGCAACCTGATCGCCTTTGCGAACGCGAACCTGCGCACCAACATCGACCCCAAACCCGCGACCGTCGAAGTGGGCAGCCCCGAACTGTTCGCCTACCCCTTCGTCCACATGACCGGGCACGGCAACGTGGTCTTCACCCCGCAGGAGGCCCAAAATCTGCGCCGCTACCTGATCGGCGGGGGCTTTTTGCACATCGACGACAACTACGGGATGGACCCCTACGTCCGCCTGGAAATGAAGAAGGTCTTCCCCGAGCTAGACTTCGTGGAGCTGCCCTTCGACCACCCGATCTATTCGCAGAAGTTCCGCTTTCCGAAGGGCTTGCCGAAGATCCACGAGCATGATGCCAAGCCGCCGCAGGGCTTTGGGTTGCTCTGGGAAGGGCAGCTGGTGTGTTTCTACAGCTTTGAGAGCGACTTGGGCGATGGCTGGGAGGACCCCGCCGTGCACAACGACCCCGAAGGCATCCGCCAGCAAGCGCTGCAAATGGGCGCGAACTTGCTCAGTTTTTCGTTGACGGGTTACTAGTCATTGAGAATGAACGCACTGCTTTTCACAATTCTAGCTTCCACAACTCTTGGCCCACTGCGGACGGAGTGTATGTGTTTTTACCCACCGGTTTCTGTCGCGTTTTATGGGTCAGAGATCATTTTCTATGGAGAAGTAATCAGTAGAGTATCTGAAAACGACCAATCCTACTACAAGTTCGAGGTGCTAGAGCCGCTGAAGGGGATCAATCGAGAAACTAAAACAATCAAGGTGTACCAAGAAGGTACTAGTTGCGACTTCTCAATTCCATCAACAGGGAATCGAGATGATTACGTAGGCACAAGGCTGATTCTATTCAGTTGGCGGGACGCAAAGACAAACCTCCCTACAACCAATCAATGCTTGAGATTCATTTTAGAGTCTCAACTAAATCCAAAAAGCAAAACCTACTTGGCCGAACTTAGGTCAGGCGCGATCAAAGCCCCTAATGAGCCTACAGAATGGGGTCCGATTGAAGAAAAAGAAGCGGATATTTTCGGGTTCTAATACCCCAGTATCTCCATCTTCCGCTTCAGATGGGCGCGAACTTGCTTTCCTTTTCGCTCACCGCGTATTAACGGGTGATGAACGGCTTACTTATTTCGATGATCCTCTCCACTGCCCTGGGGCCGCTGAAGACCGAGTGTGTTTGTCGCTGGGACTTGACAACCTTAAAGGAATACAATGAGTCAGATTGGGTCGGGTTGGTAGAGATCGAGAAAGTCGAACTAGTCGAAAAAAGAATCAAATCAAGCTCGAATTGGAAGCAGTACACACACCAAATCGTAACTGCTCGCATCCTCAAAAAGTCCAAAGGAAGCAAGAGTCGCATTATTGAATTTGAAGTGCTACCAAACCCTTCAATGTGTGGCTTTGAGCTTTCTAGCGGCCAAGAGTGGCAAATTTTTCTACTGAAATGGAGAGGCACCTATAAAACAGATGCATGCGCCTTCAATCGAGAGCTTAAAGGCTTACCGGGGGAACGAACGGCTATTGAAACAAGACTTGACAGTCTAAGTGCTGGCCTCGAAATCAAATACTGGTACTAATACCCCAGTATCTCCATCATCTTCTCTTCGGGCTGCTCGTTGGCGAAGACCTCGTCGTGCCACTTCCCGTCCTTGTCGCGGCGGATGACCACGTGCTTCGGCGCAGGAATCAAGCAGTGCTGAATGCCCCCGTAGCCACCCAGCGACTCCTGGTAGGCCCCCGTGTGGAAGAAGCCGATGTACAGCGGCTCCTCGGGCACGCGCTGAGGCATGAACACCTGATAATGGTGCGACTCTGAGTTGTAATAATCCATCGAGTCGCAGGTCAGGCCGCCCAAGTTCACATGGTGATAGGGCTGGTTCCACTGGTTGAGCGCCATGAGGATGTAGCGCTGGTTGAGCGCCCAACAATCGGGCAGCGTGGTGATGAACGACGAATCGATCATGTACCACAGCTCCTTGTCGTTCTGGTACTTCTCGTCCAGCACGCCGTAGATGATCGCGCCGCTCTCCCCAACGGTGAACGAACCAAACTCGGTGAACAGGTCCGGGCAGGGCACGCCCTGCTCCTCGCAGATGCGTTGGATGACCTCCACGATCTCCTCAATCATGTACTTGAAGTCGTACTCCCAGGCCAGTGAGGTTTTGATCGGCAAGCCCCCGCCGATGTCCATCATGGTGAGGGTTGGGCAGCGACGGCGCAACTCGCAGTACATGCGCACGAAACGCGAGAGCTCCGACCAGTAGTACGAAGTGTCCTTGATGCCCGTGTTGATGAAGTAGTGCAGCATGTGCAACTCCACGTTCGGGTTCGGGGCGATCTTCTCCTCGTAGACACTTACCGCGTCCTGATAGCGAATGCCCAGGCGCGAGGTATAGAACTCGAAGTTCGGCTCCTCGTCCGCTGCCAGGCGCATGCCGACCCGGAAGGGCTTGGCCACCTTGGCGGTATAGGCCTCGATCTCCCGGACGTTGTCGAGGATGGGCACGCAGTTGAATCCGTCCTCGATCAATTCGGTGATGTACTGCTGGTACAAGGGCCGCTTGAAGCCGTTGCAAACGATGTAGTGGTCCTTGGTGATCTTGCCGCGCTCGTAGAGCTTGCGCACCAGCGCGAGGTCAAACGCCGAGGAGGTCTCGATGTGCGCGCCGTTTTCGAGCACCTCTTCCATGATGAAAGAAAAGTGCGAGGACTTCGTGCAATAGCAATAGGTGTAGCTGCCCGGGTAGTTGTGCTTCTTGAACGCGTCGGCGAACAGCTTGCGGGCCTTGTTGATTTGGCTGCCCACTTTGGGCAAATAGGTGATCCGCATGGGCGTGCCATGCTTCTTGACCAAGTCCATCAGCGGAATGCCGTGGAATTGCAGCCCGTCGGGGCTCAAGGAAAACTCTTCGGTGGGGAAATCGAAGGTTTGTTGGATGAGGTCGCGGTAGCGATACAGCGCAGGCACGGCAAGGGATTGGCAGAGTGGACCCGCAATATCCCCCGGCGGGGGGGATGTTGCAAGCGATGCAATCAATGGGGATTGATTGGGGAACCGCTTTCTTTGCACCTCCAGTTATGCCGACCCCCACGACCCTTCCCGCCGATCTGCTTCGCGCCCGCATCGGGGCCGCCCTTGCCGCCTGCTACCCTGGCCTCGCCGAGGCCCAGGAACTGAGCCTACAGCCCACCGGCAAGCAGTTCACCGCCGATTACACGCTGCTGACCTTTCCGCTCTCGAAGCCACTGCGTCAAGCGCCCGATCAAGTAGCACGGACGTTGGGTGTCTGGCTGGTCGACAATGCACCGGAAGTCGAGGAATTTGAGGCGGTAAAAGGTTTCCTGAACCTGACCTTGACCCCGGAAGTCTGGACAAGCGGGCTTCAAGCGATGTCGGAAACCGAGGATTTAGGCCAACACCTGCCCAGCGGCCAGAAGGTCCTCATCGAGTACAGCTCGCCGAACACGAACAAGCCGCTGCACTTGGGGCACCTGCGCAACAACTTTCTGGGCAGTTCGCTCTCGAAAATTCTCAAGGCGGGTGGCGATGAAGTCATTACCTGCAACCTGATCAACGACCGGGGCATTCACATCTGCAAGTCGATGATCGCCTACCAGAAGTTCGGGAACGGCGAGACCCCGGAGTCGGCCGGACTCAAGGGCGATAAGCTGGTCGGGAAATACTACGTCAAGTTCGACCAGGAATACCGCAAGGAGGTCGAAGCCCTGACAACGCAAGGCAAGCGCGAAGAGGAAGCGAAAGCCCAGGCCCCGCTCCTGCTCGGTGCGCAAGAATTGCTCCGCCAATGGGAAGCCGGTGATGCGGATACCGTGGCCCTCTGGAAACTAATGAACGGCTGGGTCTACGACGGCTTTGATGTGACCTACCAAACCATCGGCGTCGAGTTCGACAAGTTCTATTACGAGTCGGACACCTACCTGCTCGGCAAAGACATTGTCCAGGAAGGCTTGAAGAGCGGCGTATTTACCCAGGAAGCCGACGGCTCGGTCTGGTGCGATTTGACAGGCGACGGCCTGGACCGCAAGATTGTCCAGCGCGGCGACGGCACGGCGGTCTACATCACCCAAGACATGGGCACCGCCGACCTCAAGTATCAGGACTTCCAGATGGATCGCTCGCTCTACGTGGTCGGCGACGAGCAGGAATACCACTTCCAGGTCCTCAAGCTGATGCTCCAAAAGCTGGGCAAGCCCTATGCCGCGGGTATCCACCATTTCTCCTACGGAATGGTCGATTTGCCTTCTGGGAAAATGAAAAGCCGCGAGGGCACGGTGGTTGATGCCGACGACCTGATCGCGGAAATGCAAGATACCGCCGCCCAGCGCACCACCGACCTGGGCAAGATCGAAGGCTTCAGCGAGGCCGAGAAACAGGAGTTATTTCACACCCTGGGGCTGGGCGCACTGAAATATTTCCTGCTGCGCGTCGACCCGCGCAAGCGCATGCTCTTCAACCCCGAGGAGTCCATCGACTTCCAAGGCCAGACCGGGCCGTTCATCCAGTATACCCATGCCCGCATCCGGGCCCTGCTGCGCAAAGCAGAACAGGCGGGTATCGCCCCTGTGGACTACACGCAACTCCCTGATCTAGAGGAACCAGAACGCGTCTTGTTGAAGTTACTGGCGAACTACCCAGACAAGACCTTCGAAGCCGCCCGCGAGATGTCGCCCGCTGTCATTGCGCAGTATGCCTACGACCTCGCGAAGGGCTACAACCGCCTCTATCAGGAACTGCCGATCCTTGCGGCGGAGGACGAAGCCCAGCGCGCCTTGCGGTTGGAACTCTCTGCCCAAGTGGCCCGCGTGATCAAACAGGCCATGGGGCTGTTAGGCATTGCAGTACCCGAACGGATGTGACTGACCCGATGCCTTCCCCTTGGATCTCTGCCCTGCGCTTGCGCACCCTGCCGCTTGCTTTGGCCTGTGTGGGCATGGGCGGTGTGGTCTCTTATGACCTTCACCCCTTTCCGTGGTTGATTTTTGGGCTGGTCGCCTTGACGGCCATCTTCCTCCAACTGCTCTCGAACCTGGCCAACGACTTGGGCGACAGCGTCCACGGCGCAGATTCCGTCGATCGGATCGGCCCCACGCGAACCGTGCAATCGGGGGCGATTTCAAAAGGCGCGATGAAACGGGCCGTTTGGCTCTTTGTGCTCCTGAGCGCGGTGAGCGGAGGCATGTTGCTCTATCTGGCCGCCCCAATTCAGGAGGTCTTGATTACTCTCTCCGTCCTGGCAGTGTTGTCGATTTTGGCCGCATTGGGCTACACGCTTGGCAAGACACCTTACGGCTACTTGGGCCTGGGCGACATCTTTGTGTTCGTGTTCTTTGGGCTAGTCTCGGTCTGGGGCACGGCCACGATTCTTTACAACGAGTTCCAGTTCCTCACCCTACTGCCCGGCGCGGCGATGGGTTGCTTCGCGGTGGGGGTGTTGAACCTCAACAACCTGCGCGACCGCGAGAGCGATGAGAAGGCAGGGAAACACACGATGGTCGTCCGACTGGGCGACGAGGGCGGGCGGTTTTACCACCTGATGCTCCAACTGGTCGGCTGGTTGATGTTGATTCTGTATGCCCAATTCGCCGACTGGATGGGCTGGGATTGGCTGTTTTTGTTGGCCTTCCCGCTGTTCGCCTACAACTGCTACTTGGTGCTAATCAAGAAGTTGCCTCCCCAACAGCTCGACCCACTGCTCAAGCAACTGGCCTTGTCCACCCTACTTGTGACAGTGCTAAGCCTCCTGGGGCGGTTGATTTGATTGGTCCATACCAACGAACCCTTTTCCCTCGTTTTCGTACAAACGCTCGGGCCAACCTAAGATGATCAAGTCAGCGATGGCGCGATTCTTGCACCTTTCCGGGAGGCCGGGTATGTGTAACCGAAAGAATTTGTACCTTAGAGCCTTAGTCCAAGGAGGAGAAATCGAAAAGAGACCATGAAAAAAATTGTTTTGATCCTATCGCTCGTAGCCCTCGCAGGGGGTCTGAGCTCGTGCTTCCGCCACAACCTGTGCGCGACGTACACCAAGAATGAAGTGAAACCGGCCGCTGAGCCAGTTGCTCTCGACCAAGAGCGCATCTAACGAATTTCGCCGGGCGACTGCTCGGCAAGTAAGACCTGAGCCGCTTGGAACAGGTCTTCGGTCTGCGACCACTTATCTTGGACTATTTCGGGGTTAACTAGGATCCCACGAATTCCAAGGGCTTCAGCGGGTATCAAATCCCGCTCCTTATCGCCCAACATCACCGATCGCCCGGCATCCACTTGGAACCGGGCGATTGCTTTTTCTAGCATCAGCCGGCCCGGTTTTCGAGTCAAGGAAGCACTGACACTCTCGTGCCAGGGCGCGATGTAAAACCCATCGATCAGGCCACCAATCTGTTTTTGAAGTTCCTCATGGACGATGTCAACGTCCTTGCGTGTGAAAATTCCCTTCGCAATCCCCGATTGGTTGGTGATGACAACCAGTAAGTAGCCCGCCTTCTTTAGCGCGGTTAAACCCTCCTTCACACCTGGCAACAATTCGAAACGTTCGAGGGTATGGACGTAGTCCACGTAGTCTTTGTTGATCACGCCATCGCGATCGAGGAAAACACATTTGTTCATGGGCCGGGGCTGACGTAAGTTTCAACACGAAGAACGCCAATTCGCGCGATTCCATGAGCGACCCTTCCCAGCTACTTACTGATCTACTTGATCCACAGGCACATGGATGGCCTGCGGGGAAAACCGTTGTGCACCAGGAAACGCATATCTCTCACGTGTTTTCCGGGGTTCACCAGACAGACAAGCTGAAAAAGGCCGTCGACGTTGGCTTCCTCGATTACCGAACCCTGGAGGCCCGAAAAGAATACTGTCTCACTGAATTGGCGCGCAATCAAGTCTTCTCGCCCCGCCTCTACCAATCAGTTCTTCCCGTTCGGCTCGGCCCACTGGGGCACAGGGTTAGCGAGGCAGGCACGGAGCCGATTGTCGACTACGTCGTGCGAATGCAAACCTTCCGTGCCGAGGACCGGCTGGATCACCTAGCCGAGCAAGGCGCGCTAACTTCCAAACGACTGGATGAATTGGCCACCTTGGTTGCCCGGGTCCATTCCGAGGTCGCCACGCCCGCCGACGAGCCCCACCGCTACGGTAGCTTACTGGCCATTCAGCGCATTGGGCTACAGAATTGGCAAACGTTAGCCGATCATTCGAAAGGGCTGGTCGATTCAGCTACACTTGAAGAACTGCGAGGCGGCATCGAACTCGGTGCCTTGGCCTTGGAAGAGGTATTTGCCCAACGGTTGGCCCAGGGACGGATCAAAGCCTGTCACGGGGACTTGCACCTGGGGAACATCGCGCTGTTCGAGGGCGAATTGACCCTCTTCGACTGCATTGAGTTCAACGAAGACTTCCGCCAGATCGACGTGGCTTATGACTTCGCTTTTCTGTTCATGGACCTGCTTCACCGAGGCCCTGAGGGCAGTGCGTGGCGGGTACTGAATTGCTACCTGGAGCTGACCTTTGATTGGAAAATGCCCCGCGTGATACGCTATTTAGCCCATTTTCGGGCAATCATACGCGCCATGGTCGGGGCCATTCGCTATCAACAAGAAGTTGCCGAGGGCCGCGTCGACCAGGCACTCGCTCGTGAAGTTAATAGCTACGTTGCCCTCGCACGTGAGCTCCTAGCCAAGCCCAAGCATCCGGTCATCCTGATGCGCGGCCCTTCGGGTAGCGGAAAGAGCCACTTGGGTCGAGAATTAGCTGAACGAATTGGGGCCGTACAGGTTCGCAGCGACGCAGTCCGGTCGAATCTGGACATTCCGAGACAGGAAAAGTACACGCGGGAGACCACGAACCTGACGTACGAAACCCTAATGGGGCGTGCGCATCTCTACCAGTTGGCTGGGCACCGGGTGGTAGTGGATGCCACCTTTGGCTCGCCGAAACGCTGTGAGCTTGCCTACGAACGGGCCACCAACGCGGGGGTCGAGCTTCGAATGATTGAATGCGCCGCGCCGCAGGACGAACTCGTCCGCCGAGTCAAAGAGCGACAAGGCGATCTCTCCGATGCGAACGAGCGTGTTGTGCGCGAGCAACTGGCTACTTGGACCGAGTTGAACCATCCGTCCTTTGCACACTTACAAGTGGACACCAGCCAACCCATTGACTGGGAGGTCCTGGTCAACTTCGCTACCCAAACCCCAGTCACCGTTTCATGAGCCAGCGCATTGTCATTGTCGGCGCGGGACTATCGGGACTCGCCTGCGCCCATCGTTTGGAGGAAAAGGGCCTCTCGCCCACTGTGTTGGAATACCGCGAACGCGTGGGCGGTGTAGTCTGGTCGAAGCCGTTTTCGGGTCTAACTACCGAATGTGGCGCGAACTCTTTTCAGTTAACTGGACCGGTTCGAAAGCTCATTGAGGCCGTGGGCCTGAAGGACGAATTGATCCAGGCGAAAGCCATTGCCCAGAACCGCTTTGTGCTGTGGGGCGGCAAGATTCACCAGTTACCCACCGGGCCGGGCGGTGTGCTGTCAACCACCTTGGTGCCGCTGAAAACGCGTCTGCGCGTCCTGGCCGAGACCCGCCACAAACCCAGTCAAGCACCGCAAAACGAGACCCTCGCTGCTTTTATTTCGCGGCATTTTGATCACTACGTGGTCGACCGGGTGCTGAATCCCTTTGTGGGCGGCGTCTACGCGGGCGAACCCGAGAACATGCTGGTGCGCCTCTCGTTCCCCAAACTGATTGAGATTGAAAAGCAGTACGGCTCGCTTATCAAAGGCATGAAAGCCCTTGGGGCCGAGACGCGTTCGCCCAGCGGTGCGCTCAAACGCGGCAACGACACCTTGGCCCAAGCCATCGCCGATAAGCTATCAGATGTACGCCTGCGCCACCGGGTGATCAGCGTCAAACGCCAGGGGGATGACTGGGCAGTTGTGGTGCGTCACCCAAGCGGGAATGAAACCATTCTGGCCGATCAGGTGATCCTTGCAGTACCTGCCTATCATGCCGCCGAACTGTTGGCAGGATCCCAGCCGGAACTGAGCGAAAAGCTTGCCGCGGTCCACTACCCTGCCCTAACGGCCGTTCACCTGAGCTTCCCGACCGAGGCCATCAAACTGCCCCTCGATGGGTTCGGTCTCCTTCACCCCTCCGACACGAATTCGTTCCTGCGCGGCACCATTTGGTCTTCGAAAATCTTCCCCCACCAAGGCACTGAAGGTCAAACACTCCTCACCAGCTTTGTGGGCGGTGCCGGTCAAGAGGAGAAAGCCTTGTTACCCGAGGAAGACATTCTGGAAAAGGCCGAAGCCGAGCTTCGCAAACGACACCTGATCACCGAACCCGCCGTGGCGCGGCAAGCCCATCGTTGGCAGCGATCCATTCCTCAGCCGGACCTCAACATGCTGCGTGCTCACATGGCTTGGGAAAAGTTCGCACCCGCGGGACTGCACCCTTGCGCCTCGTGGTGGCATGGCATTTCGGTGCCAAAGTGCATCGAAGCGGGGCAAGCCCTGGCCGACGAGTTGGCTGGGTAGCCCGGGCCTACTGAAAGCGAATCGCTTGAATCGGCCGCAATCGCGCCACGCTGTTGGCGGGGATCAGTAAGACCAGCAGAATGAAGACCAGCAAGGCCCCGTTGGCCATCAGGATCAACGCCCAGGGCCAATCGATGGGCACGGCTTCCATGAAGTAGTGCTCGGGGTCCAGGGGGATCAGTTGGAAGCTGTCTTGCAGCCAGCAGATCAATAAGCCCAGCAGATTGCCAATGATCAACCCCTTGACCGCGAGGCGCAAGCCCATCCAGACAAACAGGCGCGAGAGTTGCTGATTGGTCGCCCCAAACGCCTTGAACAGGCCGATCATTTGGGTGCGCTCTTTCATTAGGATGAAGAGCGTGGAGAGAATCGCGAAGCTGACGATCCCAAACACGAACACCAGGAAAATCCAGACGTTCTGGTTAAGCTGCGCCAGCCAATCGAAGATCGCCAGGTACTTGTCGCGAACGGTCATCAGGCTCACGTCCGGGTCCGAGAGGTCCCACACTTCGTCATAGGCCAAGTCGAACTGGTCGAGGTCCTTCACAAACACCTCGAAGCCGCCTACCAGGGAATCGTTCCAGCCATTGAGTTGTTGAACTACCGCCATGTTGCCAAGGATCAAGTGCTCGTCCAACTCCTCAAGACCCGTGTGATAGATGCCCTGCACGACCAAGCGGCGTTCCTTTGGCTTGTCCTGAATGAAGAAGATGCGCAGCTTATCGCCCACCTTCAGGCGCAAACGGTCCGCAATGGTTTGCGAAAGTAACACCTGCTCAAGGCTGTCGGGCCCCACAAAGGTCAACGGCTCGCCCGCCACTAAACGGTCGGTGAACGTTTCCTGGCGGTACGCTGGCTCGATGCCTTTGAACAGCACGCCCATCACCTGGTCATCTTGCTTCAGGAGGCCGTACTTCTGGGTATAGGCTTGCACCCGCTCGACGTGTGGCATTTGCTCCGACTCGGCGAAGAGCGGCGCATAATGGCGAATGGGCAGCTCCGCCGCATCGGAGGCACTGAGGTCATAGCGCGTCACCTGGATGTGACCCTCGAAGCGGAAGAGCAGGTCGCGGATCTCGTTCTGAAACCCCCGAAGAATGGCTACCGAACAAATCAGCAGCGCAATGCCCAACGCAACGGTCCACACAGCGATGCGCGCGGCGAGGGCCGAGAAAGCCTGACCACGTCGGTCGCGAAGTCGGGCGGAGAGGAAGCGGGAGAGTTGCACGCGGAATCGATAAGGTCGTCTTGTCTTACCTTGTGAGCCAAAGATAGACAATGGCCCGCCCCCTCGTTCCCACCTTGCTCCTCTCGCTTGTCGTGCTCTTTTCATGCGCCGACAAACCCAAGACCGATTCTACGGACGGCTGCGAGCCGCCGGATTGTGTGATGTACCCCGAGCCCGATGCACCGAAAGTTTTGCCCCTTCGGATTGGCGCAGTACGCTTCGAGTTGTACCTGGACAGCTTGGAAGGAAAACGAGTCGGTTTGGTGGTGCACCCCGCCTCAGTGGTGGGGCCCAACAACACCCACTTGCTCGACACCTTGCGCAGCCGGGGGGTCAACGTCACGGCGATCTTCGCGCCCGAGCACGGCTTTCGCGGCGATGCCGATGCGGGCGCGCACATCGTCGATGGCAAAGACACGAAGACGGGCCTTCCGATCTATTCACTTTACGGGGCGAACAAACAGCCCTCGAAGGCGCAATTGGCGCAGGTCGACATCCTCCTCTTTGATTTGCAGGACGTAGGCTGTCGGTTCTACACCTACCTCTCCACACTCAACTACCTAATGGACGGCTGCGCGCAAGCGAAGGTGCCTCTCTGGGTATTGGATCGACCAAACCCGAACGGGAAGTACGTGGCCGGGCCGATCCTGGAAGCCGAATTTTTCTCGTTCGTGGGGATGAACCCCATCCCGATTTTGCACGGCATGACCTTGGGCGAGTTGGCCCAGATGATCAATGGAGAAGGCTGGCTCGTATCCGGCCAGAACACGTGCACGCTGAAGGTCATCCCGATGGAAGGCTACCAGCGCGATTCGGCCTATGCCCTGCCCATCTCGCCTTCGCCGAACCTGCCGAACGCGGTGTCGATTGCCCGCTACCCCAGCTTGTGCCTCTTCGAGCCGACGACTGTTTCCATCGGACGAGGGACGGATTTTCCATTCCAAGTAGCCGGATTGGCACATGAAGACAACCAGTTGGTCTCGAATCTGCCGCTCATCTTCACATTCACGCCACAGTCGATCCCCGGTAAATCGAGTAGCCCCAAGAACGAGGGAAAGGAATGCCAAGGCATCGACTACCGGAAAGAAGGCCCGGTTGGTTTCGATCTGGAGCCATTGGTCGCCTTTTACGGCTATGCCTCCAACCAGAGTAAGTTCTTTGCGAGCAAGGACTTCTTTTTCAAGCTCTGTGGAACCAAACGGATCTACAATGCTCTGGTCGCTGACAAGTCGGCCGAGGAGATCGAAGCGATGTTCACCGAAGAGTGCGCGGCCTTCCGCACCCAGCGTACGCCTTACTTGATCTACTCCGACAACTAGTGGCGACTCTCCCCTACCCACGCATTGTTTTCTACGGCACTCCTGAGTTCGCCGTCACAACGTTAGAAGCACTCCACAAAGCGGGCTACCCCATCGTGGGTGTCGTGACCGCGCCCGACAAACCCGCCGGACGGGGCCAGAAGCTCCACGAATCGGAAGTCAAGAAGGCCGCCGTGCGATTGGGCCTGCCCATCGCACAGCCGGAGAAACTGAAGAGCCCCGAGTTCCAGCAACAGCTTCGCGATTGGGACCCACAGCTTCAGGTGATCGTCGCCTTCCGCATGCTGCCAGAATCGGTCTGGAACTACCCCCAAATGGGCAGCCTCAACCTGCATGCCTCGCTCCTGCCCGCCTACCGCGGCGCGGCACCGATCCAATGGGCCATCGTGAACGGCGAGAAGGAAACGGGTTGCACCACCTTCCTGCTCCAACACGAAATCGACACGGGCGACCTGCTGCTGCAAGAAACCGTACCCATCTTCCCCGAGGATACCGCCGCCGACCTGTACGACCGCCTGATGCACCGCGGGGCCGATCTGGTGGTGAAAACGGTGGCCGGGCTGGTGGAAGGCTCACTGGAGCCGAAGCCGCAAGCCAGCGCAGTTGGCCAGCCCACGGCACCCAAAATCAGCAAAGAGGACGGACGCATCGATTGGACGAAATCGGCCCAGCAGATCGACCATCATATCCGCGGATTCACGCCGTTCCCCGGGGCTTGGACCGAGCACGAAGGCATCACCTACAAAATCCACCGCGCGGCGCTGACCGATGTGCCCACGGAAGGCGAACCGGGCCAGTGGCGAATCGAGGGCGAGCGATTACTGGTCGGGGGGCGTGATCGTTTCCTGGAAATTTTTGATCTTCAACCAGCTGGCCGCACCCGCATGAAAGCCTCGGAGTTTTTGCGCGGCTACCGGCCTTCGGACACTGAATGAGTCGACTCTCCCTGATCGCCGCCATTGGGGCCGATTTCGCCATCGGTCAAGGCCCGGACCTGCCCTGGAGCCTACCTGACGATTTCCGCTATTTCAAGCAGACCACTCTGGGTCACCCCATCATCATGGGCCGCGCCACGTTCGATTCACTGGGCAAGCCACTACCCGGTCGTCAGAACCTGATCATTACCCGCCAGAAGGAGGCCTACGAAGGCAAAGGCGGCGAAGTCTTTGGCTCCCTGGAGGAAGCCATTTACCGCGCGCGGGAACTGGACGACGAGGAAATCTTTGTAATCGGCGGCGCGATGGTCTACACCCAGGCTTTGCCGCTGGCCGACCGCTTGTACCTCACCGAGATTGAAGCACGTTTCCCTGAGGCCGACGTTCATTTCCCGCACATCGATTGGGACGACTGGGGCTTACTTTCCACCTCAACACACGAAGTGGATGCACGACACCTTCATCGGTTTCACTTCAACAT
>CAYGKP010000041.1:0-15454 GCA_964350605.1 uncultured Cytophagales bacterium
AGCGAGGACTCAGTCATGTAGTAGAAGTTCTTGTGGTAGATCAGATCGACCTCTTGAGCCGCTTCTTTGAATTGTGCAGGCAGCACTTTGTTCCGCTCGCCTTTCACGCTGCCGAATGTCTTTACAAACGCTGGGTCGTTGATGATGGTCGCAATCTCCTCAGGCTCGGCGGCCAGCTCCGAGCGGACCAGTTCAAGGCGCTCCTTTTCCATCCAATAAGCCCCTCCTCCTACTTGCGCCCCTGAAGCGCCAATGGCTAGGTAGTGCCCGGGCATCTCGCTCTTGCGACCCGCCGCGGTAATCCCCGAGGCCATGTGGGTCTTGTAGGGCGTTTTGTCGTTTGAAAAACGGATGTCGCGGTTGATGCGAAAGATCGACTGCTTGGCGGTCATCGTGATGTCCGCATCGGTTTTGCTGAGTTCAGAGATCAAATAGTCCACCAACACCTCGTAGGGCTTCTTGACTTCCTTCTCATAAGTCTTCCGGTTCGCGTCGAACCACTCTTTGGTGTTGTTCTGTGCAAGCCCCTGGAAGAAGTCCAGGAATGCAGGAGTTAAGGGGTTTTTCATGGGCCGAGGCTTCAGGAAACAAACTAGTCAATTCCCTGAAACGACGCGCGCCGCAGCCCTTTCGGGACACGGCGCGGCCAAAAGTTTTGAAAGCGAAGGGCTATCGGGTCACGATAATCTTAGTTTGTAAGACCTTTCCTTCGGTTACGGCACGGAGCACGTAGGCGCCTTCGCTTAGGCTCGAAGTCGAGAGCTCGAAGCTTGTCGATGACTCGTCGGAGGCTAGGCTGCGGCTGTGGACTACACGACCCAGCATGTCAAACAGGAGCACGTCGGTGGCTAGACCGGGTGCTGTCGGTACGCTGATGGTCAGCGAGCCGCCTTGCGACACAGGGTTTGGCATCACGAGTATCTGAGAGTTGGATTCACGGGTCAGTGTGCGGATTGGCGAGAAGTCTTCGGCCCCATCGAAATCGAGTTGGCGCAGGCGGTAATAGATCACCGTGGCATCAGGAAGGACTGGGTCCCAGAAGTCGTAGTTGGTCACATCGGTTGAGGAACCAATGGCCGATACGGTTCCAATGGCCTCGAAGGACGACCCGTCGACGCTGCGCTCGACCACGAAGTGCGAGGCGTTATCTTCAAAAGCGGTTTGCCAAGTGAGCAGTGCCCCCTCGCCCTCACGAGCGACTTGGAACCCAAGCCATTCGACGGGCAGTGGGCAGTTCTCGATGGCCCGGACCGGCACACGAGCACAGGCGTTCTGATAGCTGACTTGCCAGTCGAACATCCCCCCGTACAAGGTTGTAGACCAAGGATTGGTGCCCAACTTGCTTGAATTAATTGTAATGATGTTGCCGCCAGTGGCATCATCGTTGTAAACGTAGCCACCCAGATTATTGGCTATGTACACATTACCAGTCGAAGTGTTGACTGCGCCAAGGCGATAGGTGCCGGGTGTCGCAACAGATAAGCCGACTGGCACACGAATGCCGTAGCGTTGGCTGGCCAGTCCTGGCCAAGGTGTTGACACGAATCTGGCCGTGGCGTTAGTGGCAGTATACTGGGCGCTGGTCCCTCCTACCGTTGATGGGGCCGAGTTAGAGTTCGATGGATCGTCGTAAAGCTGAAAACGGAATTGGACGGCATCCCCGGGGTTGTTATTGTTCATGAATAGGTAAATGTCCACCGAATCGATGGTTAGAGGTTGCTTGGCCTCGAAAATCATGTAGTACTGGGTAAGCTGTGTCTGATTTGGACCACCCGTGCTTACGTCCCAGTTCTCGTAGCCCACTTCTGTTCGGTATACAGAAGCGTCCTCCACCCAAAAAGTGGTGGTGTCTGCCGTAACAGTGGGCGAATAGGTGGTAGCTGGTCCGTGCACTTGCGTACCGCCGGTTTCGGCATTCCACCAGGTGTAGGTACCCGTTCCCGTGACACTGAGGTTCGCCACGTCGCTGGGGCTGGGACAGACAAACACGTCGTTTGGCGTAGCCGAGGTTTGGGCCGTGATGACCGAGGTTTCGGTCTGCGTGCCACACGTCGTATCTACGACGGTAACTTCATAGCTGCCTGCCACTGTTGCTGTCAAGGTTTGTCCCGTCTCGCCGGGCAACAGCACACCATCGCGCCGCCACTCGAAGCCGACCCGAGGGCCGCCATGGCCGGGATTCAACACCACGGATGCGGGTTCGCAGATTTCGATGGGCGTGGCCAGGTCAATGTTGTAGGTGTTAATTACAGTTACCTGAGCACTTTTCTTGCAGCTGCCGATTTCGTTCGAATCAACGCAAAGGGTATAGGTCCCAACCCCGCTGACTGTGAGCGTAGGCGTTGTTTCGCCCGTGTTCCACTCGTAAGTAGTTCCAGGGTCTGCCAGAACAGCCGCGGATACTCCCGGTCCCAATGTAATGGTACCATCTCCCCCGCAGAGGCTAACTGTGCCGCCCAAATCCGGAACTGGACCTGGTTGGTTTGCCCCACAGTTGGGGGCGAAGTAGATGTCATCAAGCGCAAAGTCAACGCCAGTGCCACACCCAGTCGTGGTAACGTTCTGCAAAGCAATAGTCGCAGTTGTTGCATCAGCAACCCATGTGGTTTCAAAAAACTGCCAGGTTCCTGCCGTTCCGCCTAAAGTCGTAATGGTAGTGCCCACTTGAAGCCCGTTAATCTCAAATCGAAGGTTAGCGGGCTGCCCAGATGTAGTTGCACCATTGAGTGGCATGATCCAAGCGGAGAAATAGTACGTTTCTCCAATGACAAGGCCCGTGACGTTTTGACGCCACGCATCAATGCCTGCAGTACAACTTCCGTCGATCATGAGCATCATGTTATCGGAAGTTGGTGTATGGTCAGCGAGAGGAATGTACTCTGGTGTTCCCATACCGGGGAAGTTTGAACCTCCAGCAATGAACGACTGATTGAAATAGTAGGATTCTGCACCAGCCCATATGAATCTCCCATTGTTAGAAAAACAACTTGAAGGAGCGGTTTGACAAGCAGCGATGTTGTCCCAATCAAACCGGCAATACTCACCCCCACTGCTCGGGCATTGTTGACCTGGAGTATATGTGTAGGAACCTGGGTTGTACTCATCGAATTCCCAATCGTTGAAGCCATCCGAAAAATCCCCGTTGGTTACCAAGTTTACCCCATCGGAGACCAAGTTGCTACACTGCCCCCTCGAACCCACGGGAACCAGAAGTGCCGCGCCCAGAAGCAGGAGCGACAGTAATGGAAAGAGTAAGCGTGTTTTCATTCGGTTTGGTTCGGATTAAGGGAGCACCAGCTAATCCATTTGGTTACGCAAAGGTAATCAGTAGCGTCGGTAAGATGCTATTATTCAACCTAATAGTGCAATCATTTGTTCAGGGCACTCTACCTATTAGTAGAACCCTCTCCGGTACGCCCAAATTTTGCAGTTCGAGGCGCACGTGGGCCTGTGCCCAATCGTGACTTATAAGACCGACTTCAACTTCGCTTCTAACTCGGGGCCCCGCAAACCTACCGCAATGATGCGCCCATCGCGACCCACCAACACGGTGTGGGGAATGGCGTTCACACCATAGTCTATGGCGGCTTGGTCCTCAGCATCCAACACCTGGGGCCAGGTAAGGCCGTCGGCTTCCACGGCTTTGAGCCACTTCTCGCGGTTGTCGTCAACCGACACACCCAGAATTTCGAAGCCCTTGCTCTTGTACTTGTTGTAGAGCCGCACGTTGCTGGGGTTCTCGGCCCGGCAAGGGCCACACCACGACGCCCAGAAGTCGATCATGACCACCTTGCCCCGGTAGTCCGACAAGTTGATCGTCTTGCCCTCGGCGGTTTTCAAACTGATCGGCGTGGCCGGCTCGAAGAGCTTCTCGACCTCTGCGATGAAGTCTTTGGCGTACGGGTGGGCCTTGGTATTCGCGTGCGCCTCGGCGATGTAGGTCAAGAAGTCCGCGTGGCTGTGCGCATCCTCGCCCAGGAACTCCCAGGCCCCCATCACCGAAATGAAGCTGGGGGCTTTGGACTTGAGGAAAGCCTGGTAATCGCGCACATCGACGACAGCCAGGGCACGCATCCGTTCGGCGATGCGTTGGGCCTCCGTCTGGTTTTGGGCTGCGTCGTAGGCCCGGCGCAGGCTGTCGATGCGCACTTGCTTTTTGCCGGTGAGCGAGATCAGTTCTTGCAGGTCTTCGGAGTCCTTCGCGCCAGTGCCCGTAAAGATCGGCGCGCCTTCCGCGTCAATGGCAACACTCAGGGGCTCGGGGCTCAGGATGAGCTGAACCGTTGTGCGGCTCGGCAGGATCTGAAGTTGATACACCCCCGGAACTGCACCTTCGCTGGTGCCTGAGAATCCAAAGCTACCGTCGGCGGACACCTCGGCGGTTTCCATCGGCGACCACGCACCATGATCGAAGAACTCCAGCATCACCCGCTTGGCACCTTCCACCTCGACGGTCCCAGACAGCTCGTACTTAGCCCCCTCGGTCAACTCGACGGGGCCCGCTTGCGAGTCCAGCGAGTCGGTGGTCTGGTCAGTCTCCCCACCATCACAGGCAGTGAGAACGAGGACGGTCAGGAAGGCGAGCCCTCGGAAGGCTTGCTGGAGTGTGTGTGGATTTCGCATCGGGAAGGCTAACGCAGGGCGGCTTCCATCAGTTCGCGGACCACTTTGGGGTCGGCTTTGCCTTTGGAGCGTTTCATCACTTGACCAATCAGCATGTTGGCCACGCCTTGCTGACCGGCTTTCACTTGGGCCACTTTGTCGGGGAACTCGGCCATCACCTGGTCGATGATCGGTTGGATCGAGCTGGAATCAGAGTCCTGGAAAATGCCGAGCTGCCCGGCTAGCGTCGCGGGATCGGACAAGGGCTGGCGACACAACTCGGGGAACAGCTTCTCCTTCGCCGCGGAGTTCGAGACCTTCCCAGCTTCAACTAAGCCAATCAACTCGGCCAGCTTCTGGGGCTTGATCGGGAAGTCCGCGATGTGAAGGGTCAATTCGTTGAGGTAGCCCTTCACAGAGCCCATCATCCAGTTGGACGCGGCCTTCCTGTTGGGGGCCATCGAGGCCAGTTCGTCGAAGTAAAGCGCGATCTCCTTCTCCTCGACCAGGACCCCTGCGTCGTACTCCGGCAAGCCGAAGTCCGACATGAACTTCTCCTTCAACGCGCGGGGCAACGGCGGCATCTCGGAGGCTACGCGGTCGACCCATTCTTGCGCGACGTGCAAGGGTTGCAAATCCGGCTCGGGGAAGTAGCGGTAGTCGTTCGCCATCTCCTTGGTGCGCATCGAGCGGGTGGTGCCCGAGGTGGCCTCGAACAGGCGCGTTTCCGAGTCGACCTTCACCCCTGCTTCGACCCGTTCGATCTGGCGATCAATCTCGTGCTCGACCGCCCGGCGGACATTCGACATCGAGTTCATGTTCTTGACCTCAACCTTCGCGCCGTACTCCTTCGCCTCGTGCAGCATGACCGACACGTTCGCGTCGCAGCGCAGCGAGCCTTCCTCCATGTTGCCATCGGAGATCTCTAGGTAGCGGACCAACCGGCGCATCTCGTACATCACCCAATAGGCCTCCTCCGCCGTGCGGATGTCTGGCTCGGTGACCACCTCCAAAAGGGGCACGCCCGCGCGGTTCAGGTCGATGAGGGTATCGGTCTCGCCGTCCAGGTGAATGGACTTGCCCGCGTCCTCCTCCATGTGGATGCGGTTCAGGGCGATCTTCTTCTCGGTCCCGTCGGGCAGGGTGATGGGGATGAACCCACCCACGCAGATCGGCGTGGCGTCCTGGGTCAGTTGGTAGTTCTTCGGGCTGTCGGGGTAGAAGTAGTTCTTCCGATCGTAGTATTGGTGCTCGGTGATTTTGCAGCCGAGGGCGAGGCCCAGCTTGATGGCGAAGTCGACCACCTTTTTGTTCGAGCGGGGCAGCACGCCGGGGTGGGCCAGGTTGATGGCCGACACCTGGGTGTTGGGCAGGCCGCCGTACTCGTAGGCTTCCGACGAGTAGGCTTTTGTTTGGGTCGAGAGTTGGACGTGGACCTCCAGGCCGATGACCTCTTGGTACTTGCCCCGAATCGCGGTATCGAGCGGCATAGCCGCAAAGATAGGTTACTTGCCCCTACCCTTCAGCCCCAAATGCGCGAACCAATAGGTGATGCCCCAGGCGAGGGGAATCAACGCGAAGTACCAACGAAAGCCAAGTTGATCTCGGTGGATCATCCAGACTGTAATCGCCGACCACATCAGTCCGCCGAGGATCACACCGAACCAACGCTCCCTTGGGTGCCAGTACGCTTTTCGCTCAGAGGTTTCCGGTGTTGCACATACGGCCACAATACCCCAAATCACCAACCAAGTGGGTAGCCCCAAGCACAAGAACACGAAGGCCCCGCTAGAGAAAATCGAAAGACCACATTCGATGCACTCACCCGTTTCATCAAAGACCCGGCAGCCAGGGGGCGTGAGTAAAAACGTGGTAGCGGCCACGAGCAACATCACCACGTAAGCGATCAAACCAGCAACCAGGGTTTTAGTGTCCACACCCTTAGTCCCGCGCCTAAAAAAAAGTAACCCCTCCCCACACTTGGCTTCTCAATGAGTAGTCAGTGCGAGGAGGGGCTTTGATTAAGTAAGTGAGGATGCCCTAAGGCGTCACATCCACGGTCGTCTCCGCGCAGGAGAAGTCGTCGCTGACCACATCTCCGCCTCCGCCCGTGATCGAAAAGTCGGTGAGCGTGATGTATTCGCTCACACCGGAAGTTCCATCGTTTCTGATCACAAGCAGGATACTAATCTGCAGATCGGCAGTTTCTGTAATGGTATACGAAGCGTCCCCGACGGTAAACATGAGATCACTGCCTGAGCGTGAAACAGTACAGGTGGCCTCCGATACGTCAGAGTCCGTTACCTGTTGCAACCCAAACCGTTCCACGTAGCCTTCTAAAGGATCGCTGCCATCCTGAATGACCCCAACAGATGGAGACCCGCTTGCCGCTCCAAAGCCGACAGTGATGGATTTGTACTCTGTCGAGGATTCCTGAAACGTGGCAACATCGTCGAAACCAAGGGTGAGGGAGAAATCGCCCGTCAAATCACCTTGAAAGAAGGAAACAGACTGTTCCGAGGTAGAACCCGAGAAATCAACCGTGAACCGCAGGTTTCCAGTGACCGATGAGACGGTGAACGGGTGGTTGGCCACGTTGCTATTATAATCCCAAATCGTATCCTTACCAATGCAGGGATCGGGTGCGGGAGTGGAAGCTGTCTCATCGCTCTCCTTCTTACACGAGGCGAACAAGAGGGCGGAAAGGACAAGAAGCAGTAGAGGTAGGCGTAATGTCTTGGGCATACTGGGCAGAGGTGTAGTTGATTACTGATCAGTAAGATAAGGGATCAGTGCGAGTTTACACTACGTGGTTGCCCCGCAACTGGATGCTCCCTGTCACTGAACGCATGCCCGCCCCCAGCCGTTGAGAGGGAAACCCCTTTTATGACCAATCACACCAACGAAACGTTACCGCCGTTCACCACTCGCTCGCTGGTCTTTAGCCTTCTCATTTTTTACGCCCTAATGGCCATCATCAGCGGCTCGGCCAACCTGGTGGGCCTGCGGTTTGGCAACGGCGCCCAACGGCTTAGCTACGCCCCGCCGGGCTATGTGATCGGCCTGGTCTGGTTCGTGCTCTTCACCCTGATGGGCCTTGCTCGCTACTACGTTGTCCAAAGCGAGAAACCCGCAAGACAATGGTGGCTGATTTGTCTGGGGGTGCTTTGCGCCAGCTACATCTATTACACCGCCGGGCTGGCCAAGCTGACGGGCATCGAGGAGAACTGGTTTGCGCTGGCCGGCTGCATTGGGCCGGGCCTATACACCGCGCTGGTTTGTTTCAAGCTCTACCCGGTTTCGAGGCGGGCCTTCTGGCTCGTCCTGCCTACCCTGCTGTGGTGCGGGTATGCCACACTCATCGTGCTAGGCCAACTGCGCCTGAAGGGCTTACTGTAGGGCTTTCCATCGCCGTTACCAGGACTTCCGAAACGGAAAACCCCTCCCCACCCTTGGCCTTCTCATGCGAGTGGCTGGGGCGAGGAGGGGTTTGAGTTGTATCCTGACCAGACTTACGGCATAGGAATCGTGGTCTCGATGCAGCGGAAATCGTCGCCGCTTACCGAGCCGCCACCGCCCGTCACCCGAAAGCCCGTCAGCTTGATCGACTCGGTCACCCCAGAGGTGCCATCGTTGCCGATTCCCATGACAATTTCCACATCAATGTCGTCGGTGCCGAAGGTGGAGTTACTCGCCGTCAACCCATTACTCGTAACAGTGAGCGAAGTACCCGAACGGGTGATGGTAATGGTCCCTGCATCGTCAGGATCAGACGTCCTGAAATCAGTTGTCCCCCCTTCGACTGATGCTTCTACTGCGTCCCATGAACCGCCGTCCAGTTGGAAGTACATGATACCTTCCTCGTTACTGGAATTGGAGGCATACAGCGCGAGTTCCTTGTAGTCAACACTTGCTTCAACGGGAAGAAGGCCCTCGTAGTCCAGTTCAATGGTAAAGTCACCTGTCAGGGACATCTGACCAAACTCAACTTGACGGTTGTCGGAGGCGGACCCATCAAATTCCACTTCGAAAACCAACCCGTCCCCGTCCGAGGTTAGTGTGTACGGCAGGTCATCGCCTCGGTCATCTTCAAAGTCGGTCCAGTAAGCCGCTTTTCCTTCGCAGGGGCCAGCGGCACTCGAATCGTCGCTGTCTTTTTTGCAGCCCGTGAGAAAGAGAAACGCGGGAGCAAGGAGCAAAACAAGGTGTTTCATAGAATAGAGAGGAGTTGATTGCAAATAAGCTAACAAGCTACAAATCAAGGCCTCCCCTGCCAACTTTGGCAGCAAAAACCCCTCCTCGCTCACTAGATTACTCTGGGGCGAGGAGGGGTTTCTTGATTGGGACTACTGAGACTACTTCACGCGTCGTGAGGCACCCACAGGCTTGCCTTGGCGAGACGAAGAACCGCCGTTCACGTCTGCATTAATGCCTGCCACTAGTGGCGCGTTGGCAGTGCCACACTCGAAGGTTGTCACGCTCGGGTAGTTGCCGTCGCTCGGGCCTTCGCTCTCGATGGTGATCGACTTGAGAGCAACCGAAGCACCTGAAGCTGGGGATGCATCATATAACCCCATGTAGAAATCCAATTCGGCCGCTTCGTTTGGATAACCAGTTGTCGATAATGAAATGTAGTTGGATGCATTGTTTGGGTCGCCCGCATAGACGGTCAACACGCCATTCTCGCGCTTTACGCCCAAAACGGCCTCGCTCAGGACAACACCAGTCAAGGTCACTTCATCAAAGGTGAGGTTGTGATTCTCCTCGATGTAGAGATAGGTCTCGTCCTCATAGACATAAATCTCCGCGTACCAGTCTTCGTCGCTTCCATCGCCATCGATGTAGGCGAAAAAGTAGTGGCTGTCGGCGATGTCGATGTCGGCAAATGACAATTCAAAGTTCATGTTGCCGTTCCCGATGGGGCCCACATCCACATCGTCGTAATCATGACTCCAGCCGAAGTAGGGGTCGTCGGTCGAACCCGTATGGGTCAGCACCAGGCCGTTGTTGGCATCGGCTGTTGCCGTGAAACCTTCCGAGTAGCCATAGCCATCTTCGGCATCGCCTTGGACTTCTTCGTAGTTCCAAGTGAAGCCCTTGTACTTCGAGCAGAGGTAGCTGACGTAGTCGCCATCTTTCTTACAAGAAGAAAGTGCCAGAGCCGACAGCAATGTGAGTGATAGGAGTTTTGTAGAGGAGAGGAGAAACTGTTTCTGTCTGTGTGTCATCGGAGTGTTTTTGTGGGAGAATTGTTGAGTTCTCCCCTACGATGCACAAGACCCATGGATTCCACAGATCGCTCAGAAATCAGGCAAAAAGAACCCCTCCCCGCCTTGCTTAAAACAACCCTTACTCCCCCGGAATCTGATCGACCAGGATCACGTTTCCGTCCGGGTCGCGGAACGCCAAGTAGTTGCCCTCTGGTCCATTCTCGTCCTTCTCGAACTCTACGTTTTTATCGGTAAGTGCCTTACGGATCGGGCCGATGTTCGCGGGGTGAAAACTGATCAGGTTCTCCTCGAACATCTTCTCGAACAAGCCAATCTTCGCGGGGCCGTTCACCAGCATGACCCAACCTTCCTCCACTGAGGCAAAGCCTTCCAGGGGTTCGAAGCCAAGTTGTGCGTAGAAGTCCATGCTGGCGCGCAGGTCTTGGACCGCCAGGCTGATCGAGAAGCTACCGAGGTTCATCGAGTGTTGGTTGCGTCAAACCGAATTTGGTAACCCGGTAGCGCAACAAAAGTGCCAGGTTCGCTACTCTCCTGTCGTGTACTGCGTCAAGTGGACCGTCAACTTGCCCTGCTCCGCGCCAAGTGCCGTCCAGACTTCGGGGCTGAGAGCCATCTGGCTCGGTGCGCCTGGATGGCTGGCGATGCTTCGGATGATGCGCGAGCGACCGTTCTTCGGATTAGTGACCTTCAGGATGGCTCCGTACCTGCTAGTGGTGTAGTGCCCATAGTGGTAGGCTTTGTCCAACGGTAAGTCAATAGCTACGGCTTGAACTTCTCGTTTTCGCTTTGGCCACAGGACAGTAGCAAGCGTGTAGAGTTGCCAGAAGAAGAAGCCAATCAGCAGCAGCCGAACCCCCGGCACGATATCGAATTTCTGCGCCGCCAAGAAGCCGAGCGCCGTTACCCCCATCCACAGGATCAAAGGAACAAGAAAAAGCCCCCATCCCATCGGCCCCCAAAGGGTCTGCTTCTCGCTCCGCAACTTCTTGTATAGCCCTTCCAGGCGTTTGGAGGTCCTCTTGAATTAGAACGTATAGTTACGAAGCACGGCATGCGTACCAAACCAGGAAAAACCACTAAGAACCAACAGTACTGCACTGGCAATCACAATGTCGAGCCGATTGACCGATTTCAGCGCGGCGCCACAGGCCACCATCAGCGAGCCCACCAAGCCAACCAGAAAGAGGTAGAAAAATACCGAGTACAAGTCGCGCGCGATCTTCAGTGATCGGACCATTCGCTCGGCGGCACTGCGCGATTCATTCGCCTGAAAGACGATTTCCTCAGGGAGTTCAGCGGCCTTCGCTTGCCCATCTAGAAGCACAACGGGTACGCTTAAAGCAGCCAACGACCAGACGCCAATCCCCAGGGTCTTGACCACCCAATCCGAACGCATCACCGGCTCGAAGAACCAGAGGTAGCCCCCAACAAGCATCGCAGAGGTCATCACCAAGTACACCCACTTCTGGCGGCGGATCGTGAGCCCCCCCTTTGCCAGCAGGTTGAGCATCTTGAGGGCAAAGTTGGGCGTGCTGTTCACCTCCTCTTTTCCTTGCGAAATGAAGACGCCAAAACAACTCATGATGCCCAGAAAACTTGCAAGAAGCAGTCCGGTCATCATAAGGAACTCCTTCCCCTCTCCACCCATGAAGAGCAGGTAGCCCAACGTGAAGACCAGTAGCAAAAAACTGAAGTAGTAGATCTTGTGGGTGACGGTCACCAGACCGACCACTGCCTTCGAGAGGTTCATGAGCGAAGCGTTGAATCAGCCAAGAAGATGAAATTTTCGTTGCAATGCCTTGCGCTCGGGCTCGAGTTCGCATCGCGCGATGGCTTCTTCCAGCAAGGGCTTGGCCTCTGTCTTTCGCCCCAACCGGGCCAGCAGATCGGCCTGGATGGCTGGAAAATGCGGCGTGCGGCGCATCGGCTCGCCGAGCTGTTCCAATTCGGTTAACGCAACTTGAGGTCCTTCCACAAACGACAACGCCACCACCCGGTGCAACCGCACGACCGAGGACTCCTCGAGTTCCAACAGGCGGTCATAGAGCAGAAGGATCGTCTTCCAATCCGTCTGGGCGAAATCCTCGGCCACGCAGTGGCAGGAATCAATGGCCGCCTGCAATTGGTAACGTCCCGTCACGCCGGACGAAAGCGCCCGGACCAGCAAGGTCTGCCCCTCAGCAATCAAGTGTTGGTCCCATTGGCTTCGGTCCTGGTCCTCCAACAACACCGAAGCCCCTTGCGCATCAACCCGCGCGCGCAGCCTCGAAGTCTGGAATGCCAAGAGCGAGAGCAGCCCATAGGTCGCCCCATCGGCGGTTTGTTTGTGGGTGGTCAGCAGTTGGCCGAGCCGAATGGCCTCGCGGACCAACTCCTCGCGGACCAGCACCTCGCCTGAAGTCGCCCGATAGCCTTCGTTGAAGAGCAAGTAGATCGCCGACCGCACGGCCTCCAGCCGCCGATGCAATTCGTCGCCTGTCGGCACGACGAGCTCGGAGTGGGCCTCACGCAGGGTTTGCTTGGCGCGGTAGGTTCGCTTGCGAACCGTCTCCTCCGATTCATAGAAGGCGCGGGCAATCTCGGCGTTCGAGAAGCCGCCCAAGACCTGAAGGATCAGGGGCACTTGCGTGTAGATCGGTAAGCTCGGGTGGCAGAGCGCAAACATCATGCGCAGTTGGCTATCGCGCAGTTCGTCTTCTAGGAACACCTCGTCGACGCTCGCCCCCAACTGGTGGTCGCCGTACAGGCTGTCCCCTACCCGATCTTCTGCGCCCAAGTGCCGCTTCTGGCTCCGCAGTCGATCGAGGGCCTTGTTGCGCGCGACGCGGTGCAGCCACGCCGCCGGGTTGTCGGGCAGCCCTTGGTAAGGCCATACTTCCGCCGCTTTCAGCAAGGTCTCCTGCACAATGTCCTCGGCCTCCGCGAGGCCCTCCATCCCAAAGAGCCGGGAGAGCGCCGAGACCATCCGCCCCGCTTCGTGGCGGAACAGATGGTCCAGCTGGGCTTGGGTGGCCCCTTGGCTCATGGCTGAGTCAACATTGGGTCATACTTACAGGATCATTGAGGACGGTCTTCGGTTCGGGCTCGAAGTGGCAGCACTTCCGTCCAGCCGCCCCACACTTCCACCGGAGCGCCAACGGCCATCCGTGCAGCTTCCTCCAGGCTTTTGGCACGCACGATCAGGTAGCCGATCACCACCTCGTTACCCTCGGTGTAGGGGCCGTCGGTGATCATCTTCTCACGCACCTTCTTTCCGCCCTTATCCAGCGGTCGCCCCCCACGCAGCCGATCCTCGGCCTCAAGCTTGGCGTTGTACTCGGACCAATGGGCCAGATAGTCAGACCACTCGCGGTCGCTCATCGCATCACGCTGAAGAGCAGGGCCACGAAACAGGTACAAATACTCTTTCATGATAGAAGTGAAAGTATTGAATTCTTCGGCGCAAACGTTCGGGACTCGCTGGGCTCAAGGTCACCCCTGAGCTCCTAATGAAAAAGCGGCCACCCCATCCGGAGCAGCCGCTTTCAACTCGTAGGATCAGAACCTAGCCTTGGATGAGCTCGTTCATCATCTTATTGAGGGGGCGAACTTCAATCGTGCCGCCCGTCTCGAAGATGGGACAGCCCTTGGCCAGCTCGGTCGCCTCGTCCAGGTTCCCGGCTTTGACAATCAGGTAGCCGCCGACCATTTCGCCTTCGGTGTAGGGCCCATCAAGCACACGGTCGGCTGCGACGAGTTGCTTGCCTTCTTTGGCCAGGGGTTCGCCGCCTTTGAGCTTGCCTTTTTGGCCCAGCTCGCCCATCCAGGCGCCCCAGGCTTGCATGTGGGCTTGAATTTGCTCGGGAGACAGTTTGGCCATGCCAGCGTCGCCGCCGCGGAATAGGTAGAGGTAATCAGTCATCAGTGAAAGAGAGTTAGAGTGAAACTACGGTTTTCACAGGGATGACGTGGGCTGTCCCGGACCGGGGACATGGGCGCAGGGAAAAAGTTAAACCGCGACCTGTTTTGGCTCAAAGTGCCTCTCCTTCAGTATCAGCAGTTCGATGATTAAACCGGGGACACCCCAACACAGGGGGATGATCATCACGTAAAACGATCCCGCGGCCACACTGATGAGAAAGAAAATCACCAACACGATTGCTTTCAAGACGAAAAAGAACCGCTGACGACGCAAGTGAACTGGCTGCTTCATGCCCCGAACGATGTTGATGCCTACCAAGCCAATGAGTGCATAAGGAATGGATGCGACAAGGGAAAACACGATGTAAAGTCCGAACGCGGCTGGGTTCGAAAAGTTGGAACTTTCATCGACAAGACCCATGCAGACAGTAAAGGGCAGAGCACCCACCACCACACTCAGCAGCCAGGCACCAGTCAAACGCAGCGCGGCTTGCTTGCCCGTCGTGCCGTTGGCCTCGCTCATGCTTTGACCTCCTTCCCCTCGAAGTGCTTCTCCTTAACCATCAACATCTGGAGGATTCCCCCGGGGATGCCCCAGACCGGGAGGATGGCCAGGAAGACGTATTCACCACCCGCAAGGCAAATCAGGCCGATGATTGCCACGGCGATCAGGTTGATGACCAGGAAGAACCGCTTGCGCCGCCACGAGACAGGCAGGTTCACTTGCCCCCGGGCGATGCTCAAGCCGATGATGCCCATCAGGGCGTAGGGGATCGAAGTGATGGCCGAGCCCAAGATCAGCAACAGGATAATCGCGCCGTCTTCCAGGCCATCCCCCATTACCAGGAAGCCCCCGGCTCCGACGATCGAGCCGGCCACAACGCTCAGCAGCCAGGCGACGATGAACTTACCGACCGCTTGGCCGTAGCTGGTCCCCTGCTCGTTGAGGACGGGGGTAGTGAGGGTTTGTTCCATACAGGAAAGCTAGTGACTCCCTATGAAACGTGGGAAAACCCTTTCTGGTCTAGCCTATTTCCAGTGTACGTGTTTGTACTGCTCGACCATTTGATCGATAAAGGCAGCTTTGTCTCGCTGCATAGCCACCAACATTTCGGTGTGCAGCATGGATTTGTGGAAGGGCCGCACGTTCTGGTCGCTCCACAGGATGAGCTCGATGATGACAGGTGCCAAGTCGAGCCCCTGCTGGGTGAGCACGTAGAGCTTTGTTTTTCGGTTCTCTGGGTGGTCCTCCCGACGCAGTAGGCCGTTCGCTTCCAGCTTTCGAAGACGGTCGGCGAGGATGTTCGTTGAGATGGCCTCGTCGCTCTCCACAAACTCCTTAAATGTGGATTTCCCCTCCAGCAGAATCAGCTTGACGATCACCAACGTCCAGCCGTCGCCAACCACATCCAAGGCGGACGTACAAGGGCAATTGCATCTGAATTTCTCCTCCATCACGAACGCAAAGGTACGAAAGGCATCCTTTTTACTTTTGATTTGCAATTAATTCAGGTTAATAACTTGTGTTTTGCAAGTTATTATCTACTATTGCTTTCAAATCGAAAGTAATAACCAGATCCTCATGAAACACTTCTCAGCCCTCACCCTCTGCCTATTCTTGGTGGCTGCCTGCCAGACCGCCGAATCCACCACCACCGAAGAACCTGAAGCAACCGCTGATACCCTCACCCAGAAAGAAAAGGCCCTCGCCTTCGTCGGGG
>CAYGKP010000042.1:0-14863 GCA_964350605.1 uncultured Cytophagales bacterium
CCCTACCGTCCGGGCGGGTACGGCGGGCTCCAAATTTACATGGCGCCTTTGCCGCCCAACAGCAAGTGGGCCGATCCCATTCACTTGGGACCGGAAGTCAATACACCCTTCGACGACGATTCGCCGTTCATTCACCCCGATGGGAAGACTCTTTATTTCTCATCTGTTGGCCACAACTCGATGGGTGGCTACGACATCTTCAAGGCGGTTTACGACGAGGAATCCAACACCTGGGAACAAGCCAAGAACCTGGGCTACCCCATCAACACCGCCAAGGACGACATCTTCTTTGTGTGGTCCGCCGATGCAAAACGGGGCTATTTCGCCTCGCAGCGCGAGGACAGCCGCGGCTTGCAGGACCTCTACATGCTGACCCGTCCGAAGGAGAAAGTATCACTCATCGTCCTAAAAGGAAAGGTCTATAGCAACCCGGGCAAGACGCCTGTTTCGGCAACCATCACGGTGACCGACAACGAAACGGGCGACATCGTGGGGATTTACAATTCGAACTCCTACACCGGGAAGTACACCATCATCATCCCGCCGGGCAAGAACTACGGCATTTCGGTGCGCGCACGCGGCTACCTGCCCAAGTCCGAGAACATTGACTTGCCCGACCTGGGGGAGTACTATGAGAAGGAGAATGACATCATTCTCGATCCGCTGGTTGCCGGTTCGGTTACCGCGCTTCGCAACGTGTTCTTCGACGTAGGCAAAGCAGAGCTTCGCCCCGAGTCCTTCAGCGAGTTGGATCACTTCTATGACATCTTGGTCGAAAACCCCACACTGTATGTCGAGATCGCTGGGCATACTGACAACGTCGGCTCGGACCCCGCGAACCTCGCGCTATCGAAAAACCGTTCGAAATCGGTGGTTGATTATTTGATCAAAAAAGGAATTCAAAAGAAACGCCTCTACCCGGTTGGTTATGGCGAGCAGTTTCCGGTCGCCGACAACGACACCGAGGAGGGACGCCAGCTGAACCGACGCACCGAGCTGATCATCGTCGACATTCTGGAGGGTGATGCGGCTCGACGCCTTGGCCACTATTACGAGTCTCGCGACGAATAGGGAGCGGCCGCAAAAAATAGCGGCAAATTTTGTTGGTACGGCAACCCTGCGGGGGCTGGCTACGTAGTTACCATATAGATGGGTGAAATCCCTGGTAACTAATACGTAGAAATTTAGCCTCATGCGCCTCCCTTCTGCGATACATCAAGTCGCAACAAGACCCTGCTTTGCAGTGGTGCTTGTGTTATTGGCTTTTGCTGCGTTACGGCCAACCCGGCTGGAAGCACAGACCGATGTGGTCCTTGTGGACCTCGCGCGTGAGATGTTCGAGTTCGGGGAGTACGAAGATGCGCGGGCCCTGTTTCAACAGGCCATCGCCGAGAATCCGAACAATGCGGAAGCCCACTTGATGGTGGGCCGTTGTTTTTTGCGGACTACTTCGGGCAAAAAGGAGTCGGTTGGCTACTTGAAAAAGGCACTGAAGCTCGACCCCACGGTTTCGCCACACATCAACTATTTGCTGGCGGAAGGGTATCGTTTCTCGTACGATTTCGAGAACGCGACGGCTCAGTACAAAGAGTACCTCTCGAAACTCAAATCGGGCCCCAAGAGCTTCCCAGGCGAGGACATCGCCGCGCTGGTTCGCCGCACTGAAAAACGCATTCAGGAGACCCAGACGGCCAAGAATTTGGTTGCCAACCCGGTGCCGGTGAAAATCACCAACCTGGGTACTTCCATCAATTCAGAGAACGAAGATTACGCCCCGGTCATCGCCCGCGACGGAAGCGTGTTGTTCTTCACCTCACGGCGTCCGGGGAGCACGGGGGAGATGAAAGACCACGACAACCTGCCCTTCGAGGACATCTACATGAGCAAACGCTCGGGCGGTAAATGGGCCAGTGCCGAGAACGTTGGCGACAAGATCAACAGCGAGACTCACGAGTCGAACATCGCGCTTTCGCCCGATGGGCGCGCGCTGTACGTGTACAAAACCGAAAACGCGGGCGACATCTACGTTGCCACTTACAAGAAAGAGAAGTGGGGCAAGCTCGAAGAAGTGGGCCTTGGCATCAACACCAAGTCGAAAGAGACTTCGATTTTTTTTAGCCCCGAGGGTGACCAGATTTTTTTCTCGTCCGACCGACCGGGCGGCAAAGGTGGACTTGATATTTACGTGATCGGTCAGGACAGAAAGGGCGGTTGGATGGAGCCCACCCTGCTCCCCGGACGGATCAACACCGAATATGACGAAGAAGGCCCCGTTTTCGATCCGAAGACCAAGACCATGTACTTCTCGTCGAAGGGCCACAATTCGATGGGTGGCTATGACCTGTTTAAGTCGGTATGGAACGAAGTGAAACAGGAGTGGTCCGAGCCCGAGAACTTGGGTTTCCCCATCAATTCGCCGGATGATGACGTGTATTTCAGCCTGTCGGAAGACGGCTTTGGTTATTACTCCTCGAGCAAAGAGGACAGCTATGGGGGGACCGACATTTACCTGATCGAGTTCCTGCCCAAGGAAAAAGTCCAGCCCAAGGAGCCGCAGGTGAACATCACCAAACAGCCCGTCCGTTTGGAGGTCAGCGTGATTGATGCTCAGTCATCTGAGCCGGTATCGGCCAGCGTGTCACTGGTCGAGAAAGAGAGTGGGAAGGTCATCGAAAGCCAAGAGGTGGGCCCCGAAGGCTTTGTCTTTTTGGTGCCCTTGGACATGACGGGGGCCTACCAGGTGGAAATTAAGTCCATTGGCTATGATGGGCGGCGCATCAGCATCACCATTCCTGAGGCAACTGCTGAGCAGCAAATCCTCCGAAAACGCGTGGTCATGAACACGGGTGCCGAGCGGAGTGTCTTCATCCTCCACAACATCTATTTTGATTTTGACCAGACAACCCTGAAACCTGAGTCGTTCAAAGAGCTGGAGACTCTTCACGATCTGATGACCCGCAACCCGGCGATGACCATCGAACTGGCGGGCCACACCGACTTCATTGGTTCGGATGGCTACAACAAGGGCCTCTCCGAGCGCCGGGCTAAAGCGGTGGCACAGTACCTGCTGGGCAAAGGCATCAGTGCTGAGCGCATCAAGTGGGTGGGCTATGGCGAGACCAAGCCCATGGCGTCGAACGACGACGAGGAAGAAGGGCGCGAGTTGAATCGTCGCACCGAATTCGTCATTCTTTCGCGCTAGCGCCCCTAGGTCTCTTTATTAAGTGCTATTTTGGCGGGCAATCGTTTGCCGTCGCTTATGCGTTCCTTTCTCCTTGCCCTCTCGCTGCTGATCCTATCGGCTGGCTGGCTTTCCGCCCAAGACACCAAGTCTGACTTCAAAACCGGTCGTAAGGAGTTCCGCTGGGAGCGGTACTACAATGCCATCGAGCCCCTCAAACGGGTAGTCGAAGCCGAGCCTGAGAATGCCGAGGCGCTCTACATGCTGGGTGTTTGCTACTTGAACGGTCGGGACTTTCACCAAGGCCACCTCTATCTGGAACGGGCCAAGGAAGCCGCCGCGCCTGAGTTGCCAGCGAAGGACTTCGAGTATTGGTACGGAATGGCCCTCCACGACGATGGGAACTACGACGAGGCCATCAAGTACTACGAGCAGTACTTGGAGACCTTGCCAAATAAGGGCGAGCGTCACGATAACTGCGTAGCGTTGATCGGTCAGGCGAAGACCGCCAAGTCGTTCGAAGACAAACCCTGGGGCTACAAAGTGGACAACCTGGGTGACAGCCTCAACAGTCCCTTTGCCGACCACAGCCCGCTGATGACCGAGAAGGGCGACATGCTGATTTTCACCTCCCAGCGCCCCTACCAAGGGAACATCCAAGACCCCGACGGTCACTACTACGAGACAATCTTTTTCAGCCGCTTGCAACCCGATAGCACTTGGGGCGAGCCACAGGCCATCCGAGGCCAACTGGACGGCCATGGCCACGATGCCTGCATTCAGTTGTACGACAACGACACCAAGATGCTCATCTACCGCGAGGCACGCCGCGGCGACATTTTCGAGGCCGAATTCGATGGGGAAACCTGGTCGAAGCCCAAACGGATCGAGGGCATCAACACCCGCCAGTACGAGGTGGATGCCACCCTGTCTGCCGATGGCATGACCATGTACTATTCGACCGATGCGTACAACTCGAACAACGACCTGGACATCTACGTGACCACCAAGAAGGACGATGGTTCGTGGTCCGATCCCGTTTCGGTCGGCAACAAAATCAACACCCGCGCCAACGAAGACGCACCGTACCTGTCGCGCGATGGGCAGCGTCTCTACTTCGCGGCCGATGGGCCGGGCAGCATGGGTGGCTACGACATTTTTGTCAGCGAATTGCAGCCAGACGGCTCGTGGGGCGAGCCCCGCAACTTGGGCCCGCCGGTCAATTCGGTGGGGCACGACATTTATTTCCACGAGACCAGCATCCCCGACATGGCCCTGTTCGCGTCCTATCGCTCGGGCGGCTTGGGTGAGCTGGACCTGTATTGGGCCCTGAAGCTGCACGATGTGCCTTGTCGTTTGGATGCGCCAATGGCCTGCGATTCAGCGCAAGTGGCGGGCTATGTGGTCAGCTATCAGACCCTCGACAAGCATTACATGCACCGCAACGAGGAAACCAAGTTCTACGAGAACCCGACGCTGTATGCGGGGTTGCCATACCATGTGACGGTCTACGACGGGGAAGAAGTCGTTGGCGAGGACACCTTGGTGTTCGAGAAGGAAGAGGGGCAAGTGCTCGCGCAAGCATTCATCGAGGTGGCGTGCGTGAAGGACACGCTGGTGCCCGACACGACCCAGACTTGCACCCGCGAGTTCCAAACGCTGTACTTTGCTTTCAATCGACACAGCCTTAGCACCGATGCGAAGTCGGAACTGGACAGTCTGGTGGCGTTCATGAACGAGTTCCCGACAGTCAAGGCCGAGTTCAAGGGCTATACCGACAACGTCGGTTCGGATTCCTACAATAAGACGTTGGCCTACAACCGCGCGAAATCCGCAGGGCAATACTTGGTCGGCAAAGGCATCTCGAAGGAGCGATTGAGCTTTACAGGCTTCGGCAAAGCGGAGTTCATTGCGCCTAACGATACCGAGGAAGGCCGCGCCAAAAACCGCCGTGTCGAGATTCGTTTGGTCTGCCCTGGACCACAATCCGAATAAAGCCCCAACTTTGCGGGCCCCGGGCGGTTAGTCCGGTACACCATTCCATACCAAAGCCGTGGGCACGACCGTTGTACCCTACAAGGACCGCTCTTCGGGTAAGAAAGAGCAAGTGGCCGAGATGTTTGACGACATCTCGGGCCGTTACGATTTCCTCAATCGCTTTTTGAGCCTGGGCATTGATGTGCGTTGGCGGAAGAAAGCGATTCGAAAACTCGCAGAACTGGTCCCCGCGCCCGAGCGCATCTTGGATGTCGCGACTGGCACCGGCGATGTGGCGATTGCAGCCCTCAAGCTCAATCCCAAAGAAGTGGTGGGGGTCGACATCTCGGAAGGCATGCTAGCCCACGGGCGCATCAAGCTGAAGAAGAAAAAACTAGACGATCGAATTCACTTGCAAAGCGGCGACAGCGAGAACCTGCAGTTTCCCGACGGAAGTTTTGATGCCATTACGGTGGCTTACGGCGTGCGCAACTTCGAGAACCTTGAGAAGGGTCTTGGGGAGATGCTGCGTGTCCTTCGCCCCGGTGGCGCACTGATCGTGTTGGAATTCGCCCAGCCACGCAAGTCGTTCTTCCGCCCCTTGTTCATGTTTTATTTCAAGCGTGTGCTTCCCACCTTGGGTAAATGGATTTCCGGCAACAAAGAGGCCTACACTTACCTGCCCGAATCGGTTCAGGCGTTTCCGGATGGCGAGAAGTTTCTGGACATCCTCACGAAGCTGGGCTATCGCCAGGCGGGTTGGAAGTCGTTGACCTTTGGCGTAAGCGGGCTGTACTGGGCTCAGAAATAGTGAAGCGGGTCCTCTTGCTTTTCGTTACCCTGTGGGTCGCTCTGGCGGGCACACTGCTCTCGGCGCAGGACCTCGACAAGCATACCTGGAACCTACCAAACTACGACGACAAGTGGCTGCACTACGGCTTCTTTCTGGGGATGAACCTCCAAAACTACCGCCTGAAGCTCAGCGACCAGTTCGAGGCGAACGATACGCTCGCATCCATTCACGGGCAAACCACGCCCGGCATTTCGCTCGGCTTCATCGTGAACATGCGAATCAACGATCAGCTTGATTTGCGCACGACGCCGACTGTTTCGCTGTACCAAAAAACGGTCACGTACCGCTTCAATGAATCCACGGGCCAAGCGGCCTTGAAGCAGAACTTCGAGGGCACGTTCATCGAACTGCCGCTCATGATCAAGTACAAATCCATGCGGCGCGAAAACCACCGGATGTACATGGTTTTCGGGGGCTACTTTGCGACCGAGGTCAGTTCGCGCAAAAAGGACAAGACCGACCGCGACCTACGTACCGAACCGATGGATTTCGGCATCGAGTACGGCATCGGGTCCGATCACTACTTTGAGTTCTTCAAGTTTGCGCCCGAGTTGCGCTTTTCGCTGGGGCTCTCCAACCTCTTGACGCCTGATGATAATTTCTTTGCAGGCAACTTGGAGCGCATCAGCACCTACAAGGCCACGCTCTACCTGAACTTCGAGTAAGCCCTGGGATTTTCCAGGCCAAAAAGTAGTGCAACAAAAAACGGGGCCAGAAGCCCCGTTTCGGTGTGTGGTTAGGCAGACGCTAGAGCCGCTTAAAGCCCAGGACACTGACCCCGCATTTGCTGTCGCCAGCGAACTTGAAAGTCATGTAGTGGACCCCGGTGGCTTCGCATTTATAGCCCAGCGGGATGTACTTGCCGCTCATGACGTTTGAGGCCAGCTTCTTGCGGCTCGGGTCGTACAAGGTGATTTCAATGTCCTCGGCCGCGCCGTCGCCGTTGGCGATTGTCAGCATGTAGAGTGTGCCTTTCGAGAAGACGAACGAATACTCGATTTCCCCCTTCGAATTGACTTTTCCGGCGTCAAGTGGGTAACTCTTGATGAACGTAAATCCGCTCGCGAGGCTGCCTTTTGCCTTTTCGGTTGGCTGTTGTGTCGGGCTGCATTGGGCCTCCGCATCCGAAGGCAAACCAGCAGCCAGCGAAGCTCCGATCAGCAAGCTGAGAAGTGAAAGTTTTACTCGACGATCCATGAACGCAATTTCTTAGTGGCTTTCGCAATGTTTTGAACGTCAGAGTCGGTGATGGTGACTGTGGTCCTTGCGGTAGACTGGGCAATAAAAATGCCATCTACTTCGACCATCTCCACCTCGCCTTCCGTCCGTTCGATGCTCACTGGCCCGTAAGTCGCCTTGAGCGCGAGTAATTGCTCTTCGACCTCGGCCAGCTCAGCACGTCCTTTGTAGTAGCTGAGTACCTCGAGCAGCTGGTCCAGGACGATTTCCTGTTCCCCGATTCGCTCGCGAAGCTCGGCATTCGGATTGGCGAGGTAGACTTGATTGGAGAGGTGCAACCCCTCAATCCAACCACCAATCAGAAGCAAAGCACTCAAGTGAGAACGGCGCTGCTCCTGCAAATATAGGTTGATCTGGTTGAAGTTCTCAGTGGTGAGGGCCAGAAGCGAGTCCAGGTTGGCCGATTGGCGGATCAAGGGGCGCATCCGTTCGGCCTCGAAGAACTGTTCAAGCGAAAGATTTTCCGCCAGCGTGTTAACCGCTTTTAAGTAGCTGAGTCCGTCGGCCGATTTTTGGTAAATGTTTGCATACGCGAGGTCAGCACCATAAATCCCCAGGTTCAAGGCTTGCTTGGTCGACCCATTGACCGAAGCGGCTTTCTGTGGATCGGCCAAGTATTCGGGGTGGTACCCGCGGCCGATTTCCTTGATCAGGATGGCGGTCTCGAGGGGCGAAGGAATGGACTGCAACACCCCATTGAGTTTTTCGGTGTCAACCTCGAGAGCTTGGTTGTTCGAATCGGCGGAGTCCAACTCGGCCAAGAGCGCGGCTTTGTCGGGCTTCTCGTCGCCCCCGCAGGCCCCAAGCAGGACCGCAAGGCAGGTAAGAAGAAGTAAAGATTTCATGGTCAGGGAAGAAGACTAGCGTTTTTGGCCGGGTGACAACTTGCGCAGCAAACGTCGCAAGGCTTCGCTGTAGAGCAGCGGGTAGAGCCCGAGTGTCATCAGCCAAAGAACAAGTAGGTTGAGCGTGTAGGTGGGGATCTGTGAGGAAAACAGACGTTTGGTAGGCGAATAGAAATGGGTACGTAGAAACCCGGTGGTAGGTTCTTGGAAGACGGGGTCGACGCGCAGGATAAGTTGCGCGCCAGTGGTGTCAAGACGTTGGGTGGTCGAAGTATTCCGCACCAGGTCTTCAAGGGCCTCGTTGTGATGGGCATTCTTAAGTGCCTGAAGACTTGAACCTTCGCTTTCCAATTGCGCGTCGAGCTTCGCCGACAGCTTATCGATGCGGCTCACCTGACGTTCCTCGAACTCCGAGAGATCTTTTTTCGCTTCGGCCAAGAAGTCTTGTGCTTGCTCCAGCGTTCCGGCGCGAAACAACTCGTTTTCAACCCACGCAATCTGGTCGGGGTACCACTCGACCGCCAAGCGGTGTAGGCCATTGTAAAGCAGTTCGCGGTCGTGCTGGGTTTGCTCCAGAGGGGCTGACTCGCCAGCTTCCGCCAGGTTGCGCATGCGCTGGTCCAGTTCGGGGAATAGGTAGGCATTCCAATGGTGTGCCTGGGCCGAGAGGCGTTCTTCCTCGATGAAGTAGTTCATGTAGGCGTTCTTCTCGAACTGGCGAACCGCCAGGGCTTCGTAGGCCCAACGGGAGACCATCAGGTCGGCGACGATGGGCACCTTGCTGGGGTGGCCCAAGGCGGGGTGAATCCGCTCGAAGGGGAAGAGCGCGCCGCTGAGAATCATTTGTGGGATGAGCAAAAGGGGAATTAGCACATAGACGGTCACCGCCGAGGAGAAGCTCGCCGAGATGTTCAGGCCGAGCAGGTTCGCAAAACAGGCCACCGCGAAGAGGATCATCCAATAGGCCATCGTCATGCCCTCGATTTCCAGAATCGCATTGCCGATCAAGACGAAAGCCAGGGTTTGAATGGCCGACAGGAAGAACAACAAGGCGATCTTCGCCATCAGGTAGCTGTGGCGCGAGAGGTGCAGGAACGATTCGCGTTGCAGGAGCTTTCGGTCGCGCAGGATTTCTTCGGCACTGACCGTGAGGCCCATGAAGAGGGCCACCACGATGGCCATGAGCAGGTAGGCGGGCAGGTTTTCGTTCCCACGGAATTCGTAGGTTGTGCGATCCGCCGAGCTGGGGTAACGGATCAGGAAGGCCAATAGCAGGGCCAGGACCGGGGCCTCGACCAGGTTGATGATCAGGTACTGGGTATTGGCCAGTTTGCTCTTTGCATCACGGCGCAAGAAGATCAGCCACTGACGCAGCTTCGAGGGCAAGCGCAGGTTGCCCGGCGGGTCGGTGTTCAGCGAGCGGATAGAGGACCGCTCGAAGTTGGCTTGGTACCGTTCGAACCACTGGTCGGGCTCGATCTTCCGTTGGCTGGTGTGTTGGCCGTATTCATTGACCACCCGTGCCTCGACCAGATCGAAGACCTGTTCGGGGTTCACGTTGCCGCAGGTGATGCACTCGCCTTGTTCGGCGTTGATCTGCTCGGTTTGTTGACGGAAATAGGTGACTGCCTCCACTGGTGGGCCGTAGTAAATCGGGTAACCACCCGTGTCGAGCAAGAAGAGCTTGTCGAACTGCTTGAAAATCTCGGACGACGGCTGGTGGATGACCACGAAGATCAACTTGCCTTTCAGGGCTAGTTCTTTGAGCAGGTCGATGACGTTTTGCGAATCGCGAGAGGAGAGGCCCGAGGTCGGCTCGTCCACGAACAGCACCGCAGGTTCGCGAATCAATTCGAGGGCGATGTTTAGCCGCTTGCGCTGGCCGCCACTGATTTTTTTGTTGAGCGGCGAGCCGACCTTTAGTTCTTGAATGTGGCGCAGGCCCAGCGATTCGAGGGTTTTGCGCACCTGCAGACGCAGTTCCTTTTCTGAGAGGTCGCCGAAGCTGAGTTTCGCCGCGTAGTAGAGGTTCTCGAAGACGGTCAGTTCCTCGACCAATAAATCGTCCTGGGCCACATAGCCAATGACCCCGCGCATCTGCTTCGGCGAGCGGTGCAGATCGACCCCGTTGATCGTAACCGATCCGCCACTGGGCGTTTCCAGGCCTGCCAGCGTATTGAGCAACGTGGTTTTCCCTGCGCCGCTGGCACCCATGATACCGAGTAGTTGGCCTTGGGACTCGGCCATGTTGATCTCGCGCAGGCCAATGTGTCCATTCGGAAAGCGGGACTCCAGGTCCTTGACCTCGAAGGCCAATTCCGGCGCATTCCCATCACGTTGGAAGTGAGCAACCACGTCACTGTAGTACAGCGATTTCCCACGGGAGGGACGCACGGTGCTGCCCGGCGAAAACAGGTAGACGCGATCTGGGATTAACGTGCTGGGCCCCATTGTGGCTTCATGCTCGGTCAGTAATTTGACGAAGTACAGCTCCACACTCTCGACCCGCAGCACCGCCAAGTCGTCTTGGATCAAGACATGTTCGCGGGTCAGGGCCGTGCTGTCGCCCGCGAGCACGAAGGCTTCAATGTCGTGGTATTCGGTGCCCGGCAGGTTGAAGACCGTCGAAACGGTTTCCATGATGTCGCGCTGCTGGGGCGAAAATTCCCGGTCACTCCAGACCAGTTCGAGCAGGTCGGCAATCACAATGGCCTTTTGCTTTTGGGTCAAGGTGCGGTTGATCTTATTGCAGATCGAAAGGGTCCGCACCGAATCTTTTACCGAGGTCAGCCGGTCGCTGCCGGCTTTCTGCGCTTGCTTGGCGGCCCGTGCTTGCCCTTCGGCCAGGTGCTCGTCATAGAGCGTCATGTACCGCTCAACTTCCACTTGGCTCAGGCGGCGGCGAAAGAAATGCTCGACAAATGTTCGCTCGTTGGCATCGACACCTTTGTCCTGCCGGGTGAGGATGGCGAACAGTTGGGTAAGGGCCTTTAGGATTTCTTCGCTCATGGAGAGGACGGGCAGCGCACCGACAGGGGAGCTAACGTGATTCAGCTTGTCAGAGTTACCGAATCTTGAGAGGAACTTTCAACGATTCGGCATCCTTTTTGCCATTTCGATAAGTAGGTTGATCAGTATACCCGAAGAGTAACCCATTACACTCATGAAAGCACTTTTTCTCGCATTGTTCTTGGCCGGGCCACTTTCGCTGTCCGCCCAGAAGATTTTCAAGGTCGGGTACGCCTCGCAAGCCGACATCAAAGTCTACGTTTGTGACTATTCGAGCCAAGCGGATTTGAATGTCCACATGGTCGATTACGCGAGCCAAGCGAGCAAGGAAGGCCTGTGGTTTGCCACCGATTATTCCTCGCAAGCCGACTACGACGTCTTCTTCGTGGACTACGCAAGCCAGGCCGATTTGCTGATCTATTTTGTGGATTATTCCTCACAAGCGGGCTGGCGAAACAACTCCAAGTCCCACTTGCTGAGGTTCTAGTGGGGATAAGATTTGGACTTTTCAGTGTGAATGACCGCTTGAAGTCCTAGTTTTACTCATGCCCTCTGGGGTTTTGGCAACATCGTGCCAGTGACCATCAGCGGGTTCAACGCATCCAAGGCATGAGAACATTGTTATCCGCAGGCCATTTTTCGCTGGCATTTTTCTTTCTTCTGGGAAGCCTTGCCACCGCACAGGCCCAAGATAAAAAGGACGTTAAGGCCGCAGAGAAGCTGGTCAAGAGTGGGGATGAGCTATACGAATACGGTGAGTACATCTCGGCCCATCAGAAGTACGAGGAGGCCACCAAGCTGGTCCCAAACGATGCGGCGGCACATTACAAGGCAGGTCTTTCGGCCAAGCAAATCCACGAGAAGGTCAAGCAACTCAACCACTTCGAGAGGGCTTACAAGTTGGACCCCAACGTGCAGCCCGATGTGTCGTTTCAGTTAGCCGATGCGTATCGCCTGAATTCCAAGTTTGACCGGGCCATTGAATATTTCAACGTGGCCAAACAGCGGGCCATTGGAAACGCCGAAGCGCTGGAGATCATCGAATATCACTTGGGCCAAAGTCAACTGGCCCGCGACTTGGTGGCCAACCCCAAGGACGTAACCATTGAACACATGGGGCGCACCCTCAACTCGGCCTATGACGACTATTCGCCGGTCATCAATGCGGACCAGACGGTTTTGATCTTCACTTCGCGGCGCGAGGGGTCGATGGGGGGCTTGCAGATGGAGGACGGATCGTACTACGAGGACCTCTACATCTCGGAATTCGGGACGGCGGGTTGGTCCAAACCCCGCAACATGACCGAGATCAACAGCGAAGACCACGAAGGTTCGGTGGGCCTTTCGCCCAGTGGGGACAAGCTCATCATCTACAAATCGGACGGTGGCGGAGACCTGTATTACTGTAAGAAAGACAAGAAAACCGGGCAATGGACCAAGCCCCAACGTTTCCCCAAACAGATTTCGTCGCCGCGTTCCTATGAACCTTCGGCGACCATTACCGAGGATGGCTTGACGTTGTTCTTTGTTTCTGACCGTGACGGTGGACTTGGTGGCCTTGACATTTATGAGGTGCATCGCCCAACAACCGAATCCGAATGGGGCGAGCCCAAAAACATCGGCGGACCGATAAACACGGCCTTTGACGAAGACGCACCGTTCATGGACCTGGATGGACAAACGCTTTATTATTCCTCGAAGCGTGTGGGCGGCATGGGTGGCTACGACATTTTCAGCTCGGTCTACGACAGCCTGTCGGGTGAATGGTCCGAGCCAGAGAACTTGGGCTATCCCATCAACTCGGTCGAGGACGACATCTTCTTCATCCTCTCGGGGGATGGACAGTACGCCTACTTCAACTCCGACAAACCGGGGGGCGTGGGCGAAGAGGACCTGTACCGCTTCAAAATGCCCGAGCGCGCCGACAAAGAGGAGCGTGCTGCGCTGGTCTCAGAAATCACCGGAAAGGAGCCAGAGCCCCTCCCTGAGCCACAGCCCGTGATTGTGACGGGCCGCGTGTTTGATGGGGTCAGCAATGCGGGCATCGGCGGTGCCCAGGTCCAATTGCTGGAAGGCGGCGAGGTGGTCGAAGGCAAAACAACCGGTTCAGATGGAACCTATCGCTTTACCATCGCGATGGACCGTTCAGGTAAGCACACCGTGAGTGCTGAAGCATCGGGCTATCCGCATGGTGACCGGGAAATCACGATTCCCGAGCCCGCGACACGCCTTCAACAAGTGCGCGCCGACATTCCCTTGAGTAAGCCGCAAGTCGGCCAGACGATGGTGCTGCGCAACGTGTACTTCGATTTCAACAAGTCGACCTTGAAGGACAAATCCTTTAATGAACTCGACAAGCTGGTGCGCCTGCTGCAAGAGCACCCCAGCGCGACTGCCGAGTTGGGGGGGCACACCGACAACATCGGTTCGGACAGCTACAACCAACAACTCTCGCAGCGTCGGGCGAAGGCAGTGGTCGATTACTTGGTGGGCAAGGGCATCGACCGCGCACGCTTGGAACCCGTGGGTTATGGCGAATCGAAACCCATTGCCTCGAACGACGACGAAGAGGAGGGCCGCGAGTTGAACCGCCGCACCGAGTTTACCCTCAAGGGTCTTTAGTAAGGGACGCTAGCGAACTCTGATCGCTTCGATGGGTTGAATCTAGGGATCGCGTAGCTTCGCGTACCCCCATGGCTGGACGACTTCGTAGACTGGGCGCCGCGGCGCTGAACCAAACCCCCCTTGATGTGCGCGGCAACACCGCCCGCGTGATCGAGGCCATTGCACAGGCCAAGGCCGCAAAGGTCGAGTTGCTGCTGCTGCCCGAACTGTGTTTGTCGGGTTATGGCTGCGAGGATGTGTTTCTTTCCGATTGGTTGTCGCCGCGCTGCATTGAGGCGTTGGGCGAGGTGGTTCCTGAGACCGAGGGCATCACCGTCAGTGTGGGCTTGCCCCTGAAGTTTGAGGGACGGCGCTACAACTGTGCGGTGCTGATCGAAAACCAGAAGATTCTGGGCATCAGCGTCAAACAGTTTTTGGCGATCGACGGGGTCCATTACGAATCGCGGTGGTTCACCCATTGGAAACCCCTGCGCATCGAACAGTATGAGATTTTGGGCCAGACCGTGCCCTTTGGCGATGTGGTCTACGACTGGAACGGCGTGAAGGTGGCCTATGAGATTTGCGAGGATGCCTGGCGGGCGAACCGCCCCGCGCCCCGCCACGTGGCACGGGGGGTCGAGTTGATGTTGAATCCTTCGGCCAGCCCCTTTGCCCTGGGCAAGTGGAAACGCCGCGAGGACCTGATTGTCGGCACTTCGAAGACCTTTGACTGCACGTACCTGTACGCCAACTTGGTCGGCAACGAATCGGGCCGCCTGATTTTCGACGGGGAAATTCTCCTAGCCCAGAAAGGCGAACTCTTGGCGGCGAACCAACGCCTTCGGTTCGAGGAGGTACAGTTGATTCACGCGGAAGTAGACATGGATGCTACTGCACCCAAGGGCTTGCCCACCTCGCCCAGCGAAGCCGCCAAGGAGGAAGATTTCCCTGCTGCCGTGGCGTTGGGGCTGTTCGATTATTTGCGCAAGAGCCGAAGCAAGGGCTTTGTGGTATCCCTCAGTGGCGGGGCCGACTCGGCCTGTTGCGCCGTGATGGTCAGCGAGATGTTCAAACGGGCGACCGCCGAACTGGGTTTTGGGCTTTTCCTGAAGCGCACGGGACTTGGCTACGATTGCACCGAGCAGGACGCAATGA
>CAYGKP010000043.1:0-14658 GCA_964350605.1 uncultured Cytophagales bacterium
TCCTAGTGGAGAGCCAAGTCTGGCTATGACGGGGCCGCTCCGCCTTTTTCTGCCAGGGCATCGCGGAGAATTTTCGCTTTGCGGGGACCGAGAAGCCGGGCGAGTTCGGGAATCGAAGCACTGCGTAGGTGCTCGAGTGTGGGGTAGGATTCTCGGATCAGTTTTTTGCTTTGAGGCCCGATGCCATTGATGCCTTCGAGAAACGCAGAAGCGGTCATGGCTTTCGAGCGTTGGTCGCGGTGGAAGCTGATGGCAAAGCGGTGCGCCTCGTCACGAATCCGTTGGAGAAGTTGCAGCCCGGGTTCGGTACGTGCCAGCACCAGACTGTCTTGGTCACCAGGGAAGAAAATCTCTTCGATCCGTTTGGCCAGACCTATGATGGGTACTTGTCCGTAGATGCCCAGGTCTTGCAGTGCTTCGACTGCAGCACTTAACTGTCCTTTTCCCCCATCAATCACGATCAGGGAAGGCATATTAGCGCCTTCATCCATCAGGCGTTGGTATCGACGGGTCACAATTTCCCGCATCGAGGCGAAGTCGTCAGGCCCCTCGACGGTGCGAATCTTAAAGTGCCGATAGTCTTTCTTGGAAGCCTTACCCTCCTTGAAAGACACCATCGCCGCCACGGGGTTGCTGCCTTGAAGGTTCGAATTGTCAAAACACTCGATATGTTCGGGTGCGTCCGATAGGTGAAGCGAAACTTGCAGCGAGCGCACCGCTTGCTTCTCGGCTTGCGAACGATCCCGGCGGCTGAGTTCCTCGACGCGGGCGTTGGCATTTTTCTGGGCCAACAAGACCAGCTTCCGTTTGTCGCCAATCTTGGGCACCTGAACCTCAAACTGATCGGGGGGCAACTCCAACTCGACAGGCGAGAGAATGAGGCGTTTGGCTGTGCTTGTTTGACTATTCTCAATTTGGGCGAGGGCATGGACGATCAGTTCTGCCTCGCTTTCATCCAGCTTGAGTTGAAGGAGGTGATGGGCTGATTCGACGACCGCGCCTTCTTCGATCCGCATGTGGTGGACGACGGCCTGCTTCTCGTTTTTCGCGACGGCGAGCACCTCCATGTCACCGAGCTCGGGGCTTGAGATTTGGGTCCGCATCTGGAATTTCTCGAGCAGTTCGAGCTTTCGCTTTTCTTCGGCAGCCAGCTCGAACTGCATTTGCTCGGCGAAGGTCTTCATCCGCTCGCGAAACCGGGTCGCCACTTGCCCAATCTTGCCTTTCAAAATGGCCTTGGCCTGTGTGATGCTCTCGCGGTAGTCCTGTTCGGTCTGCTTGTTCGCGCAAGGCCCCAAGCAGTTGCCCATGTGGTACTCCAAACACACCTCCCACTTCCCTTTCGCGATAGCTGGGGTGGTCAGGGGCAGCTTGCAGGTGCGAATGTGAAAGAGCTTGTGTAACAGTTCGGAGACTGCGTTCATCGCCTTCACGTTTGTGTAAGGTCCGAAGTAGTCCCCCTCGTTCTTTTCGCGGCGGCGCGTGCCGAAAAGACGGGGAAAGGGTTCGTCGGACAGGCAGAGAAACGGGTACGACTTGTCGTCCTTGAGACGGATGTTGTAACGCGGCTGGAACTCCTTGATTAGGCCATTTTCCAGCAGGAAGGCGTCGAACTCCGACTCGACCACTGTATGCTCGATGCGCACAATCTGGGTGACCAGTCGCTGGGTTTTGCGGTTGTGCCCCTCGTACCCGTTAAAATAGCTGGAGACCCGCGCGCGCAGGTCTTTGGCCTTGCCCACATAGATCAACTGCTCCTCTTTGTCGTAGAAGCGATAGACCCCCGGCTGGCGGGGCAATTGACGAAGGGCTTCTGGCTGCTCGGGGCGGGGCATTACTCGAATTGAATCGGTCCGTATTGTTGCAACACGGAAGGATCCATCGGTTGTTCGCCGTCGTCCTGGCAAGTGATGCTGCGAATCTGCTCGGGGCTGAGTTCGGGGCTCGGGAAAATGCCGCGTTTGATGCCCAGGCTCCGGTCGGCATAGACTTTCTGCATGAACCGCCCGAAGATTGGCATGGCCATCCGCGAGCCTTGCCCCAGCGAACCGCTTAGGATGCGCAGGTAGTTGTCCTCGGCACCGACCCAACAGCCCGCGACCAAATAGGGGCTGATGCCCATGTACCAGCCATCGGTTGACTTTTGAGTGGTGCCCGTCTTCCCACCGATCTGATTGCCACCCTCCAGGAGCTTGTAATCGGTCCGTAGGCGCGTCGATGTCCCGCCGGCGAGTTCTGCTCCACCCCGCAGGAGAACGACCGTCAGGTAGGCGGAAAACTTGTCCATCGCTTGGCTGCGAACGGGTTGGAATTCGGCCAGCACACGGCCCCGTCGATCCTCGATGCGCAGGATGCCCATGGGCTCGGTATGGACCCCCTGGTTGACGAAGGTGGCGTAGGCCCCCACCATTTCATACACCGAAACATCACTTGTGCCGAGCGCCAGGGAAAGCACCGGGTCGAGGGGTGCCTGAATGCCCAGTTTGCGGGCGTGGCCGATCACGTTTTCGACCCCCACTTTGTCCATCAGCTTGGCGGCGATGTTGTTCTTCGATTGGGCGAGGGCCAGTTTCAGCGTGACAGGTTCGCCCGAATAGTCATAGCCCTTCGGTTGCCAGAACTGGTTGTCGGCGGATTGGATGGTGACGGGCGCATCAGGGATCTCGTCGCAGGGCGTGAAGCCCTGCATCATCGCGTAGGAATAGAGGATCGGCTTGAAGGTCGAGCCCGGCTGGCGACGGGTTTGCCGCACGTGGTCGAGCTGGAAGAAATTCGGATCGATGCCGCCAACCCAGGCTTTGATCGATCCGGTCTGGGGGTCCATGGCCATGAAACCAGACTGCAGCAGCCAGCGGTGAAAGCGAAATTCCTCGAGGGGCGAAAGTGTGGTGTCCTTGGGGCCCTGCCAGGTAAAGACGGTCGTCGGCCGCGGGGTGCGCAACTCCTTGTCGATGGCCGCTTTGTCGCTGCCCAATTCTTTTTTCAGCTCGCGGTAGAGGTCGGTCGCTTCGATGGCCTTCTCCAAGAAACCAGCGGGCCAGGGGTCGCGCTTGCCCCATTGGGTGCGAAGCTGGGGTTGCAGCGACTTCATGTGCTCGACCATCGATTCCTCGGCGTACTGCTGCATGCGCGAATCAATGGTGGTGTAGACCTTCAGGCCGTCGCGCGTCAAATCGTAGCCGTTCTCGGCGCACCACTCGTTGAGTTCCTCTCGGATCATGCCGCGGAAATAGGGCGCGATGCCCTCGGCGTAGCTCTCCGGTTGAAAATGCAAGTCCAACTCGGTGGTCGCCAGCTCTGCGCGCTCGTCGGGCTCGAGGAAGTCGTTCTTCTCCATCTGGGCCATCACAACGTTGCGCCGCTCCTTGGCGCGGTCGGGGAAGCGCACGGGGTTGAAATAGCTGGGGTTCTTGAGCATGCCCACCAGCAGGGCCGCTTCTTTCACTTCCAGTTCGCCCGGCTCCTTCCCGAAATAGGTTTGAGAGGCCGACCGAATGCCCGTTGCGTTATGGACCCAATCGACTGTGTTCAGGTACATGGTCAGGATTTCCTCCTTGGTGTACTGATCCTCCAGTCGCATGGCGGTGATCCATTCCTTGATCTTGATGGTCAGCATGCCCAGGCCCTTGACCTCGTAAGCACCCCCGACGTATGGCGGCGCTTCGCGCATCTTGAAGAGGTTTTTGGCCAATTGCTGGCTGATGGTCGAGCCACCCCCTGCGCTGCCGCTGCCCGTCAGTAGGCCGAAAATCGAACGGAAGGTTGAGCGCATGTCGATGCCCGAATGCGCTTCGAAGCGTTCGTCCTCGGTGGCGATCAGGGCTTTGACCACGGGCTTCGAGATGTCGTCGAACGGGACGGGCGAGCGGTTGGTCGAGCTGAAGTATTTGCCCATCAACTTGCCATCGATGGAATACACCTCAGAGGCGACCTCGCTGTCGGGGTTTTCCAGCACCTCGAACGAAGGAATCTCGCCGAAGTAGCCAAACAGGTTCAGCCGGATGCTGAAGATCAGCAGGAAAAACAGCCCCCAGAGCACCCCAAAGGTCCACCAGCTAATGCGTAAGGCCCGGTGATAATTGCGGCGGCTGGGTGTGGGCGAGGGCATGGGTATTCTTGGCGGCTAAAAGTCGAAGTTCATGGGCTTGTCGTCGTATTGCAACAAGTCGCGTTGCTCGGTGCGTTCGGCTTTGTGATACTTCTTGCAATCGAGCTCGACGGGCAATTTGCGGTCGGGCTTGTCGAAATGACGGGGCTTGTAGCTGAGTGTGGTGTCGGCGTAGACCTTTTCCATGTACTTGCCCCAGATCGGTAGGGCCAGGCGCGCGCCTTGGCCGTACTGCATCGAACGGAAGTGGATCGAGCGGTGCTCGCCACCGACCCAGCAACCCGAAACCAGGTCGGGGGTCACGCCCATGAACCAACCATCGGAATGGTTTTGGGTCGTCCCAGTCTTGGTGCCGATTTCGCCGCCCGCACCGAATACTTTGTAGCGGTAGAGGCCGAGGCCCGTGCCGCCGCGTTCTTGCGTCCCGCCCATCAGCATGTGGAGCATGACGTAGGCCGTGATGTTGCTGAAGACCTGCTTGCGCTTGGGCGAGAATTCGTGGATCACGTTCCCGTGCCGATCCTCGATGCGGGTGATGTACATCGGCTCGGTCCAAACGCCCTCATTCGCAAACGTGGAGTAGGCCCCCACCAGGTCGTAGACTGTCACATCGAACACACCCAGGCAGAGGGCAGGCACGGCTTCCAGTTCGGTGGTGATGCCCATGTTCTTGGCGTATTTCACGACGGTCTCCGGCGTGCGGGGCCCGAGGATTTTCATCATGTAGGCCGTCACCGAGTTCTTCGATTTGGCCAGCCCTTGGCGGATCGTCAAGGTGTCGCCCGAATATTCACCCTCGGCGTTCTTGGGGGTCCACGTTTGATTGGTCTCCTCGTCCATCACGAAGGTCACGGGCGCATCCACGACCTCGAAACATGGCGAATAGACATCGCCCGCCTCGGCCATCACCGTCGAATAGACAATCGGCTTGAAAGCCGAACCCGGCTGGCGCGCCGATTGGTAAACGCAGTCGAATTTGAAGTGCTTGTGGTTGATGCCCCCGACCCAGGCTTTCACCGCGCCGGTTTGGGGTTCCATCGACATGAAACCACAGTGCAGGAAGTGCAGCTTGTAGGCCACCTCGTCCACGGGCGAAAGCAGCGTGTCCTTCTCGCCTTGGTAGGTGAAGATGGTGGTGGGCCGCTTGGTGCGCAGGACCTTCCAGATTTTGGCCGAGTCGCCGTCGTACTCGTCGCGCAGTTGGTAGTACAACTCGGTGCGCTTCACTTGTTGATCCAAGAACCCGTCGATCTCTTCGATCTGGCCCCAATACATACCCGGTTTCGTCCAGGGGTTGCGGTCCTTCCAGTGGTCGAAGAACAGGCGTTGCTGCTCGCTCATGTGTTCGAGTACCGCTTCCTCGGCGTAACGCTGCATGCGCGAGTCGATGGTGGTGTAGACCTTCAAGCCGTCGGCGTAGAGGTCCAGGCCATGCTCGTTACACCAGTTGATCAGGTAGTTCCCTGCCACGGTACGGAAGTAAGGAGCCAACCCCTCGTTGTGGTCTTCCTCCTGATAGGCCAAGCTAATGGGCAAGGCTTTGTACGACTCGGCCTCGGCGGGGGTCAGGTAGCGGTACTTCTCCATCTGCTCGATGACCGTGTTGCGGCGGCGCATCGAGTTCTTGGGGTTCAAGCGCGGGCTGTAATAGGTCGGGGCTTTCAGCAAGCCCACCAGCACAGCGGCCTCGTGGACTTCCAGCGAATCCTGCGGCTTAGAGAAAAACGTCTCGGCGGCCACTTTCAGGCCGAAGGCGTTCGAGCCGTATTCCACCGTGTTCAGGTACATGGTGATGATCTCGTTCTTCGAATAGCTGCGCTCAAGGCGAACAGCCGTCAGCCATTCCTTCATCTTGATGATGCCTTTGCCCAGGATGGGCACACCCGTCAGCGCACCCGAATAGTCCTTCCCACGGGTCTTGAAGAGGTTTTTGGCCAGTTGTTGGGTAATCGTCGAAGCCCCGCGTTTGTCGCCTTTCAGCAGGTAAAAGACAATCGAGAGGGTCCCCGTCAGGTCGATGCCCGAGTGTTCCTCGAAGCGGATGTCCTCGGTCGCGACCAAGGCATTCAGGACGTTCGGGTTGATGTCCTTGTAGTCAATGGGCGTGCGGTTCGAGCGGAAGTACTTGCCCAGCAGCACGCCGTCGGCCGAATAGATTTCCGAGGCGACTTCGCTTTTCGGATTCTCCAGCACTTGGAGGCTGGGCAATTCGCCGAACAATCCGAAGGTGTTGGCCGAGATCATCCAGACGAGCAGGATCAGCCCCACCCAGATGCGCCCGAAGGCCATCCAGGCGATGGAGGTGCGGTTTTCCGGATGAAAGACCCCGTGGTTCGAGAGACGATCGGTCAGGGGCTCGACACGTGTCTTGGCAGATTTCAGGGTGTCGCGCCAGCTCATAGCAACAGGATTCTCGGTTAGTCGGCGTAGCGTTCTTGATAGAAGCGCAAGTAACCCGCCAAATCGCGGGTGGTCAGCAGTTCCTCGTAATTGGTAAAAGTAATGAGAAACTCAGAAGCCAGTTGGCCCTTGTAGTCGCCGAGGAATGTACCGGGTGCTTCGATCTTTTGGAGGAAGTTTTTCGCGTAGCCGCGCAGCTCGAACGGTTCGACCTTCACCATGGTGTACTGCTCGTTCAAGTCGTAGTGGTTGATCTTCAAGCCGGCGCTTGGGTAGTTGGTGAGGGCATAGTCGTAGAATTTCACAATCGCCTGGCTGGGGTTGAAGCCCGCTTTGCGGAACACGAAGACCACCAGGTGCTGCTCGCCCAAGTTGAAGTCCCAATCGCCGGGCAGGGTTTCGCCCGTCGGCGGCGGGGCGGGGCCGACGCGTTCGGGCACGTAGGTGCCGTCGGCGATGGCCCGCTGGCGGTCGAGGACGCGCTGGGCGAGGGTCAACAGCGGGCTGGTGTCGTAGGTATCAATGAAGCCTTCCAGTTGACGGATCAGGCGGGTGGTGTCGCCGCTTTGCCCGTCGGCCAGGATGCGCAGGAACACGAGCCGATCGGTGATGTCCGCGTAGGGGTAGGCTTTCATGAGGCGTTCGGCTTCGGTGCCTGCCCGGAAATATTCCCCCTGCTCGTAGAAACGCCACGCCTGTTCGAAGGCCAAGTGGACTTCGCGATTCGCCTCGCGGTTTTCGCGTTCGTAGGCCGGGTTTTCGATCAATTTGGCCCAGAGCGAAGTGGGGTGATTGGTCAGCACGTCATTGCGATGCTGTGCTGCGTTGCAGGTTGCCGGGTGGGCTTCGCACAGTTTGTAGCGCAGGTATTTGACTTCGACATATCGCTCCGAATCGGGGAAGCGCGTTTGGTGTACCGCGTAGGTCGAATCGGCCATGCGGGGTTCTTCCAGCTTGAAGTGCAGGATGCGCCCCAGGTCGTAGAGCGATTCCCGCGAGCGGTCCTCGCTGGCGGCCAACGAATCGGGGTGGAAGGGGATCTGGCGCAGGATGTCCTCCTTGGTCAAGGTGAAGGGTTCGAGGCCAAGCAATTCCAACGAGTCGACGGGGCCATCGCCCACCGGGCGGCGTTCCGGTGCAGTGGGATCAGGCTCTTCGGTGGGGTCCACCGCGTCGAAGTCCAAAAAGCCGCCTTTGCTGGCGCGTCGCCAGTTGTCCTCCAAGGGCCGACTGCCCCAACGCTCCTGGAACGAAGCTTGGGCTCCGCGCAGCTGCTTCTCGTTGTAGAAGATGAAGTTCGACTTACCAAGGCCCTTCTCGACAATCGCATCGCCCGGTTTCGGAGTATTGGCGGCTTGCTGGGCCCGCCAGCGGGCCATCTCCTTGGCGCGGTGGGCGCGCTCCTTTTGGGCAATCGCCGAGTCGAGGTAAACGTCCAACTCCTCCCGAGGCATCTTGGCCATGCGTTGCAGGCTGTCCTCCAACTCGACTACATCGAGCGCCGTGACAAAATCGCCGAGCACTTTAGCACGCTTCTCGATCTCCAGGTAGTTCTCGACTTTCGGCGAGATGATGGCCGTCGAGCTGTCATAGTAGGCACTGGCCTCTCGGAATTCCCTCGCCTCGTAGCTGATCTCGCCCAGCTTTAGGTAGGTGTAGGACTTCTGGACGTTGCTGCTTGATTCCTGGATCGAGTTGTTCAGGTAGTCGATCGCCAGGGGGGTGTCGCCTTGCTCCAATTCGAACTTGGCCATCTCGTACCAAATGCGGTCGCGGTATTCTTCGTTCTTCTCGTCCTCCAACTGGCGGCGGAACAGCTTGCGCATCCGCTCGACGTCTTTCTGATCTTCCAAGGGCACGGTTTGGCCCATGAACAGCCGCGCATGGAAGGCCATCTCGTAAGGTGGTGTGAACTTGAGCACCTTCTTATAAGCCGTAAAAGCTGAGTCGCGTTGGCCGGCCCGTTGGTAGAGTTGCCCAAGGATGAACCAGACCCGCGATTTTTCGTCGCGTTTGCGCAGGGTGGGCAGCAGGGCTTCCAACTCTTCGCGGTAGAGGTCCTCTTCCTTCTCTTCGAAATAGTAGTGGGCGCGGACCTTGTGTAGCAGCGATTCGTTGTGCTTGCCAATATCCAGGCGTTTGAGGTATTCGTAGGCCGCGTAGGCGTTCGCGTACTCCTCGGCATCCAGGTAGGTCCACAGCAGCATGAGGACCGATTGGTCGCGTTCGTACTCCTCTTCGCTTTTGGTGTTCACGTACTTGAAGACCCGCCGCGCACGCATCGAGTAGCCGCGGTAAAGAAAGGCCTTGCCAATCAGCAGATACCCGTTGTCGACCCAGTTGCTGTTTTTGTGCTTCTCGACGGGCTTTCGGGCCATCTGGATCACGTAATCGAAGTCGGTTTCCAGCGAAGCGGTCTGGTTCGAGTCGATGGTGGGGAGGATTTGCAGCGGGCGGTTGTAATCGTCCTCGTGAAATTCCCAGAGCTTTCGCTCGATCTCGCCCATCCGCTCGTCGGCCAGATAGTAGGCGTTGTAGTAGGCCGTGGTGTTGTGATAGGCCCTTGCGGTGAACGATTTGCTGTTTTGAGAACAGGACGCAAGCAAGCCCAGCCCCCCCAAAAGGGGCGCGAAACGAAGAAAAAACAGGCGGCTGGGCAAACTCATCCGTAAGGGAAACGTCCCAAAGGACGGGAAATGACGGCGATCCCCGTAAATTTAGGTTCCTTCACCCGCAACGTCCCCCTCGTTTCCGTCTCTTTTCCCTTGGCTGCACGTCGACAATCGTTTTACAACTGGCTGGTCACCCGCCACCAGTACATCGTGCGCAGCGAGGAAAATTTTGCCGAGCGGGTTTCGATCACCTTCACCAATGGGCGGCTGATCGGGCTGATTTCCATTCTGCTGATCATCGTTTTCTCGATTTCGATCTTCCTGACCAAACGGGTATTGTCCCGTTGGGATGACCCGGATTACGAACTCAGCCTGCGCAAGCAGGAACTGGTAAGTCTCTCGGTCCAAATCGACTCGTTGGAATACGAGTTGGAACAGCGCGACGAACACATTTCTGCCTTCCAGACCATGTTGATGGGCGGCGAGGTTCCCGACCGCAACGCCCCAGTGGCCAAGGACACCACGCCCGACATGCCGACCGTGGTGGTCAAAGAGTTGGCCGATGAAGACCTTGCGGAACTCGACGAGGCCGACCAAAACCTGCGCGCCGAGTTCGAGCAGGGCAGCGAACTGGTGGTTTCGACCTCCCTGCCCCCGCATTCGGACCTTAGCCACGTCTACTTGATGCCGCCCGTTAATGGTTACGGCATCTCGCAACGCTTCAACCCCGCCGAGGGTCATTTTGGCCTCGACATCCTCGCGCGGCCCAACGAACACATCCTGGCGGTCGCCGATGGCACGGTCATCGAGGCCACCTGGACCTTGGAAGGTGGGTACGTGACCCTCATCCAACACGAAGGAAACTTGGTGAGCGTTTACAAGCACAACTCGGTCCTCTTCGCGAAAGTGGGTACTTTCGTATATGCGGGGGATTTGATCGCCCTGCTCGGCAATACCGGCGAGCTGAGTTCGGGGCCGCATCTGCATTTTGAATTGTGGTATGAAGGGACGCCGGTCAATCCCGAATACTTCGTTTCCTATTAAGGCATGTTTGCAAGCAAAGAGAACAAACGCGACCTGGAGGAACTCTCCAACCTCTCGAACGCCATTGCGCGGGGCACGCGCATCATTGGCACCATCGAAACGCACGGCAACCTGCGCATCGATGGCGAGCTAGAGGGCGACATCACCACCGCCCAAATGGTCGTGGAAGCCGGGGCGGCCTTCAACGGCGCAAGCCGCATGGGCGCAACCGTTAAAGACATCAAGTTTGCCGCCGAAACCGCCGCAGGAGCCAAAGAAAAATCCGCTTAGGGAGGCAGCCCGGTATTCGGGCATCGCTTTCGAGATGGTCGCGACCATCGGCGGCTTCATCTGGCTGGGGATCTACCTGGACGGCCGATCCGACCCGCCCGGCAAGCTCTGGACGGTGTGCCTCGCGCTTGTTGGCGTAGGCCTAGCGCTCTATTTGGTGATCAAGCACCTGCCCAAATCCAAGTAATAATCCCCCCTCGCGTTGAAACGCTGGCTTCTCGCTCACCTCATTCTTGCGGCGCTGCTGACCGCTGCGCTGCTCATCCTGCTAACTTGGATCAAACCCGAGTGGACGTCGGTCTGGTGGTGGGTGCTACTGATCTGTTCGGTGGGGCTTCACTTGGGAGCCCGGGCCTTGACCGAGCGATTCAAAAGACTGGAGCCAGAGTCGAGAGTGCAGGCTGAATTGGCGGTGATGGTCGGTCGATTGCTGCTTTCCCTGGCCCTCTTGCTGGTCGTGATTCTTTCGTCGCCAAATGCTCTTCACTGGCCGCTCGGAGGGGGTTTTCTGGTCTTGTATTTCGCCCTTCGCACGTTTGATATCTGGGGGCGGCTCCCTACCTTGCGGGCCCAATCGGGGAAAGCCCCGAAAAGCCCATGAATTCCGCGATACTTCGCTGCGCGTTTGCCCCCTGCCGGGCCCTGCTGTTGGGTCTATCCATCTTGCTGAGCACCAGTGCGTTTGCGTCTGAGCCGGCACACGAAGGTCCACACGGCCACGAAGAATCTACTGAGGAGCACGGGTCTAAGGAGTTCGACCCCGGGCACACGATTCTTCACCACATCGCCGACAGCCACGAGTGGCATTTCGCGACTGTGGGCGAGACCCACATCGCCCTGCCGTTGCCGGTCATCTTGTTTTCGTCTGATCGTGGCTTGGAAATCTTCTCTTCCAGCCATTTTCACCACGGGAACTACCAAGGTTATTTCATCAACCACGACGGCAAGCTGCGCCCCGAGGACGAGAGCCGCACCATCTGGAATTTCTCGATCACCAAGAACGTGGCTTCGCTGCTGCTCAGCGCGCTGATCATGATTCTGCTCTTCACCAGCATCGCTCGCAAGTACAAGAAGCGTGGCGACGCGGCACCGAAGGGCGCCCAGTCTCTCTTCGAGCCGCTGATCATTTTTGTGCGCGACGAGATCGCCAAGCAGAACATCGGCCACCGCTACGCGCGCTACATGCCGTTCCTCCTGACGGTCTTCTTTTTCATCTGGATCAACAACATGCTGGGCCTGCTGCCTGGCGCGGCCAACTTGACGGGCAATATCGCTGTCACCTTGGTCCTCTCGACCATCACGCTGCTGATCACCGTTTTCAGCGGTCGCAAGGCGTATTGGAAGCACATCCTCGCCACCCCGGGCGTGCCTGTGCCGCTGCTCATCATCATGGTGCCCATCGAAGTGGTCGGCATCCTCACCAAGCCATTTGCCTTGATGGTTCGTTTGTTTGCGAACATCACCGCAGGCCACATCATCATCCTTAGCCTCCTCTGTCTGACCTTCATCGCGCGCAGCGTTGCGGTCGGCATCGGGGCCACCATTTTCGCCTCGGCGATGACCTTCTTGGAACTCCTTGTGGCGTTCCTGCAAGCCTACATCTTCACGCTTCTATCGGCCATGTACATCGGACAGGCCGTGGAAGACGATCACCACTAAACGTTAAATCTGTTGTTTCATTCCAATCTCCGCACAAAATGCTAGGTATGCTTCTTGCTGACCTCGGTGTTCTGGGTGCAGGCATCGGTGCTGGACTTGTCGCCATTGGCGTAGGTCTCGGCATCGGACGGATTGGCGGCTCGGCCATGGAGGCCATTGCTCGTCAACCGGAAGCCGCTGGAAAGATCCAAACTGCCATGATCATCGCTTCGGCGCTGATCGAGGGGGTTTGTCTCTTCGGCGTCGTTGTCTGTCTGCTCATTTCGCTGGGCTAAGCCACGGATTATCGGCCGCCTGTCGGATAGCGATGGGCTAACGCAGGCGGCCTTTTATTCCATCATGTACGCATACTGATCGCTCCGGCGGACCCAACAACAAGAAACCATGGGCATTGTAACCCCCGAACTCGGACTCATTTTCTGGCAGACAGTCGTCTTCCTTCTGGTGTTATTTGTCCTCGCGAAATTCGCGTGGAAGCCGATTCTCAAGTCGCTCAAAGCGCGCGAGGAGAAAATCGAATCGGCCCTGAAAGCTGCCGACGAGGCCCGCGCCCAGATGGCCGAGCTTCAACTGGCCAACGAAGAATTGCTGAAAGAGGCACGTCAAGAGCGTGACCGCATTCTGCACGATGCGCAACAAGCGGCGGCCAAGGTTGTCGCAGAGGCGAAAGACAAAGCGAACGCCGAAGGCCAAGCGCTCATCAGCCGCGCGAAAACCACCATCGAGAACGAACAACGCGCCGCCGTTGTCGCCTTGCGCAAGGAGGCTGCTTCGCTGTCGGTTGAAATCGCCGAGAAGCTGATCCGCCGCGAACTGGCCGATAAAGACGCCCAGCGTGAAGTGCTCGATACCTACTTGAAAGAAGCCCAACCCGCCTAAGGGACGACCAATGGAGCAGAACGCACGACTAGCTGAACGGTATTCCTTGGCGCTTGCCGAGCTGGCCACCGAACGTGGCGAACTCGAGCGCGTGGCCGAGGACATGGCGGCCGTGGCACGCCTCTGCGAGGAGAGCCGCGATTTTCGCCTGTTGCTCCGCAGCCCAGTGATCCGTGGTGCTGATAAGAAGCGTGCGGTTGATGCGCTTTTCTCGAAGCACCTCTCGAAGACCAGCCGTGATTTCATGGACCTGTTGCTCGACAAAGGCCGTGAGATTTACACCGAAACCATTGCGCTTCGCTTCGGCGAACGGATGGCCGAGTTGAAGGACATTCAACGGGCCGAAGTCGTGACCACCGTCGCTCTGAACGCGGCGGAACGAAAAGAAGTGGAGGCGCGCGTGCGCACCATCAGTGGCCGAAAGAACGTCGAGTTGTCCGAGCGATTGGACAAAGACATGCTCGGTGGCTACATCCTGCGTGTCGGCGACAAACAGTTGGATGCCTCGATTCACACCAAGTTGCGCGGCTTGCGCGACCGCCTCTCAACGAACTAATCAACAGACCCCCCCCAGAAATCATGGTCGATGTACGCCCCGATGAAGTCTCGGCAATCCTAAGACAGCAACTGTCCGGATTCAAGAGCGAAGCCGAGCTCGAAGAAGTCGGCACCGTCTTGCAGATTGGTGACGGTGTTGCCCGAATCTACGGACTCAGCGAGGTCCAAGCTGGCGAGCTGATCGAGTTCGACAACGGCCAGATGGCCTTGGCGCTGAACTTGGAGGAAGACAACGTCGGCGCCGTGATCTTGGGCGATTCCGAAGGAAAAGAGGTCAAAGAAGGCGATACCGTGCGCCGCACCCACCGCATTGCTTCGCTGAAAGTAGGCGAAGGCCTCTTGGGTCGCGTGGTGAACGCCTTGGGCGAGCCTGTCGACGGTCGCGGACCGATTTCGGGCGATACCTACGAGATGCCCCTCGAGCGCAAAGCACCGGGTGTGATCTACCGCCAGCCGGTAGCCCAGCCGTTGCAAACGGGGATTAAGGCCATCGATGCGATGATCCCTATTGGTCGTGGCCAGCGTGAGTTGATCATTGGTGACCGCCAGACGGGTAAGACCACCGTTGCGATCGATACGATCATCAACCAGAAAGAATTCTACGAGCGCGGCGAGCCAGTTTACTGCATCTACGTTGCGGTTGGCCAGAAGGCTTCAACTGTCGCCCAAGTGGTTGGTCAGTTGGAGAAAGCGGGTGCGATGCCCTATACAGTCGTTGTCATGGCCTCGGCTTCCGAGAAAGCACCGATGCAGTTCTACGCGCCATTCACTGGTGCGGCCATTGGCGAGTTCTTCCGCGACACGGGTCGCCACGCCTTGATGGTCATTGACGACTTGTCGAAACAAGCGGTTGCGTACCGTGAGGTGTCGCTCCTTTTGCGTCGTCCTCCGGGACGGGAAGCCTATCCTGGCGACGTATTCTACCTGCACTCGCGCCTCTTGGAGCGTGCGGCGAAAATCATCGAGAACGATGAAATCGCTCAGGCGATGAACGACTTGCCTCCCTCGCTGAAAGGCATGGTGAAAGGGGGTGGCTCGCTGACTGCACTTCCGATTGTTGAAACCCAAGCGGGCGACGTATCGGCTTACATTCCGACCAACGTGATCTCGATCACCGACGGCCAGATC
>CAYGKP010000044.1:0-14446 GCA_964350605.1 uncultured Cytophagales bacterium
TGATCGGACCGATCGTTGAAGAACTGGCGGGCGAGTACGAAGGCAAAGCCGTCGTTGGCAAGCTGAACGTGGATGAAAATCCTGAAACCAGCATGCGCTTCGGTATTCGCAGCATCCCTACGCTCTTGGTGCTGAAAGGCGGACAGATCGTCGACAAACAAGTCGGTGCTGTACCCAAATCGGTACTCGCACAAAAGCTGGCCGCGCACGTCTAAGACCTAGTCGCGAACTTGATCAAAAGCCTCTCCCAACGGAGGGGCTTTTTTATGTCAACTGGTCGGGGTGCGGCTCCTCCTCTTCGCCTTCGGTAAACTGGACTACGCCGCCCGAAACGATGAACTTCATGACCTGTCCTGCAGGGCGGTTGATCGCTCGGACATTTTTGGCCGGCACAATGAACAGGTTCCCCGAGAAGGCATAGGAGTGCGGTAGGTACACCGCCACCATGTCTTCCAACTCCAATTCGACGAGGTCGCGGCTGGTCATGAAGCCCAACTTGTAGACCTCAGCCGATTCATTGAGTTTGACCATGACAGGCTCGGAGAACTTCCGCTGGTCGCCCACAAAGGCTTTCATTACGTCTTTGACGCTGGAATAGACGAAGCTGATCCCCGGGATGCGCCGCAGGGCCCCGTCGATCACCTCTGCCGCAGGTCGGACCAGAAGGCTGGACCCGATGTAGCCAATCAAGGCAATGAGCAAAAGGGCCACGATCGGCGCAAGGAAGGCACCATAGATCGGCAGGCCCAGCCCCACTAGCATGTCCCGAAAGACTTGGAAGATCGAAACAATTAGCCAGATGACAATCGCCACCGGGGTGACCACCAATAGGCCGCGAAGGAAAAACTTAAGGAACTTGTTCATGCGAGTAACCAAAACGGGCCACCCGAAGGTAGCCCGTTGCGAATGTTTCTAGAGCTAAAAGAATTACTCGACAGCAGCGAGGTCTGTCTTCGGAGTTTCCACTTGTTCGGTCTTCACGCTTTCTGCAGCGGCCTCTTCTTCCTCTCCGCCGCCGGGCTTGATGCCCATGAACGACATGAAGGCAACGCCCATCAAACCAGTGATGAACATCGTGATGCCCAGACCACGAAGCGGTGCAGGGACGCTCGAGTATTTGAGCTTCTCGCGGATGGCCGCAAGCAGAATGATGGCAAGCCACCAACCGATGCCCGAGGAGAAACCAAACACGGTGGCCTCAGCCAGCGTGTAGTCACGAGAGACCATGAAGAGCGAACCACCCAAGATCGAGCAGTTCACCGCGATCAGGGGCAGGAAGATTCCAAGCGAACCGTAGAGGGCTGGCGCAAACTTCTCAACCGCCATTTCGACCAGTTGGACCATCGCAGCAATCGTCGCGATGAACATGAGGAACTGCAAGAAGCCCAGGTCTACGTCAGCCATCGAAGGGCTGACCCAAGCCAATGCACCGGGATTCAGGACATACGCCTGAAGCAACCAGTTGAGTGGTGTGGTGATCGTAAGCACAAAGATGACAGCCATGCCAAGCCCCATTGCGGTCTTGACTTTCTTCGAGACGGCCAGGTAGGAGCACATCCCTAGGAAATAGGCGAAGATCATGTTCTCGATAAAAATCGATTTGACCCCCAGGTTGAGCAGATCCATGAGTTGGTGCGGTTAAGTTCGCGTAATGTTTTTCTAGAGGACGCGGATTAATGCTCCTCGGTGTAGCCATTTCGGGCGCGTTGTACCCAAATGATGAGCCCCAGAATGATGAAAGCACCCACAGGTGACACCATCAGCCCATTGTTCACGTAGCCAGTTTGATAGAGGCCATCAGGGAAAATCTGAAAGCCAAAGAATTTGCCCGAGCCAAGCAACTCGCGGAAGAAGGCCACCGTCATGATGATCCACGCATAGCCAAAACCAGAGCCCAAGCCGTCGAGGATTGAGTCCCAGGGCTTATTCCCCATGGCAAAAGCCTCCAGGCGACCCATCACGATGCAGTTGGTGATGATGAGTCCGACAAAGACCGAGAGTTGTTTCGATACGTCGTAGACGAAGGCTTTCAGCATCTGGTCAACCAAGGCGACCAGTGTTGCGACGATGGCCAGTTGCACGATGATGCGCACGCTACCTGGAATCGCCTTGCGGATCAACGAGATGGCAAGGTTCGAGAACACAATGACCGCCAACACCGAGAGGGACATCACAAAGGTTGGCTTCAGCTGGGTGGTCACGGCCAGAGCCGAACAAATGCCCAAGACCTGTACGGTCACCGGGTTGCTGTCGTCAAGCGGATCGGTAATGAACTTGCGACGACGCTTAGACAACATGGCCTCCGAAGGAGCCTTGGGTGCTTGCGTCTTGGGTGCGGATTGTGTTTCGGTGCTCATGGGCGCGTCTTATAGAGTTCCCTTCTAATGTTATTCACCAATGACCCCGTGAGATTTCAGGGTCGTGGAAGATGCTTTTGGTGGGGTGTCCACGGTCGGTGTTTTTGAACTGCTGCTCTCAGCGAGGACTTTGTTCATGTACGGCTCGTAGTAAGCCAAGTACTCGCTCAACATGTCATTGACCCCTTGTGTCGTCATGGTTGCGCCACTCAGGCCGTCAACTTGATGGGGTTCACCCAAAGTCTCATGCCCTTCCCCTTTTAGGATGTGAATTGAAACCAATTCGCCAGTCGAACCATCAAAGATTTTCTTGCCAACGAAGCGACTCTGCACTTCTTTGTCGGTGATTCGTGCGCCCAGACCTGGTGTTTCTGCTTTGTGGTCAAACACTGCACCCTTAATGGTATTGAAATCCGACTCCAAGGCGACATAACCCCACACGTTGTCCCAAAGCCCGTTTCCGAACATGGGCAGGACATACGCCTCGACTTGGCCGGGGAACACCTCGCTCTCGTAGGTGAAGACCGGGAAGTGCATCTTGGTAACATCGCCCTTCTTGAACTCGTTCTTGAGGTTTTCAACCCGTACGAGCACCAGCGCATCTTCGCCTTCAATCACGTTGCCTTGGTAATCGATCACAAAGCCCTTCACCTTCTCGTCGAAGATTTCCAGGACGTTGTCCTTCGGACCTAGTTCGGTTACCGCACCCAGAATGTTCTTCTTGGTATCGAGCTCGATCTGTTTGCTCTGCATCGGTTTGAGCGATACAGATGCGAAGGCGAGTAGACCACCACAAATAATGGTGACCACGGCCGAGAAGCCGATGATGTAAGCGTTAGACTGCCGCACGTTGCAAGCGTTTACGTTTGTTGGCCGCCACTACGTAGTAGTCGATCAGTGGCGCGAAGACATTCATGAGGAGAATCGCCAGCATGACCCCTTCGGGGTACGCTGGGTTGACTACACGAATGAGAATGGAAAGCACCCCAGCTAGGAAGCCGTAGATCACTTTACCGATGTTGGTGGACGCAGCCGAGACTGGGTCGGTGGCCATGAAGACCGTTCCGAAGGCGAAACCACCCATGACAATCTGGTAATAGAAAGGTACTTCACCCCATGGACCCGAGCTGGTGGTCTCGATTAGAAGTCCCATGGCCAAGGCACCAATGACCATTGAAAGCATGATGCGCCAGCTACCCACACCCGTGAGGATCAAGATGCCTGCCCCTAAGGCGCAAGCTAAGGTCGAAGTCTCACCGATCGAGCCGGGTATGAACCCAAAGAACATATCCGAGAAGCTATCCAAATTTGCCGAACCGGTCGTTGCCGCATAAGCCAAGTTGGTGGCACCAGTGTAGGAATCAATCGGGATGCCGTTCGAGCCCAGATCGACCCACACGGCATCGCCGGAAATCTGTCCCGGATAGGCGAAGAACAAGAAGGCCCGCGCTGTTAAGGCCACGTTTAGGATGTTCATCCCCGTTCCACCGAAGACTTCTTTCCCGATAATGACCGCAAAAGCTGTTGCGATGGCCATCTGCCAAAGCGGCAACGTCGAAGGCACCACCAGTGGAATCAGCATGCCACTCACCAAGAACCCCTCGGAAACCGGGTGGTTGCGCAGGGTCGCAAAGGTGAATTCGATGGTCAAACCCACCGCATAACAGACAATCAACAGCGGAAGGAATTTCCACGCTCCGAAGCCGATGTAGGACCAGAACCCCGCGTCAACACCGGTTGTGATGTTGGTGTAGTGCTCGCGACCCACGTTCCACATGCCGAACAGCATGGCAGGAACCAGTGCCAAGATCACCGTCACCATCAGGCGCTTCATGTCGTTGGCATCGCGAATGTGCGCGCCCTTGGCGGGTGCGGTATGGTTCGGTTGGAAGAACAGCGTTTCGTGCGCTTCGTAGACGTTCCACAGGTTCTCATACTTCCCCCCTTTCTGGAAGAAGGGGCGGAGTTGATTGAGTTTGTTGAGAAGCTTTTGGCTCATGACTTTTTCGGACAGCTTTTCCCCTCTAACCTAACTGTTGCGCATCAGTTCAATGCCCTGACGGACAATCGACTGCAATTCGTGTTTGCTCACGTCGACAAACTCGCAAAGGGCCACATCTTCTTCCGCCACTTCCAGAATGCCGAGGGCCTCCATGTCGTCAAAGTCCTCGGTGAGGATCGCTTTAAACAGGTGGGTGGGATAGATGCTCATCGGCAGCACACGCTCGAACGTGCCAGTCTGCACGAAGGGACGGTGTTCACCGTTGATGTTGGTGGTCAAGGTGTACTCCTTGCTCTTCGGATTCAGGAACGAGAACAACCCGATGGCCCGGTGGATGCTCACCTTGTTGGCGGTGGGCACGAACGAACCGAAGAATTGATATTGATCGCCCTCAGGTACTACGGTCACCGTGTTGTCGTAGAAACCCAAGTAGCCGTCCTCGGCGATTTTCTGGCCAGTCAACACGTTGCCCGAGATAACCCGAACGTGTTCGGAAGTCAGATTCTCCTCCAAATAGGTGCGCACGTTGGCACCCGCATAAGTCTCGTAATACTGCGGCTTGGCCACTTCAGAACCAACCACCGCGATGCGCTTGCGCATGTCGACTTTGCCGGTTGCGAACAGACGACCCAGTTGTACAACACCTACCGGTGTGATTGTCCAATACAGATCACCTTTGCCGATGGGCGAAAGGTGATGAATCTGTACCCCCACATTTCCGGCGGGGTGTGGGCCGCTGAACTTGTTCAGAGTGATGCCTTTGGCCGAGGAATAGGTGCGCGAGACTTCCTTATCGGCACTCACGTTCACGTGAATGGGACCACTGGTCAGGCGCTTGAGCACTTCGATGCCAAACTTGAAGTTTTCCTCCTCTCCTGCGATCAGGACATCGAAATCCGGCGCAAGCGGCGCGGTGTCAAAGGCAGAAATGAAGATCGCCTTCGGGGTCTCCTCTGGGTTGGCGATGATCGCGTAGGGCCGCTGGATCAAGTGAGGCCACAGGCCGCTGTCGCACATCTGGTCGACCACCGCCTCGCGGCCCAATCCGGCCATCTCGGAAGCCGTGTAGCTTTTGTAGCTCTTAAATTTGGTGGTGGCATCCGCCTTGATGCGGAACTCCAGCAATTTTCGTTTCTCGCCACGGACAACGCCCACCACTTCGCCACTGACAGGCGCGGTGAACTTCACCTTCTCGAGGTCTTTGTCGAAGTAGAGGGCTTGGCCCGCTTCGACTTTGTCGCCCTCGGCGACAAGGACTTTGGGTTTGTGTAGCCCGACAAAATCAGTCGGTTTGACAGCAAAGGTCTCGGGCAATTTGCCAGTCACCACATTGGGCGAGGGCTTGCCTTTCAAGTTGATGTCGAAGCCTTTGCGGAGACGGACGTTTTTGGACATCGGGTAGGTTGCGTTCGGCCCTCCAAAACCAGTCAGGAGGGCAACGGTGGGCCAAAGTTAACAAGAAATCGTTCCCACCAACGGGCTGGGCCCAAGGGGGGAGGGGTTCCTTATTATTTAGAATTGTTCTAGGTTACTGGAAGGGTCTGAACTGCTGTTTTTACTTGCTCCATCAGCCACATGGGCGTCGAGGTCGCCCCGCAAATTCCCACCGATTGCGCCCCCTCCAGCCAGGCTGGATCCAGTTGGCTCGGGCCTTCCAGGAAGTAGCTGCGCGGGTTAACCGACTGACAGACACCATACAATGCTTTACCGTTCGAGCTTTTCTTTCCGGCGACGAAAAGAATCACATCGAACTGGGCGGCGAATTTCAGAAGCTGGGGCTCGCGGCCCGAGACTTGGCGACAAATCGAATCGTTGGCATCGAAGGTTTCCCCCGCTAACTTCAATTCAGCCTCCACGCCCCGTGCCTCGTGGATGCGTTGTTCCATCAAGGCTTTCATGTGATAGAAACCCTTGGTGCTTTTGGTTGTCTGGCTGAAGAGCGTCACCGGACGGGAAAAATCGACGGCGTCCAGGTCTTCCTCGTTCATCACGACGATGGCCTTACCATGCGTCTGCCCTTCCAGGCCAATGACCTCGGCGTGTCCTGGTTTGCCATAAATGACGAGCTGTCCCCCACTGGCCTCCATTTTGTCGAAGGCGTTCTTCACGCGGTTCTGGAGCTTGAGGACCACCGGGCACGAAGCATCAATCAACTCCAAGTTGTTAGCCATTGCCAAGTGATAGGTGGCTGGTGGTTCACCGTGGGCACGGATCAGGACTTTGGCATCGCGAATCTCTTCCAACTGATCGCGGTCAATGATCTTGAGGCCCAAGTTTTCGAGGCGCTCGACTTCCTTGTCGTTGTGTACGATGTCGCCCAGGCAAAAGAGCGAGCCGCTGTCGTGCAGCTCGGCCTCGGCCATTTGAATGGCAAACTCCACCCCGAAGCAGTACCCAGAACCTTGATCGATCTCGACGTTCATCTTTCGGAAGTTACGAAGTAGCGGCGCGTTCGGTGCGTTCCTCAAACAAGTGCAGCACGCGGGTCATCGTTTCGTGAAAGCTTAAATTCGTGTTATCGAGCACGACTGCATCTTCCGCTTGGCGCAGGGGAGCAATCTCTCTTGTTGTATCCAACCGATCACGCTCGGCAAGGTTCGTTCTCACCTCGTCGAAATCGACGGCTTTGCCTTTTTCCAACATCTCCTGTTGGCGGCGGGCGGCGCGGACCTCCAAATCGGCAGTCATGAAAATCTTCAGTTCCGCATCGGGAAACACATGGGTGCCAATGTCTCGGCCATCCATGACGATCGCCCCGTCTTTGCCGAGCCGTTGCTGCTGGGCCACCAAGGCTTGGCGTACGGCGGGTAGCGCGCTTACGGGGCTCACAGCATCAGACACTTCCCGACCGCGCAGTGACTTCTCTTCCCGCAGGCCGTTGAGGTACAATTCGTTTTCGCCTGTCTTCGCATTGACGCGAAATTCGAGCTGAACGTTTTTCAGGGCCCGCTCCACTTCCGACTGGCTCGTGATCGCCACGTGCTCGCGCAAGAAATGAAGCGTCACCGCCCGGTACATCGCGCCGGTGTCGATGTAGCGATAGCCAAGCATACGGGCCACTTCCTTAGCCGTGGAGCTCTTCCCACAACCCGAGTAGCCGTCGATGGCGATGATGATTTTTCGGCGGGCCATGCAGCAAGTTACAACGCAACGGAGGCTTCTGCGCGATTCAACGCATTCGACCACCCCTCCTGCCCGGTTCGCGACCAGCCTTTCGCCCGATACAGCCCTTGTGCTGGGGTATTGTCATGGGCGGTTTCCAGGTCCATTCGTGCGCAGTCATTGGCACGCGCCCATTCCTCTGCTCCACCCAACAATTGCTTTCCGATGCCCTTGCCTCGATGGGCCTGATCGACCACCAGGTCGTCCAAGTGCGCGGTATAGCTTCCAGCTGCAGTTGAAATGCGGCGAAACAAATTGGCCATGCCAACCACGCGATCTTCTTCCTGCGCGACGAGCAGCACCGCTTCGTGATCCGGCGCATCGAAAATCATCTGAAGCCCCCGGCGTTGGGCATCCTCGTCTGGTTCGTAGCCGTCAACTGACGCGAACAGCTGGCCCAATAACTCTATCAGAGCGGGCACGTCGGATGGTTTTGCGATTCGAATGCGAACCACAGCGAAGCTAGGCGGAGAACTCAGCAGACTCCACAGGCGCCTTACAGTCCTTGAGTGGGCAAGGCATGCGGCCATTCTTGGGCTGTTGGCGGCCCTTGGTGCGGCCAGACGTGTTTTTCGAACAGGCAGTGAAGGCCAGTCCCGCGCAAAGGGCGAGCAGCAGAACCAAAGGAGTTGAACGTCGCATGAGGTGAAAATACAGGTTTTGCGGCAAAGGCCGACCAGGTGGCCCCAATGCCTCCCTGAAAAACAACGCAGCCCGAACACACTTGGTGCCCGGGCTGCGAGAGGAAGATTACCTAGAAACTACGCGTTCAAGGCTTGTTCCAAGTCGGCTTTCAGGTCCTCGATGTGCTCGATGCCCACCGAGAGGCGCAGCTTGCCCGGTGCCACCCCTGCCGCTGCTTGGGCGGCTTCGTCCAGTTGTTGGTGGGTGGTCGCCGAGGGGTGAATGATGAGCGTTTTCGCATCACCCACGTTGGCCAGATGACTGATCAGCTTCACGTTGTCGACCACTTTTTCCGCAGCCTGGTGCCCGCCTTTCACTTGAATACTCAACACGCCGCCGTAGCCACGTTTGAGGTATTTCTTCGCCAAGGTATGGTAGGGGCTCGATGGCAAGCCGGGGTAATTCACGCTTTCCACTTTCGGATGTGCTTCCAACCATTCCGCCAGGGCCTGGGTGTTCTCGACCGTACGGTCCACGCGCAGCGAGAGGGTTTCCAACCCTTGAAGCAGTTGGAAGGCATTGAAGGGCGACAAGGCCGGACCAATGTCGCGAAGTCCTTCTACCCGGGCACGGATCGCGAAGGCAATGTTTCCAAACGGCCCGTCGGTGCCAAAGACCTCCCAGAACTTCAGGCCATGATAGCCCTCCGATGGCTCGGTGAACGCGGGGAATTTGCCGTTGCCCCAGTTGAAGTTGCCGCCATCGACGATCAACCCGCCAATGCTGGTTCCGTGCCCTCCGATCCACTTGGTCGCCGAGTGCGTGACCACATTGGCCCCGTGCTCGAACGGACGAAACAAGTAGCCGCCTGCTCCGAAAGTATTGTCAACCACCAGGGGGATTTGGTAGCGTTCGGCCAGTTTCGCCAAGGCTTCAAAGTCGGGGATGTTGAAGCCTGGGTTACCGATCGTCTCGATGTACAGGGCCTTTGTCCGATCATCAATCAGCGATTCGAAGGAATCCACCTTATCGCCATCGGCGAAACGCACATCAATGCCCAACCGCTTGAAGGCCACCTTGAATTGATTGTACGTCCCCCCATAGAGGAACGAACCCGAGATGATGTTGTCGCCAGCCTCAGCCAAGTTGGTGATGGCCAAAAACTGCGCCGATTGACCCGAAGCAGTCGCCACGGCCGCCACCCCGCCTTCCAAAGCCGCAATGCGCTTTTCCAGCACATCGGTCGTGGGGTTCATGATGCGGGTATAAATGTTCCCAAACTCCTGGAGACCAAAGAGTTTCGCGCCATGCTCGCTGTTCTTGAAGTTGAACGAGGTGGTCTGGTAGATGGGAACGGCCCGCGATTGGGTAGTGGGGTCGACCTCCTGTCCGGCGTGGACCTGGAGGGTATCGAAGTGGAATGGTTGGCTCATTACGGTGGTCTTTTGGTGATTCGTCAGAATATTATTCTGAATCAGTGATAATATATCCGATCACTCAGAATAATATTCTGAAGCACAAACCTACGAAAACAGAATTGGGTTCACCCCAACCGCGGGTTTTACCAACAAAAAACGGAAGGGGATTAGGCCAGAGGGCGCACCTCCACCACAGCCTCCCGGTTCAGGGGGCCGTAGACGTGGGGGAACAATTCGCCGTGGGGCGCCAGCTCCTCCACCAAGGGGGCTTGCAGGCGCGAAGGGTCGATCATCAGCAAGACCAAGTCGCGCGCGTCCTTAAAGTGGTGCTTGACCACGCCATCCACCTGCCCTGGCCAACAGCAATGCACAAAGCCTTCCCGTCCATAGGCCGAAGGTTCATAGGCTTGGCGGGCTTTCTGGGCCGCCCAATCCGCCGCCCGCGCAATGTGAATCAACGGGGTCATGCGGCCAGGGCTTGTTTGGTGAGGGTGGAGTTAACCGAAGCGCAGAGCACATGGTAAGCCGCCTGCCGATACGCCACCCAGAGGGGATCACCCACTGCTACTAGGCGAGCCACCTGCGGGTCGTCGAACGCCCACTGGCGGTGGACGGCCAGCAATAAGTTGTAGGCCTGGGGGTCGAGCCAGTCGCACGGCGGCAGGGACTCGCCCAGCGATTCATTGGCCTCAATACGGGTGGCCACCGCTTGGTGCGCTTGCATCCAGGTGCTTTGGGCTTCATTCAGATCATCGGCCCAGGGAAGTTTGTCCCCGTCCTGCAAGCGGCGCTCATAATGCACGGCCCAAGAATCACTCAGGGGCTCCCAGACGGGTACCCAGAAGTCGGCGTGATGTGCAAAGCGCGTTTCGATGCCCACTTGGCCACTGACGACGCGAAGGGCCATGCCCTGGCATTTCCCGGCCCGCAACATGCCGAGCCACCGGGGCAAATAATCGGTGAGGACCACCAGCCGACTGCTTTTGCCCATGCCCCAGAACTTGCGGTACGCAATCTTGAAATCCAGGATGTGCAGCGGCGCGAACACCGCATGGTCTGGATACCACGTCTCGGGCTTGTGTCCGCCAAGGATGAAGCGATTCCCACCGGCTACAATCAGCAACAGTTGAAGCAGATCGGCGGTGAGTCCCTTGGCTTTCATCCTAGGCTTCCAATTCGATGACCAGGTCGCCTGTGTCGACCATCGTGCCCGCAGACAAGACCACGGCGATGACTTTTCCTGATTTGGGTGCCGCGATGGTCGATTCCATTTTCATGGCCTCGATGGTGAACAACGGCTGATCCTCCTCGACCGTCTCGCCCGGCTTGACCATCACCTGCGCGAGGCGACCTTGAAGCGGTGCGCCCACTTCCTTGTCGCCCGACGCCTTACGGTTAGCAATCTTGGTGACTTTGTAGCCCCGGTCCTGCACCTGAATGCGACGGCCTTGGCCGTTGAGTTCGAAGGCAACAGTACTCATCCCGCTCTCGTCGGGATCGCCAACAAAGAGCAGTTTGACGTGAATCGTCTTGCCCGACCCGAGGGTGACCAGCGTCTCCTCGCGCAGCTCCATGCCATAGAAGAAGTTGCGCGAAGGAATGTGCTCGACGTAGCCGTAGGTCTGGTGATGGTTGTAGAACTCATCAAACACCTTCGGGTACATCTTAAAGGACAGGAAGTCCAGAAAGTCGGCGTACTCGCCATACTTTAATTGGAACTCGGCAAATTCCTTGTCGAAGTCGACGGGCGCCAGTGCCTCGTTCGGGCGGCCCGAAATCGGCTTCTCGTCGCCCAGGACGATTTTCTGCAATGCCTTGGGGAAGCCACCGGTGGGCTGGCCCAAGTCGCCGCGGAACAAGCCCTTCACCGAATCGGGGAAGGTCAAGGTCTTCGCCTTGTCGGGGTTCATGATGTCCTCGGGGGTCAGGCCGTTGGCCGTCATGTAGATCGCCATGTCGCCGACGACCTTCGAGGAAGGCGTGACCTTCACGATGTCGCCAAACATCTGGTTGACCACCGCGTAGTTTTTCTTCACCGACTCGAACTGGTCGCCCAAGCCCAAGCCCTCGGCCTGCGGACGCAGGTTCGAATATTGCCCGCCGGGAATCTCGTTATCGTACACCTCGGCGGTTGGGCCTTTGAGGTCCGACTCGAAGGGGTAGTAGAACTCACGCAGTGCTTCCCAATACTGCGAATACTGGTCGAGCCTGTGGCGGTCGAGGTTCGGCTCGCGTTCGTGGCCTTCGAGGACCGCGACCATCGAGTTCAGCGAAGGCTGCGAGGTAAGGCCACTCATCGAAGCCAGCGCGCAATCGACCACGTCGACACCCGCTTCAATGGCCTTTAAGTAGGTCGCCGACTGAACACCCGCCGTCTCGTGGGTATGCAGGTGAATGGGGATCTGGATCGAATCCTTCAGGGCTGCGACAAGCTCGGCGGCGGCGTAAGGCTTCAGCAGACCGGCCATATCCTTAATGGCCAGAATGTGCGCGCCCTGCTGTTCGAGTTCCTTGGCCATGTCCACGTAGTAGGGCAAGGTGTACTTGAGGCGTTTGGGATCCGAGATGTCGCCCGTGTAACTGATCGCTGCTTCGGCGAGCGAGTTTGTCCGCTCGCGAACCGTCTGGATCGAGAGCTTCATGTTGGGCACCCAGTTCAGCGAATCGAAGATGCGGAACACGTCGATGCCCTTCTCGGCAGCCGTCTCGATGAATTTTTCGATCAGGTTGTCAGGATAGGCCGTGTAACCCACACCGTTCGAGGAACGGAAGAGCATCTGTAGTAAGACGTTGGGCATCGCTTCGCGCAATTGCTCCAACCGTTTCCAGGGACATTCTTTCAGGAAGCGGAGCGCCACATCGAAGGTGGCCCCGCCCCAGCACTCCATCGAGAAGATGCCCGGATTGTTCTTCGCATAGCCCTCGGCCACTGCCACGATGTCACGCGTGCGAACACGGGTCGCGAGAAGCGACTGGTGTGCATCGCGGAAGGTGGTGTCGGTAAACTGAATGGCTTTCTCGTTGCGCAACCACTTGGCAAAGCCTTCTCGGCCTAACTCGGTCAATTTGTCTTTCGTGCCCTTCGGGTAATCGGACAAGGCATCGAAATCCGGAATCGCCGGCGTGCGGAACTTCTTGTTTTTCTCAGGGTCGACGGACTTAACGGTCGGGTTGCCGTTGACTGTGACATCGCCCAGGTACATGAGGGCTTTGGTGCCTCGGTCTCTCACCCGGCGAATCTTAAACAACTCGGGGTGATCGGGAATGAAGCCCACCGTACAAGAGCCATCAATGAACTCCGGGTGGGCGATCACGTTCTGCAGGAAGCCAATGTTGGTCTTCACCCCACGCAAACGGAATTCACGCAATGTTCTGTGCATCCGCTCGGACGCGCCTTTAAGCGTGCGGCCCGACGCGCTGATCTTCACCAACATCGAATCGAAGAACGGCGAAACCTTGCAACCTGGGTAACAGCTGCCCTCGTCCAACCGGATGCCGAAGCCCCCCGCGTTGCGGTAGGCAATGATCGTCCCGTAGTCGGGCTTGAAGTTGTTCTGGGGGTCTTCGGTCGTGACCCGGCATTGGATCGCAAAGCCGTTGACATTGATGTCCGCTTGGCTGGTGATGAAAATGCCTGGATCGGAGAGCTTGTGGCCCTTGGCAATCAGGATCTGAGATCGGACGATGTCGACACCCGTCACTTCCTCGGTAATGGTGTGTTCCACCTGAACCCGGGGGTTCACCTCGATGAAATAGATGCCGCCGTCTTTGGCCACCAGGAACTCCACGGTGCCCACGTTATTGTAATTGACCGCCTTTCCAATCGAAACTGCGTAGTCAAGAATCTGTTGGCGGGTTTTGTCATCCAGCGACGAAGGCGCGACTTCGACCACCTTCTGGAAACGGCGTTGGACCGAGCAATCCCGCTCGTAGAGGTGGACCAGGTTGCCGTAGTTGTCACCAATGAGTTGTACTTCAATGTGCTTGGGCTCCTCAATGTACTTCTCCAGAAAGACCGTCGAGTCGCTGAAGAACTTCTCGGCCTCGCCCCGGGCATCGCGGAACGCGGTATCGATTTCTTTCTCGGAACGCACCACGCGCATCCCCCGCCCGCCGCCGCCCGCAGCGGCTTTCATCATGACCGGATAGCCGATGCGAGCCGCCTCCTTACGGGCAATCTCGACGGTGGTCAGGTCTTCTTGGCTGTCCTCGATCAAGGGGACCTTCGCCTCGCGGGCAATGATCTTGGCGTGGACCTTGTCGCCCAGCTTGTCCATCACCTCGGGCTCCGGCCCGATGAAGATGATGCCCTCCTCCTTGCAACGGCGCACGAAGTGGACGTTCTCGGACAGGAAGCCATACCCCGGATGGATTGCATCCACGCCATTTCGTTTGGCCAGGTGGATGATAGCCTCGATGTCGAGGTAGGGTTTCAGCGCGTCCTCGTCCTTGCCGATTTGATAGGCTTCGTCGGCTTTGTAGCGGTGCAGCGAGTAGCGGTCCTCGTAGGTGTAGATTGCAACGGTGCGAATCTTCAACTCGGAAGCCGCGCGCAATACGCGGATGGCAATTTCGCCACGGTTGGCGACCAGGATTTTGTCGAGCTTTTTAAGCGCTTCGGCCATTTGGACAGGAACGGAGAACGTCGGTTGGGCCCATGCTTCGCACACGAGCCGAGAGGCTAAATTAGCACTCTGCCAAGGCTCTCCAAGTAAATGAGTGAGTAATCATGGTAACAAACCGGGACCAAGCAAAGAAAGTCGGTTACATTGCAAGGGTAAATTGGATTGATCGAAGACCTACAAGAGATTTGAAACGTTTTCTGCTCCTGCTACACCTCCTCCCGCTCGGCCATTTGTTGCGCGCGCAATCGCACTACAAGG
>CAYGKP010000045.1:0-14445 GCA_964350605.1 uncultured Cytophagales bacterium
TCGGGCTGCTCCCGATTGACTTGTTCGGACCACTCGCAGTTGCGAGAAAGTAGCTGATCGGCGAAGGAAGGAGATTGGCACACAGAGAAAGGAATCCGAGGTAAGAAGCTGAGTCGTTAAACGATAGTGGCTGAAGAAGGTTGAAAGGTTGTGACTTCTACGGAAAAGACCAGCACACCGTAGCGATCGACTGGCTGGCTACGATTCCGATGCTTTGCACGTATTTTCCTACTCTTTCGGTGGTTGGTCATTCCCCATTCTAGTAGACCGTGTGGCGCAGCAAGTAGTCGAGAAGCCTCCCAGGCTCGTCTTCAATTAGTAGTACGCGCATCGCAGTGGGCAATTCCCCAACATTACGGAGTAACTATGAGCGAAAGCTGAAGAAGATGTGAGCAATTAATGCGGCAACTTCTCCCGCAACCTTCCATACACCCAAGTCCCCACCAGGGCAAAGAACAACGGGACGACGACGACTAGGTGGCCGCTGCCAACCAGCACAAACAGGGGGCCGGGGCACGCGCCCGTTAGGGCCCAGCCCATTCCGAAGAGCAGGCCGCCGATGACCACACCCTTGTGCAGAAGCTTGGGGTTGGTGGCGATCACCTCGCCCTCGGCTGAACGTGCCTTGAATTTTCTCAGCAGAATTAGCGAGACCAATCCCACGGCAATCGCGCTGCCGATCACCCCATACATGTGAAACGATTGGAAGCGGAACATCTCTTGGATGCGGTACCAACTGACCACCTCGGCTTTGTAGAGGATGAGCCCGAAGAGCAGGCCCAGGAATAGGTATTTGAACAGTTTCATCGGTTCAGAATCAGAAGAGAAGTTGGAAGCCAAGGTGGGTCATCAGCAAGCCGCCGGCGAAGAAAGCGATGGTCGCCAGCAGCGAAGGCCATTGCAATGCGCTGAGCCCCATGATCGTGTGGCCCGAGGTGCAACCGCCCGCATAACGTGTCCCGAAGCCAACTAAAAAACCACCCAAGCCAAGCATCACCCAGCCGCGCCAGCCCGTTAAGGCTTCCCACGAAAAGAGCGAAGCTGGCAAGTATCCCGAATTGTGCTCAACACCGAGCGCGCCGAGTTCCACAACCGTTTTGGGGTTCAAGGCAATGGGATTTGGGTCGGGCAGAAGTTGCCAACCGACCACACCGCCTAGGCCGACGCCCAAGACGAACAGCAGGTTCCAGCGTTCGGCCTTCCAGTTGTAGTGGAAGAACGGCACCTTGGCCGGAAGGCAGGCCGCACACAGGTGGCGCAGCGACGAACTGATGCCCAGGGATTTGTTGCCCGCGAGCAGAAGCAGTGGTACCATCAGGCCGATCAGTGGCCCGGTGACGTACCAAGGCCAGGGCTGTGAGAGCCATTCAAGGAGGTTCATGGGGAGAGGGTCTGTGTGGGTTGGGATTGATTATGTCTGATTAAGCGAGGGCGCCTTCGGCCAAGGGTAGGCCCAAGGGCTTGAGGGCACCGAAGCCGCCTTCAACGTTGGTCACCTGATAACCTTGGGCTTGCAGGATCGAGCTGGCGATCATCGAGCGATAGCCACCCGCGCAATGCACTTTGTAGGGCACGTTTTTGGGTAGTTCGGTGAAGCGTTCGGGCAGGTCTTGCAAGGTGAGGAACGCCGCGCCTTCCAGGTGGCCATCGGCAAATTCACCCGGCTTTCGCACGTCGAGCCACCTGCCTTCGGCGACCGCCGCTGTTTCGGGGCTGACGCTTTTGGTGGTTTCCAGTTCCTTTCCTGCCTTCGTCCAAGCGGACGCGCCACCATCCAAGTAGCCGGCTACCTCGTGGTAGCCGATGCGCGCCATGCGCAGGATGGATTCGTCTTGCTTGCCAGGATCGGCCACCACAATGACCGTCCGCGTGATGGGAATCAACGTACCGACCCAGATTGCGTATTGACCACCCAGGCCAATGTTCATCGCACCAGGGAGGTGGCCCCTAGCGAAGTCCGCCGCATCGCGGGTGTCGAGCACCAGTGCGCCTTCCTGTATGAGGCCTTCGACTTGGGCGACCGTCAAGGGCCGAATGGCACGTTCCAGGACAGCATCCACGTCCTCGTACCCTTCCTTGTTGATGCGCGCATCGTCGAAGAAATAGTTCGGCGGGGCCCCGAGGCCTTCGGTCACCACTTCGATGAAACGTTCGCGGCTCATGGGTTGCAAGGCGTAGTTCGAGTGCTTTTGCTGACCGAGAGTCGAGCTGAGTTCCGAGCCGATGTTCTTCCCGCAAGATGAACCCGCGCCGTGGGCCGGGTAGACAATCACCGAGTCGGGCAGGGGCATGATTTTGTTGTGAAGCGAGTTGTAGAGCATTCCAGCCAAGTCATTCATTGTCAAGTTCAACTCGCTCTTCACCGCTAGATCTGGACGACCCACGTCGCCCATGAACAAGGTATCGCCCGTGAAAATGGCGTGTGGTTCGCCCGCTTCGTCGCGCAGCAAATAGGTGATCGATTCCGGCGTGTGGCCAGGGGTGTGAAGCACCTCAAAGGTCAGCTTCCCAACCGCTAATTTCTCTCCGTCCTCGGCGATGTGGGCCGGATAGCTCGGCTTTGCGTTCGGGCCGAAGACAATCTGTGCGCCGGTTTTTCGCTGCAACTCAAGGTGGCCGCTCACGAAGTCAGCATGGAAATGGGTCTCCAAGATGTGGGTGATGCGCACACCCATTTCTTCGGCCATTTCCAGGTAGGCATCGGGCTCGCGGATGGGGTCGATCACGACGGCTTCGCCTTGAGAGGAAACCATATAGGAAGTGGCCGAAAGGCACTTGGTATAGATCTGTTCGATTTTCATGTCGTGTGGAGTTAGAGTGTTAAGGTTTCTTTGGTCAGGATGACGGCGGCCATCACGAGGACGAACCAGCCGAAGGCCTTGCGTAGGATGGCGGGTGGAATGCGGCCCGAAAGGGCATGGCCGCCCAGAATGCCGAGGGCTGCGAGGAGCGTGAAGCCCGCCAAGAACGGCCAGTCGATCTGGGGATTTCCCGCCTCGCCCAGAAAGCCGACCAGGGAGTTGAAGGCGATGATGAGCAGCGAGGTGCCGATGGCTTCGCGCATGGGGAGTTTGGCCATGAGCACCAGCGCGGGCACGAGCAGAAAACCGCCACCTGCGCCGACCAGTCCGGTCAAGCTGCCGACCACCGCGCCTTGCAGCCCAATCAGTAGCCACGAGGTGCTGGTGGCAGAGGTGTCACTTGGCTTGGGTTCTTTGCGCAGCAGCATCAAAAGTGCTGAGGCGATCATCACAAGGCCGAAGAGAATCATCAGGGCGGTGTCCTTGTGAAGGGCAAAATCATTCAGTTCGATCAGGTGGTCCGGCAGCCGGGGGATCAGCACTTGACGAATCAAGAAGACCGCCAGGGCCGCAGGCAGGACCAGGGCCAAAATCCGCATGCCTTTTTCGTTGGCCTTGCCTTGGCGCACCCGCCAGCGGATCCAAAGGAAGAACCCGGTGAGCCCTGCGAGCAGCAGCAAAAGAAAGATCAGATCGCCCGTCAGGTCGGCGCTGTCAACCGCGAAGAGTGTGTCGGGCAAGTGGGGCAACAGCCACCGTCGGGTGAGAATCACCATCAGCAAACCAGGGAGGGCATAGCCCAGTGCGACACGCAGGTGGAGGGTGCCGCGCCGTCCGTACAGAATGGCACCAATCAAGGCGGAGCCCCCCACAACAAGCAGCGAGTACCCTGTGGCCAAGACCGGCTCGACACCCAACAGGTAGACCAAAATCGGCACGGTGAGGATCGATCCACCACCACCGACGAGGCCCATCACCAAACCGACCAATACAGCCAGTGCCCAACCAAGGATCAGTAGACTCATGGCTTAGGCCTCGCAGCAAGAATCGATGCAGTCGATCAGCTGGGTAAGATTTTCGATACCAAGGGAGTAGCGGATGTGTTTCCCTTCGCGCTCGGTGTTCAGAACGCCCAATGTGCGCATCTGCCCCAAGTGGTGGGACAACAAAGGCTGTGAAGTCTCGGGGCATCGCTCGTTGATCTCGCCGACTGTCATCGGCCCCTCCAAGCGGAGCAAATCAACAACCCGGAGGCGCAAGGGATGCGCGACGGCTTTCAGGATCCGGGCTGCTTTCTCCAGTTTGGCGGAGGAAAGTGTGGGGGTGGCGTGGTTCATGTTCTCCATAACATGAACAAATGTAGATATGTTCAATTGAAAGCAAAAACAACGCTGGAGTTTTCTTCAGGCTGCGATAACCTAGTGGGCGTGTTCGGCCGTGCCGTTCTGTTCCAGCGAAAGCAATTGGTAGCTCCCCACCAGGACGACCGAGGCCTTCGAAAGGTCGAGGGGCCCGCCCAGGGGGGTGACCTCGACAAAGCCATTGGCCTGTCGACCCAGTTTGACAGGCACCCGCTCGAACTCGCACCCCTGCGCATTTTTTTTGATCAATCGGTAATAGAACTGTCTACCATCTGCCCGCTCGATGGCCGAAAGGGGCAGGGTCCAGGCGTCGCTTGGGTCGGTTTGAATGTCGGCTTCGAGGTAGAGGCCCGGTTGCCAGCCGACTGGTAGCGAGTCCATCTCTACGTGGATGCGCATGGTGCGTGTCGAATCAATGCCGTGGCCGACCAGCACGACTTTCCCAGGATAGTAAGGGCTGTCGGGTTTTCCACCCAATCGAACGTGGGCTCGCTGGCCGGGTTGCACGCTGGCGGCATCCTGCTCGAATACTTCCAATTCGGCGTGCAGGTGGCGAATGTCTTGGATCAGGCACAAGGGTTGGTTTGGCCCGATCAGTTGACCCCGGGTGGCCCAGATGTGGGTGATGTAGCCATCAATTGGCGCGCGAAGCGCGACTTCCCCTTGCAGAGCTTCGGATGTCAAGCCTGCTGGGCTGATCCCCAGCAACTTCAGCGACTCGCTAAGTGAAGCAAACTCGGCCCGCAAGACGGCCAGTTCCGATTCGGTTCGTTCCAACTCGCGCTGGGCTTGGAAATTGTCGACCGCCAAACTGCGCTGGCGTACGATCTCTTTCTCCAAGAAGCCCAGCCGCGCTTTCCCCGAAAGGTAGTCGCGTTGCAGTGCCAAGTAATCGGGGTGACTCACGTAGGCCAGCACCTGGCCCCGGCGCACTTTCATGCCTTCAAGAATCTCCATGCGCGCCACATTGCCAGGAATCGGTACGGTCAGCCGGGCTTGGTGGTCGGGCGGGGCAGCCAAGTAGCCGTTGGCATGCACCCCTGCGGAGACCGAACGCTGTTCGGCTTGTCCGAATTGGAGACCGAGTCTGTCCAACTGTTCGGCGGGCACCTCGAAATGACCATGAGCTTGGATGGGGGGATCCGCCTCGGCAGTGTTCGAATCGGGTTGACAAGCCCACGTGGTAAAGGCCAGGAGCCAAAGCAAGGAACGGGTGGTCTTCATCGGGGAAGGTAATAGCGGTAGTCGATGACCGATTGATTGTAACGGTGCTGTACGTCGAGGGCCTCGAGTTCAATGCGCATAGCCTGGTCGATGTTGTGTTGATATTCGAAGCGCCCCAGGCTGCCCAGGTCGAACCCGCGCTGGGCACTGACGCGTATGGTGTTGGCCTCTGGCAGCAGGGCTTCCTCATAGAGTCGCAGGCGTTCTTCCAGCAACAGGACTTGCTGGTAGGCGTGGTTGGCATCGGCCCAGAGGGTCGCGCTTTGACTGGCTTGTTCGGCTTGCGCCGCGTGCCAACTCAATTTGGCCGACTGGTTCTGCGCATGATGGGGTAAGTACCAGATCGGCAACGATAGGCCCACGCTCCACCCATTGAACCGATCCGAGCGGTCCGCGAGGCCGCCATCCTGCAGGGGCGTGCCGATGATGGTGGTCGAGAAGACACCGATTTTAAAGCTGGGCGCCGATTGGGTGCGCGTCACACGCAATTGTTCGTAGGCCGACAGCACCCGGGCTTGCTGGGCGCGCAACTCGGGGTGCAGGGCAAAGGAAGCCGAATCAGGCGCGGGCGGGCTATCTAGCGTCTGGTAGGGTTCGGACTGGATTTCAACTGGCTCGTCGCTGGCGAGCAGTTGGACCAGTTGGGTTTCCACTTGGCGCAACTGGTGCTCATTGCTCTGCAATTGGTCGAGCATGCGATAGTGCGCGGTCTTTACCTTGGCGAGGTCTAACTCAGTTGCAGCACCCCCTCGCAAAGCCCGCTCGGTGCCGGCCACTTGTGTGGTCCAAATGGAATCGAGGGTTAAGTAATGCGCGCGCTGGGCCAGGAGGTACTGGTAGCGGTCGTGCAAGGAATGCACCGTCCGTTCGACTTCGCGCTTGCGCAGGTCCAGTTCGAAGATGGCTTGGGTTTCGCGGGCTTGGGCCAGACCGTGGCGGCGCGCCATCAGCATCGGAAACGGGATGGTCTGGCTCAGGTTGAACTGGTTGTCCTCGCGGTTCGCACTGTTGTACTGCCCGAACGTCGCCGACAGCTCGGTGGGCCCCAGTTCCCAGGAGGTGCCCTTCTGGCGTCCGGCGGCCTCGGCTCGGTACTGCCCCGCAGCCAGGGACGGGTTGTCAGCCTCGGCTTTTTGCAGGAGTTGGGGGAGGGTATAGCCTGTCGCATCCTGAGCGGACAGACTGCCACTCGCACCAAGGAGTAGGAGGAGAACCGTCACTTTCGCCGCCGACTTGCTGGGCCGCCAGCGTTCGAGCATGTCATAGAGTACAGGCAGAAGCAGGAGGGTCAACAGCGTCGCGCTGACCAGTCCGCCGATGACGACAGTCGCCAACGGACGTTGCACTTCTGCGCCGCCCGATTGGGAAAGGGCCATCGGCAAGAACCCCAAGGAAGCCACCGCCGCGGTCATCAGGACGGGGCGCAGGCGCACGTGGGTGGCCTGACGAATGCGCTCGCTGAGGTCGGTCACGCCTTCGTCGCGCAGGTGGTTGAGTTCGCCCAAGAGGACGATGCCATTGAGCACCGCCACCCCGAACAGCGCGATGAAGCCAACGGCCGCCGAAATGCTGAATGGCATGCCCCGCAGTTCGAGGGCCAGCACCCCGCCGACGGCCGAAAGGGGAATGGCCGTGAGGATCAAAAGAGTCTGAGGCATGGAGCGAAACGTGAAGTACAACAGGAATAAAATCAGGGCGAGGGCCAAGGGAACCACCACCGCCAGGCGGTTGCGGGCTTCGGTCAGGTTCTCGAACTGACCCCCATAGGTTACGGAATAACCGGGCGGTAGCGCAACTTCTGCGCCCACCTTTGCCTTCAATTCCTCGACTACGGCTTCCATGTCGCGGCCCCGTACGTTGAAGGCCACCAGGATGCGGCGGTGGCCTTCGTCGCGTTGGATTTGATAGGGTGCCTCGCGCTGCTCGATCCGGGCGAGTTGTTCGAGGGGCACGGGCCGTCCGCTGGGCGTGGGCACGTAAAGGCTGCGCAGCGACGCGGGGTCGGTTCGTTGCTGGAGGCCCATGCGCACCACCAAGCCGAAACGCCGCTCGCCTTCATACACCTCGCCGACGTTGGCTCCCGCGTAGGCGCTGGTGATTACGCGATTCACCGTTTGCACGTCGATGTTGTGAAGTGCCAGTTGCTGCAACTCAATGTCAACGATCCACTGGGCCACCCCGTCGATGGGCTCGACATACACATCGCTCGCGCCTTCAACCTGCCGGGCCACGTCGTTCACTTGATCGGCCAGCCGCACCAATTCGCTCAAGTCGTCACCGTAGATCTTGACCACGATGTCCTGTTTGGCCCCCGTCATCAGTTCGTTGAACCGCATCTGGATGGGTTGCTGCATGCTGAAGGCACAGCCGGGTAGCCGCGCTTTGAGCACTTGCTCCATTGTGTCGGCCAGTGTTGCGCGCGTATCGGCGGTTTGCCATTCGCCACGGGGCTTGAGGATGACCATCATGTCGGCCGCCTCAATGGGCATGGGGTCGGTGGGAATTTCTCCTGACCCGATTTTTGAGACCACTTGTTCGACTTCGGGAAAGCCGAGCAAAATCTCCTCGGCGATGGTGGTCGACTTGATGCTTTGTTCCAGCGAGCTGCCTTGCAGCACGTTAATCTGGATGGCGAAGTCCCCCTCGTCCAAGGTCGGGATGAACTCGGCCCCCAGCTTGGTGAACCGCCAGCCAGCGAACACGACGAGCACCACCGATGCGCCGATCACCAGCCACTTCACGCGCATGGCTCCTTCCAATACGGGGCGATAGGCGCGGTAGATGGCCGCCACCAATCGATCCGAGAGGTTGGGTTTGTCGGTCTTTTTGCCTCGGAGCACCCAGGCACTCATCATCGGGACGTAGGTGAGCGAGAGTAGGAAGGCCCCCAGAATGGCGAACACCACCGTTTGGGCCATGGGCCGGAACATTTTACCCTCGATGCCTTCCAGGAAGAGGATGGGGAGGTAGACGATCAGGATGATGATCTCGCCAAACGCGGCGGAGCTACGGATGCGTGAGGCCGCCCCGAAGACGGCTTCTTTCCGTTGGAGGGGGGTCAGGCCCGGTTGGGCTTGCAAGCGATGCAAAATGGCCTCGACAATGATCACCGAGCCGTCGACTATCAAGCCGAAATCAATGGCCCCCAGGCTCATCAAATTGGCCCAGACCCCGAACAGGTGCATCATGCCCAGCGCAAAGAGCAAAGCCAGCGGAATGACCGAAGCCACAACGGCCCCTGCCCGCCAGTTGCCTACCAGCAGGATGAGCACAAACAGGACGATGAGCGCGCCTTCGGTCAGGTTCGTTTTAATCGTGCCCAGGGCGGTATTCACCAGCTTGCTGCGGTCGAGGAACGGGCGAATCTCCATGCCCTCGGGCAGGGACTTTTCAATCTCGGCGATGCGGGTTTTCACCTCCTTGATGACCTGGGCGGAGTTGGCGCCTTTGCGCATCATCACCAGCCCGACGACGCCCTCGCCCTCGCCCTCGTAGGTCACCGCGCCGTAGCGCACCGCATGGCCCCAACTCACTTCGCCGAGGTGGCCGATGCGAACAGGGCTCTGGCTTTTGCTGCTGGGCACAGGAACCTGACCCACGTCCTCCAGGCTTTCCAATAACCCTTCGGTGCGCAGGAACAGGGCCCTCTCGCGTTGTTCGATGTAGGCCCCCCCCGTGTTTGCGTTGTTGCGTGCCAGGGCCTCCATGACATCAAGAATGGAGAGGCCTTGGGCTTGCAGTCGCGCGGGGTCAATCCGCACTTCGTATTGGCGGAGTTTGCCACCAAGGGTGCTGACATCGGCCACCCCATCGGTGCCGAGCAAGCCCCGGCGCACGATCCAATCCTGGACTTCGCGCAGGTCCATGACGTCGAACTTGTCTTCGTAGCCTGCTTTGGGCGCGACCAGGTACTGGTAGATTTCCCCCAGCCCCGTGGTCACGGGGGCCATGCTCACCTCTAAGTCGCCAGCGGGCAGCGCGGCCCGGACAGCCACCAGCCGCTCGTCGATTTGGGCGCGGGCCCAGTACACATCGACATCTTCCTCGAACACCAAGGTGACGACTGACAGCCCGAACCGCGAGAACGAACGCATTTCGACCCGCCCAGGAAGGGTGGCCATCGCTTGTTCGACCGGGAAGGTCACCAGGCGTTCAATGTCCTCGGCGGCCAATTGCGGCGCGCTGGTGATGACCTGAACTTGATTATTGGTGATGTCGGGCACCGCATCGACCGGCAGGCGCGTGGCTGACCAACCGCCCCAGACCACCAGAGCGAGCACCCCCAGCAACACAGGCAGGCGGTGGAAAATCGAGAAGCGAATCAGCTTCGAGAGCATAACAGCAGGGCCATCGCACGAGGGCGACAGCGTAAGAAGAAACAGGAGAACAAGGGACTGCCGAAGGGCGGCAGCCGAGGGCTAGCGAGGCGCTAGCAAGAAAAATTGGCGGGCGGACCGCGGCGGCTGAGCGAGCCAAGGGGTGTGTTGACCGGATGGGCAACAGGATCTATGGGGATGACCTTGGGGGGAAGCGAAATCCGAAAGGGTGCAGGAAAGGTCAGCGTCGCCTGCGGGGTAAAATCAACTCCGGCCTCCGAGTGAATGAGGGGTTCGTGTTCGGTGCAGCTGTGAACCTGCTCGCAGGGATCGTTCTTGTGATGGTGCCGACCCGCCTGTGAATCCAGGCAGGAAGTCGGGTGGGCGGCCGAGAACCAACCGGGCAGGTGCTCGTGATACGTCTCGCAGTGGTAGGCCTCGTGCGCGTGGGGCACAACGGCATGGGCCGCCGTCGCCATGCTGAGGAGCAGCCAAAGCCATCCAAATCGCATCAAACCTTTCGATCTCATTGTGAAAAGGTAGGAAATTTCTTCCAGCGATTGACCAATGAGAGAAGTCACAAGTATTTCCCCCTCGTAGCGCATCAGCACAAGCCAATGTGTTTTACGCCTAACTGGCGAGTGGCCCGAAAATGAAAAGGCCGAAGCACCTTTTGATGCCTCGGCCCACTTGGGCTCCCCCTGCTGGACTCGAACCAGCGACCCACTGATTAACAGTCAGTTGCTCTAACCAACTGAGCTAAGGAGGAGTTTGCCCTCCCTTCGGAAGGACCGCAAAAATCGCAGTTCTTTCTGGTTTCAACAAATCCTGCCCGCGATTCTCTATCGAATCAGGTAGAGAACCCCCAGCAGCGTCAAAAAGACGATCCCGAGCCAAGCAAGGATCAAGAGCCATTTGGGCGGACGCGCCGCCAGCGGCACTTCTGGATTGTACAGGATGCGCAGGTTGATGAGCGCGGCCAACGGTGCAATCAGAAAGGAAGTCGCGGTCGCGATGTCGACCAGGGTGAGCAGCTTTTCCGCAAAGGCGATCAACACCAAAAACGCCCCCACGGCCAAGGCGACCAGCCAGAGTTGGTATTGCACCTTGCGCCCACGGGGGCTGGTTTTTTTATCGAAGAGCAATTCGACAGTCCGTTCAATCGAGCGGCCATAGCCGTCGATCAGTGTAATGGTTGTTGAGAACATGGTCGAGAAAGCTGCTAGCCCGATCACCGGGCCGCTCCAAGGACCCAGCACTCGGGTAAACAAGCCGACCACTTGCGCTGCAAAGCCGCCCGCCGAATTCGAGAAGACTTCGCCGCTGCCGAACATGAGGAGTGCCCCGATGGAGAGAAAGCATAGCGCCATCACGATCGAGAGTAGGTAGCCGATGTTGAAATCGAGCAGGGTTTCTTTTAGGGTGGGGTGATAGCCCGTCTGTTTGATCCGCTCTTGGGTCCACAGGCTGTGCCAGGCCGACATGTCAACGGCAATGGGCATCCAGCCCATCAAGGGGATTAGGAAGCCGAGGCCGTTCATCGTCCAAGGGGTGGAAGCGGTGAAGCCCTCTACGCGGTCGACAGGTCCGTGTGCGAAGGCCGCGATCACTGCGATGAGCACCGAGACGACCAGAATCAGCGAGACGAACTTGAGGGCCAGGTCGAGGAATTTGTATTGCCCCACGGCCAAGACGATCAAGCAGCCGAAGAGCAGGATCGCCGCCCAATGGGTGGGAGTCAGGCTGGTACCGATCAGGGCGTTCATCAGCCCGGCAGTCAGCGATGCAACCGCTGCGGTGACGATGAACATCGTTCCAATCGTCACGATCAGGTAGGCCCACAGGACCCAACGCCCGACCCGGCCATAGCCTTCCAGGATGCTGTCGCCCGTGGCGTTTGTGTAGCGCGAGGCGAATTCGAAGAAGGGGTACTTGAACAGGTTCGCCGCCAGGATAACCACCAGCAGGGCAAAACCGTACTCGGCTCCCGCCCGGGTGGATTGAACCAAGTGCGACACGCCGATGCAGGTGCTGGCGAACAAAATGCCGGGGCCGAAGGTGCGCCAAAAGCCGCGGCTGCGTGAGGAGGCCATCATAGTCGGGCCAAAGGTACTCAGCCGGATTCACCCCCGAAACAAGACAATATGGCATTTATTTTTGCTGGCTATTTCTGGATAACTGACAGAATGGCGCGGAATGAGCCCAAACATCCGGCTGGAACAGTTTTTCCTCTACACAGACCACGATTCGGGGAAACCACAAAGACCCCGGTTACCACAGACGAACTCATCACTCAACTCAAACATACACAACCATGACACTTGTCAAATACCGCCGCCCCCTCTTCACCGATTTCTTCCCCAGCCCCTTCAGTCACTTGCTCGACGGCTTTGCGGACAACACCCAGAGCCGCGACCCGAACGAGGTTCGCTTCGTGCCCTCGGTCGACGTCGCCGAGCACGAGAATCAGTTCGAGATCAGCGTGGCCTTGCCCGGCTTCAAGAAGGCGGACATCAGCGTAGAGGTCGAGGACGGCACCTTGAAGATTTCCGGTAAGCGGGACTTCAAGAAAGAGGAAAAAGAAGGCAGCAAATACCACACGGTTGAAACCCAGTACGGGTATTTCCAGCGCGCCTTCCAGTTGCCCGACACGGTGAACGCCGAGAAGATCGACGCGCAATTCACCGATGGCCTCCTTCAGATCACCTTGCCTAAGGCCCCAAAAGTCGAGCGCAAAAGCCTGGTGACCATCAAGTAACCGCTTAGTTAGGTTGAGCGAACGCGGGCGACGCAAACAGGACGATTTTTGCTGCGCCCGCGCCATGAGCCGAGGGGATCACTCCCTTCGGTTTTTGGTTTCCTATCTTGAGGGAGGGCATACCGAACCGGGTCCTTTTGCGTTGGATCTTTTGGAATGAGTATTGCGAACCTCCACACGCAATTGAGAGTTGAACACAGCTAGAGAACCTGATCTATTATGAGTCACACACAAAAACGTTTTCCTGCCTTCCTATCGCTGGTACTGGCGGCCTTGATCGGCGGCGGTCTTGCGTTGGGTGCGTTTCACTTGATGGACGGCATCTCGAACGGGCCAGAAGGACAGACCATTGAAGACAAACAGGGGATGCAGGTCCAGAATGCAGGGAACTACGAAGTGCCTGCAGGCATGGATTTCGTGTCGGCTGCCGAGAAAGTTACTCCGACGGTCGTCCACATCACCACCTACAAGACAGGAGCGACCCCCACCTCAGGGGCCAACCCGTTCGATGAGTTTTTCAAGGAATTCTTTGGGGAAGAGTACGAGCGCAGTCACCCCGCGCCAAGCACACCGAAGGGCGGCAGCGCCGAGCGGCCTGCGGGTACCGGCTCGGGGGTCATCCTGACGCCAGACGGCTACATTGCCACCAACAACCACGTGATCGACGGGGCCTCACGCATTGAGGTCACTCTGAACGATAAGCGCAGCTACACGGCCACGTTGGTGGGCACCGATCCCTCGACCGACCTCGCACTGTTGAAAATTGAAGCCGAGTCGTTGCCCTTTGTTCGCTACGGAAACTCGGACGAGATCAAAGTCGGCGAATGGGTCCTTGCCGTCGGCAACCCCTTTAACTTGACTAGTACGGTGACCGCGGGCATTGTCAGTGCCAAAGGCCGCAACATCAACATCATCGAAGACCGCAACAACCTACAGATCGAAGCCTTCATCCAGACCGACGCAGCGGTGAACCCCGGCAATAGCGGTGGCGCACTGGTCAACCTGCAAGGCGAGCTGGTGGGCATCAATTCGGCCATCGCCACACCGACCGGTTCGTTCGCGGGCTATTCGTTTGCGGTGCCCGTGACACTGGTCAAAAAGGTGATGGATGACCTGCTCCTTTACGGCCAAGTGCAGCGTGCCTTGCTGGGCGTTTCGATCCAGGAAGTGACTGCCGAGGTCGCCAAAGAAAAATCGCTCAAGAAGATTGAAGGCGTGCTGATTCTCGAAGCCCGGGAGGGCAGCGCCGCCGGAGAGGCCGGACTGCGCAAGGACGATGTGATCCTGCGTGTCGACGATCAGCCCGTCAACACCGCCAGCGAGTTGCAGGAAGCCGTGGCCCGCCACCGTCCGGGCGACAAGGTGACAATCACCTTCAAGCGCGATGGCGCGACCAAGGAGGCCCAAGTGACCTTGAAGAACACCTTGGGCACCACCGAACTGGTCAAGTCGACCAGCGAGGCCATCGAGAAAGAGCTGGGCGCAAAGCTGGAGCCCATCAGCAGTGCCGATGCGAAGCGCCTTGGTATTCCGGGTGGTGTTCGGGTGAGCAGCATTGGCAGCGGCCCGCTGAAAAGCAAAGGCGTGAAAGAGGGCTTCATCATCACCCACGTGGACAAAATCCCGGTGGCCGAGCCCCGCGATGTGGCCCGCATCCTGAATCAGAAAAAGGGAAGCGGCGTCCTCTTGGAAGGCGTCCAGCCCAGCGGAAGCAAGGACTACTACGCCATCGGTTGGTAGCGGCCAACCAGGTTAAATGACTTTTCGCGGCCTCGCCCTCCAGGGCGGGGCCGCTTGGTTTTTATCTCTGGCCCAACACGGCCATCTTCACGGCATGCACGACGATTCTTCTGCGCTCCTCGCCCAATTCAACTTTCCCAGCCCGCTGCCGAGTGCTTGGTCTCGGCAGCGGGGTGGGAATGTGGGATTGGGCGCGGCGCGCCGGAGACTCGTCGGGCATGCGGGGCAGAGGGCCGGGTTGGGGG
>CAYGKP010000046.1:0-7587 GCA_964350605.1 uncultured Cytophagales bacterium
GGTTACAGTTGGGCGTGGCGGGTTTCGCGTTTGGGAACACGATGCTGCTCAGCTTTCCCGACTACCTGAGCGGTGAAGAAGGCCCCGGCCCCGAGTTTCGCTTGATTTTGGGCGTCTTGGCGGCGGCGTTGGGGCTTCCTGTCCTCCTCTTTAGTGGGCAAGATTACTTGACCGCTGCGTGGCGGGCGGCGCGCCACCGCTACATCACCTTGGATGTGCCCATCGCGCTGGGCATCGTGACATTGTATGTGGTCAGCCTCGGGCAAGTGGTGCTGCAAACGGGCATGGGCTACTTCGATTCGCTTTCGGGGCTGCTCTTTTTTCTGCTGCTCGGGAAAGTCTTTCAGCAGCGCACCTACCGCCGCCTGTCGTTCGACCGCGATTATGCCGCGTATTTTCCCATCGCGACCCAACGCATCGGCCCGGGGGGGGTGGTCGAAACCGTCCCGTTGGAACGCATCGAGCCCGGCGATCGCTTGCGGGTTCGCCACGGGGAATTGCTGGTGGCCGATGGCGTGCTGGAAAGCGAAGCGGCCCAGATCGATTACAGCTTTGTGACGGGGGAAGCCGAGCCTGTGCGCATCGAACCGGGGGACGTCATTCGGGCCGGTGGTCGGGTGGTGGGGCAGGCCGTTGAAGTCTTGGTCGAGCAACGCGTCGAGCGAAGCCAGTTGATGCAGCTTTGGAAAGCGCGCGTCTTCGCTGAAAAGGAAACGCCGGGCTTGCACAGCCTCAGCGATAAAGTCAGCGGGCCGTTTACGGTGGCCGTCTTGGCCATTGCGCTGTTGTCTGCTGGTTATTGGCTACGGACCGACCCCAGCCGCGCCGCCGAAGTTTTTACCGCCGTGCTCATCGTGGCCTGTCCCTGTGCCTTGGCGCTTTCGGTGCCGTTCTCGCTGGGCAACGTGGTGCGCTTGTTGGGGCGCCGGGGGTTCTATGCCAAGGATGCTTCGGTCATCGAGCGGATGGCCCAGATCAACCGCGTGGTATTCGACAAGACCGGCACTCTCACGCGATCCGACCGCGCCCGGGTGGTGTATGAAGGCCGCCGTTTGGGCGACTGGGAGAAAGCCGCGCTTTCGTCGGGGCTGCAACAATCGACGCACCCGCTTTCGCAACTGCTCTGGCGTTGGCTGGATGTGCCCGCGAACCTGGCGGTGGACAGCTACTGCGAGGAGCCGGGCAAAGGCTGGGAGGCGGTGGTCGAAGGGCAGAAGCTGCGCGTCGGTTCCGCCGAGTGGGTGGGGGCTGTGCCCGATCCGAAGTTGCCCGAAGGCAGCCGCATCTATTTGAGCATCGAGGGCCTTCCGTTTGGTGCGTTTTGTCTGGAACCTGAGCAGCGCGTGGGGCATCACTGGGTTGCTCGGCCATCTGAAGCGTGGATACCAGGTCGCCTTGCTCTCGGGCGACCGCGCTTCGGTGGCCGCCCAGTGGCGGGCGGACTTGGGCGATGACATGCCCCTTTGTTTCGAGCAAGGGCCGCAGGACAAGCTCCGTGCTGTCGAATCGTGGCAAGCCCAGGGCGAGCACGTCCTGATGGTCGGCGATGGGCTCAACGATGCGGGCGCCTTGCGCCAGGCCGATGTAGGCGTGGCCTTGTGCGAAACCCACGGCCAGTTCACGCCCGCCAGCGGGGCCATCCTCGAGGCCGACCGCTTGGTCTTCCTCGACCGCTTCTTGCGCCTGGCGAAGAGCGCGCGGGCGGTGGTCTATGCCAGCTTTGCCTTGTCGCTGGCCTACAACGCGGTGGGGCTTTGGTTCGCGGTCAGTGGGCAGTTGTCGCCCATCGTGTCGGCCATCCTGATGCCCCTCAGCTCGATCACCGTGGTCGCCTTCGCGGTGCTGACCACCGGCCTATTGGCCCGGCAGATTCCCCTTCGCGAAGGGGCCAAAACCTGACACAAATCAGTTTTTACTCCTGACTTTGGTCAGCGGACGGCGGCCCCCGGCGCCGGACTTTTGGGGCCAAACGAATCGGTCCGATGAGCGTCCTCTTCCTTTTGCTTGGTGCCAGCCTGCTGGTGGCCCTCCTGTTCCTGGGGGGCTTCCTGTGGTCGGTGCGCAAGGGGCAGTACGAGGACACCGAAACCCCCGCCATGCGCATGTTGCTCGACGGGCCGAAAACCAAACGCCATCACTCGTCCGCTTCCCCTCATGGAGAACCACCCCGCAGTTGAGACCAAGAGCTTGCTCGCCCCGCCCGAAGTGACCGAAAGCCGCTCGGGCATCGAGAAGTTCAGCTACGATAACAACATCGTCCGACTGTTCGCCATCGCGACGGTCCTCTGGGGTGTTGTGGGCATGCTGGTCGGCGTCATCATCGCCTTCCAGATTTTCAACCCCGGCCTGAACCTGGGCACGCCCGAGTTGACCTTCGGTCGGATTCGTCCGCTGCACACCAACGCGGTCATCTTCGCCTTTGTCGGCAACGGAATTTTCATGGGGGTCTACTACTCCCTCCAACGCCTCTGTAAGGCGCGGATGTTCTCCGATACGCTCAGTAAGATTCACTTCTGGGGTTGGCAGCTGATCATCGTGCTGGCGGCGATCACCTTGCCTTTGGGGATGAGCACCTCGAAGGAATACGCCGAGTTGGAGTGGCCCATTGACATCCTGATCGCCCTGATCTGGGTGGTGTTTGGGTGGAACATGTTCGGCACAATCCTCAAGCGTCGCGAGTCGCACCTCTATGTGGCCATCTGGTTCTACATCGCCACGTTCGTGACCGTTGCGGTGCTGCACATCGTCAACTCGTTCGAGCTGCCCGTCACCTTGACCAAAAGCTATTCCTGGTACGCGGGTGTGCAGGATGCGCTGGTCCAGTGGTGGTACGGGCACAACGCGGTGGCCTTCTTCTTGACCACGCCCTACCTGGGCATGATGTACTACTACCTGCCCAAGGCAGCAAACCGCCCGGTCTATTCCTATCGCCTGTCGATCATCCACTTCTGGGCGCTCATTTTCATCTACATCTGGGCGGGTCCGCACCACTTGCTCTACACCTCGCTGCCCAACTGGGCCCAGTCGCTGGGGGTTGTGTTCTCGATCATGCTGATCGCGCCTTCGTGGGGTGGCATGATCAACGGCCTGCTCACCCTGCGGGGTGCCTGGGACCGCGTGCGGGAGGACCCCGTGCTCAAGTTCATGGTCGTCGCGGTGACGGCCTATGGTATGGCGACGTTCGAGGGGCCGATGCTCTCGCTCAAGAACGTGAACGCCATTGCGCACTTCACCGACTGGATCGTGGGCCACGTGCACGTGGGTGCGCTGGGCTGGAACGGCTTCCTCACCTTCGGGGTGCTCTATTGGCTGATCCCGAAAATCTTCAACACAAAGCTCCACTCCACCAAGCTGGCCAACGCCCACTTTTGGCTGGGCACGCTGGGCATCGTGATGTACGCGGTCTCGATGTACTGGGCGGGCTTCACGCAGGGCCTCATGTGGAAGGAGTTTACCCCCCAGGGCACCTTGCAGTACGGCAATTTCCTGGACACGGTCACCAAGTTGATTCCGTTCTACGCCATCCGAGCCATCGGCGGAACCCTCTACTTGATCGGGGCCTTGCTTATGGTCTGGAACCTGATCAAGACCGCCAAGTCGGGCCAGTTCCAACGCAACGAGGCAGCCGAAGCCCCTGCGATGGATCGCCGCAAGATCAAAGCGAAAGAAGGGCACTGGCACCGCTGGATCGAGAAACGCCCGGTGCAGATGTTGGTCTTCTCGCTGGTCGCCATCCTGATTGGTGGCGCGGTCGAGATGATCCCCACCTTCCTTGTGAAATCGAACGTACCGACCATCGCCAGCGTCCAGCCCTACACGCCGCTGGAGCTCCAAGGTCGCGACCTCTACATCCGCGAGGGGTGCAACAACTGCCACTCGCAGATGATCCGTCCGTTCCGTTCGGAAACCGAACGCTATGGCGAGTACTCCAAATCGGGTGAGTACGTCTACGACCACCCCTTCCTCTGGGGGTCGAAGCGCACGGGGCCGGATTTACACCGCATCGGCGGGAAGTACCCCGATGGGTGGCATTACAACCACATGCTCGATCCGACGTTGACCTCGCCGGGCTCGATCATGCCGCCCTATGCTTGGATGCACGAGAACGTGCTCGACGTCTCGTCGCTGGAAGCCAAGATTTCCGCGATGCGTACCCTGGGTGTGCCCTATCCGAAAGGGTACGAGAAGAAGGCCCTGGCCGATTTGCAGGAACAAGCCCGTGGCATCGCCGCGAACCTGGAAAGCGAAGGGGTGGGGCAGGTACCTGCTGATCGCGAGATCATCGCCCTGATCGCCTACCTCCAACGCCTGGGCACCGACATCAAAAACCAACCGGCCGATACCCTGGGTACCGCCGGACTGTAACCGACCAAACCGAAGTCATTATGTACAAGAACGTACTGCGCGCCATCGAGGGGATCGAGTTGTATCCCATCATTTCCCTGGTGGTCTTCGTGACCTTCTTTGTTGGCCTGGGGGTCTATGTGGCCCGTTTGCCGCGCGGCCAGGTCAATGAATTGAAAAATATGCCTTTCGAAGGCGTTACAAACGACTAAGCCATGCGCCGTTTTCTTTCCTTTCTGCTCCTATTGGGTTCCGCTGCCCTGGTGTCGGCCCAGGATGTCGTGGACGAGGCCCCCGCTCTGCCTTCGGACGAGTCCCTGTGGGACCTGCCGTTTGATACGCTGGTGCCGTTTTTCATTGCCTTTTCGATCATTGGGCTGCTGATCCTGCTGTTGTTGTACCTGACGGCACAGATGGCCTTCTACTACCGCAGCGAATGGTCGGACCGCGGCGAGCGACTGCCCTGGGTGCTGCGCCTCTTTGGCCTTTTCGAGGGCGATACGAAGGTGCTCACCGGCGAATACGTCGACGTCCCGATGGACGACCACGAGTACGACGGCATCCGCGAGCTGGACAACAAGTTGCCGCCTTGGTGGGTCTATGGGTTCTACCTGACCATCGTGGTGGGGGTCATCTATTTCTTCTCCTACCAGGTGTTCGATTGGGGCCCCTCGCAGGAGGAGGAGTACCTGGCCGAGGTCGAGGAGGCAAGCGTGCTGTACGCGAACGTAGACCGCTCCTATGAGATGCCCGAAACCGATGCGGCGAAGCTGGCCACCGCCAAAGAACTGTATAACTTGAACTGCGTGGCCTGCCACCGCGAAGACGGCGGGGGGCAAGTGGGCCCGAACCTGACGGACGAGTATTGGCTCCACGGCGGGGATGTGAATGCGCTGTACCATACCATCAAGTACGGGGTGCCCGACAAAGGCATGAAAGCCTGGAAGGCCGACTTCTCGAACGAGGAGATTTACCAACTGGCTAGCTACGTGCTCGCCCTGGTGGGCAGCGATCCCGAGAACCCCAAGGATCCCCAAGGCGAGAAGTACGTGCCCGAGGAAAACTAGGCGATGGGTGCGCAGGAAGACATCTATGCTCACGAGGAAAGTTTCCGCGACAGTCTCACAACCGTCGACCAAGAGGGCAAGCGTGTCTGGGTCTTTGCCAAAAAGCCGAAGGGGCGCCTGACCAACCTGCGCTTCTGGCTGGGGGTGTTCCAGCTGGTCGTGCTGTTTGGCCTCCCCTGGATTCGGGTGAATGGCCAGCCGATCATTTTGCTGAACGTTGTTGAGCGGAAGTTCATCCTCTTCGGCCTCACCTTCTGGCCCCAGGATTTGTATTTGGTGGTCATCGCTTTTATCGCAGGGGTGGTGTTCATCGCGCTGTTCACGGTTGTTTTCGGGCGGGTGTTTTGTGGATGGGTCTGCCCTCAGACGGTCTTCATGGAAGGCGTGTTTCGACGGATCGAGTACCTGATCGAGGGCGACTACATGAAGCAAAAGGCCTTAAAGAAAATGGGCTGGACGCGCGAGAAACTTATCAAGCGAACCCTGAAGCACACCCTTTTCTTTGGGGTCGCCTTTGCCATCGCCAACTTGGTGTTGGCCTACATCGTGGGGACCGACACCCTGATTGAGTACATCAGCGAAGGACCTCAGGCCCATGCCTCGACCTTCCTCGCGATTGTCATTTTCTCGATTGTCTTTTACTGGATCTTTGCCTTTTTCCGCGAGCAGGTCTGTACCATCGTGTGCCCCTATGGCCGCTTGCAGGGCGCGTTGCTCGACAAGAAGAGCATCGTGGTTGCCTACGATTACAAACGGGGCGAGCCGCGCGGGAAGCTCCACAAAGGCGCGGTGCAGGGCAAAAACGGCGACTGCATCGATTGCCACCAGTGCGTGGCCGTCTGCCCCACGGGCATCGACATTCGCCACGGGACCCAGATGGAGTGCGTCAACTGCACGGCGTGCATCGATGCCTGCGACTCGATCATGGATCGAATCAACAAACCGCGTGGGCTGGTCCGCTACGCCTCGGAAGAAGGCATTGCTGAGGGCAAAAAGCTCCGCTGGACGGGCCGCATGACGGCCTATTCGGTGGTGCTGGTTGCGCTCATTGGGCTCTTGACTTCGCTGTTATTTCTGCGTTCGGACGTGGAGGCGACGGTGCTCAAAGCCCGCGGGCAACTCTTCGTGACCCAGCCGGACGGCACCCTCTCGAACCTCTACAATGTGACACTGGTCAACAAGACCACAGAAGCGTACCACCTCACCGCCCGTGTGCTGGAACCCGAGGGGATGACCCTGCGCTGGGTTGGAAATGCCCCAGAGATTGCGGGCCAAAGCAGTACGGAAGGCACCCTCTTCCTCGATGCCGACCCCGAGGTCCTCGATGGAATCAGCACTAAGGTGCGGATCGGCTTTTACGACGGCGAGCGCGAACTGACCGTCACCAACACCAAGTTCCTGGGCCCCATCCGCTAACCCAACCTTTCGATTCGCTCATGAAACTCTGGCCCCTTTCCATCATCGCGGTGTTCGTCTTGTTTGCGGGCTTCATTGCCTACCTGATGGTGGGTGCGATGAAGGTAGATGCTTCATTGGTCAGCGAAACGTACTACGCCGATGACTTGGCGTTCGATCAGCACGTGGCGGCGACCCATCGGGCCGATTCACTCGGGCCGTTGATTGTTCGGGGCGATGCGAGTACGCCGATGCTGTCGATCCAGGTTCCCGCAGAGATAGCGGGGGCCAAAGGTACCTTGACCCTTTTCCACCCGATGGAAAGCAAAAAGGACCGCAGCCTCCAGTTGGACCTCACCGAAGGGACCACCGTTACGTTGCCCACCGAGGGTCTTACTCCAGGTACCTGGAAAGTGAAAATTCAACTGACCCAGCAGGGGAAAGTCTATTACTGGGAAGTCCCCCTCGAACGATGAACTGGTGGATCTCGGCTTTTGTGTTAGGACTGGTGGGCAGCACCCACTGTGTGGTGATGTGCGGTCCGCTGGTGGGTGGACTGGGGCCGAAAACGAGCCGCTTCTGGCTGCACCACGGCGGGCGTTTGATGGGCTATGTGCTATTGGGACTACTAGCCGGTGGTCTGGTCGAAGGGGCCCACGCCGCGGGACTGCAACGCGGGTTGACCCTTGCGATGGGGGGGCTATTGCTTCTGGGGGCGCTGGGCCTTGCACTTGGCCGCTCAAATCCGTTGGTGCGTTGGTGGTCGGTGCGGGTGGTGCGT
>CAYGKP010000046.1:7597-14430 GCA_964350605.1 uncultured Cytophagales bacterium
ATTGGCGACGGGACCGCTTCACGGCTTTGCGCGACTGGCCGTTGGGGGGTTGTCTGGCTGGCTGCCTTGTGGTTTGGGGTACGGGGGGATGGCCCTCGCGATTAGCGAGAACTCCTGGTGGGGTTCGTTGGGGACGATGGTGGCTTTTGGGTTGGGTACGCTGCCGATCTGGCTGGGCATGAGTTCAGTTCTTGTGTGGATCAAAGCGCGTCGTCCATCTGCCATGCGATGGGAACGATCGGGTTGGGCCATGGGCCTGATCGGTGCTTTGTTGCTGCTGCGGGGTCTGAGCTTGGGGATTCCCTACTTGAGCCCCTCGGCTCCTCAAAACTGGACGGCCGACCTGGCCCAGACCGCTGGGGCTCGTACCTTTCGTCTATGCGGCGGGCATCCGACCCCAGCGCAAGACTGAAGGCACCATGGAATTGACCCAAGAGATCCTCATCGAACTGTTCGAAAGCGCGAACGAGGGCATTTTGCTCGTGAGCGAACGAGGCTTGATCCGAACGGCCAATCCCAGCCTCTGCGCCATGTTTGGGTATCAAAAAGGCGAGCTAGAAGGGGAATCCATTGAGATTCTGATCCCAACGCACCTGCGAGAGACGCACGTAGACCACCGCGCCAACTATTTCAAGCACCCCCAGAAGCGGGCGATGGGCCGGGGCCTCAACCTGATGGGCCGCCGTAAAACTGGCCAGGAATTTCCCGTCGAGGTTAGCCTCAACCACCTGCACGCGCACGGCCAAACCCTGGCGATCGCCCTTGTGACCGATAGCACCGAGAAACGAAACAACGAACGCGCGCTCATGCGGGCTCTGATCGAAGGCCAAGAGAAGGAACGAAAGCGCATCGCTGCGGACCTGCACGATGGGTTGGGGCCCTTGCTCTCCGCGGTGAAATTGCGGTTAAGTAGCACCCAGCATGCTGCCAACGAGACGGCTGAATTATTGGACCAAGCCATGCGTGAAATCCGGTCGATCTCGCACAATTTGCTGCCTGGTACGCTGGAAGATTTTGGCTTGGAAACTGCGTTGGATGATTTGTGTTCCAAATTGCGAGTGGGTGGTGCCAACGTGCGCTATCAACTCGCTGGGCCGGGTCATGCCATTCCCAAAGAGGTGCAGCTCTCCTACTACCGCATCGCGCAGGAGCTGCTCACCAATGCGTTGCGCCATGCCAATGCATCGCAGGTGGAAATCCAATTGGTCCGCCATGATGAGAGTTTGTTGTTGCTGGTCGAAGACGACGGAAAAGGGTTCGATCCCACGACGGGCGGCGGCGGCATCGGGTTGCGAAACGTGACAAGTCGCGCCGAGTCGATTGGTGCGGTGTTGTACATTGATTCCCAGGCCGGTCGGGGAACGACCGTGAGCGTCGAATTGCCTCTGACCGATCTGGCATGATTCGCGTCCTGATTGCCGACGATCACGCCATTTTCCGGCAAGGGTTGCGCAGCCTGTTGGCCGAGCAAGCGGCCATTGAGGTGGCGGGCGAAGCCGAAAACGGCCAACAGGTTCTGGGTTTTCTTGAAAACGAATCGGTCGATGTGGTCCTCATGGATATCAAGATGCCCGAGTTGAGTGGGATTGAAGCGACCGTGCGCGTCAAAGCGCACTACCCAGGTGTGCGGGTGTTGGCCCTCAGTATGCACGACGAGGAGCGGTACATCGTCAACATGCTCAAGGCCGGCGCGACGGGATATGTGTTAAAGAACACGGGAAAGGAGGAGTTGGTCGAAGCCATTGAGACCATTCATAGCGGCGACAGTTACTTCACCCCCGCGGTCTCGCAAAAACTGCTCAATCAGTTCATGCACCAAGCGGGAAGCCGCACCAGCGAGAAGGCGGCCCAACCGCTCTCGGCATTATCGGCCCGAGAAGTCGAGGTGCTTAAATTGATTTCACAGGAAATGACCAACCAAGAGATTGCCGACAACCTGTGCATCAGCAAACGCACGGTTGATACACACCGCAAGAATTTGCTCGTCAAGCTGGGGGCGAAGAACACGGTGGGCTTAATCAAGTACGCGTTGAAAGCCGGATTGACAGACTGAGCGCAGCAAACGGCCTACGCCCACTCAGTATAAAGGCGTAGCGGGAAATTTCAGTGTTAAGGGTGAAGGCTACCAGCACGTTGGCATGGAGTTTTGAGGCAGTACCCAACGCTTCAAACCATGCTCACCGACCTGCTTTCCACGACCGACCACCAGATTGCCCTGGGGGCCTTTGACCGAATGAGTCTTCGTAAGGGCCAGGAACTCTACCGAGAGGGTCAGCGTGCCTACGGCGTCTACTACGTCCTCACCGGACTAGTCAAGGTCCACAAGTTGGGGAGTGATGGCAAGGAGCAAATCATCAAAGTGGCCCGAACTGCCAGCTTTTTGGGCTACGCCGAGCTGTTGGCGAATGCTCAACACCAGAGCACGGCAACGGCCTTGACCGAATCGCAGGTGGTATTCATCCCAAAAGAGGACTTTCAGGGGCTTTTGCTTCAAGATGGCGGGATGCTCGATCAGTTCATTCAACTGATGTTTCAGGACATTGCGTTTGCTGAAGAGAAAATGACCTCGATGGCCTATACGCCCGTTCGGGGGCGGTTGGCCGAGGCGTTGGTCGGGCTCAGTGAATCGGGCCGATCGAAGACAATCCTGCTCTCGCGCAACGATTTGGCGCACATGATCGGGACGGCTTCAGAGACCGTCATTCGTCTGTTGGCTGAGTTCAAGAACGAACACTTGGTCAAACTCAATGGGCGTTCCATCGAAGTGCTCGACACAGCCGGGTTGCAACGCATCAACCGAATGTACACCTAGGTATCGGGGCTTTTTTTGGGGCACCTCGTAGGCTGATTACCGCCCCTCTCGAGGGGCGGTTTTCATTCGGAGCAGCCGCTGGAAGGCCTCCAGTTTTACGTCCAAGGTGGGGCCATCCATTTCGCTGGGTTGAGGCAGCAAGTCCACCAAACGGGGCTCAACGCGTAGGGCCTCCTCGCGCAGGGTCTCCCATTTGCGCAGACGAGCGGTCCATTGGCGTCGATGGAAAAGTCGACCGAAAACCATTTCCAAAAATGGCCCACCTGGTTCGATCGTAGCCTGACTTTGGTCAGGCAAAAGGGTGATTTTTGACTTGAAGTCAAACTCATGGTCCCATTGCGCCAAATGCGGGCCACCCAAGTAACTATGTGTAGTTACATAACCGATCAAGGTGTGGCGATCTGCTGGGCGCGATACGCCAGTGGTGTTACCCCTTCTTCTTCCTTGAAAACGCGATGGAAATGGGCACTGGTTCCGTAACCAACCCCAAAGGCAATGTCGATGACAGGCAAATCGGTTTCTCGTAACAGACGTTTGGCTTCGGCCAGTCTCACTTGATTGACCAAATTCTTTAAGGTAAGGCCGGTGGCTTTCTTTACGGTATCCGCAACCCGTTGGCGAGGGATACCTGTTTCGCGCCGAAGGATCTCAGCAGTAATCGGTTGGTCGTAGTGCTCGGCCAAATACGCTTGGATGCGAGCGAACGCTTCCTCTTGTTTTGAGGCTTTTTCCTTGGGTTGGTACGGTATCGCCACGATTTGAATGCGGTACTTCCGCAAGAAGAGGTAAATCAGTAGGACGAAAACCTCGAACCCCAGCAACCAATAGAAAGCGCGCCAAAGCATCGGGTTGGGGTTCGATACCAACGTCAACGCCCGCAATTCCATGTGGCCCGAATGGGTGGGGCGGTCCATTTCGTTGCCGGTGATCCGCATGGTTTCGATCCGTTCGAGCGCATCACCTTTGTTTACAACCTCGCTGACATCAGAGACACGGTACCAGAAAGAGGGGACTTCAAAATCTTCATACCGCAAGGCGTACTCTTCTTGCCCCTCAATCGTCTCAAGGGTGTTCCAAAGAAGTACTTCAAGGTCGCGCCCATCCTGCAACGTATAGTGTGGGCCTTCGAAGAAGACAGGAATGCGCTGGCCGCCATCAGTTGTTAGCCGCAAGCGAACCTCGTTGAATGCTGTGAAGTCAATCGGCTGACCGGGGTTCACTCGAAAGCCCATGTAGGGATAGGTGATTTGGTCATCCAACCGGTAGTCGAAAACAATCACAGAGTCCGATAGGGAGAATTGCCCGGAGGAGTTACCACCCGAATAGCTGTCCGAGATGGGCGTCAGCGTCGCTCTCGGATCGGGGAATAGATTGACCGAACGGCGAGGAAAGAATAGCGCGACCAGTGCAAACGCTACGAATGGGAGTGCCCAAGCCAAGAAAAACCGACGGGTAGACAACCATGACATGTTCGAAATCTAGCCAGGCTGTCAAGACCTTCAAAGCGGATTGATAAAACAGACCAGGCGTGGATTTGCCGAAAATATCAATCATTCGAGTGCATGGTGTCACTTGGCATTTTGGTGCATCAGCTAGATTTGGCTCAATTAAAACTTGAAATGTTCTTACTGGAAGGTGAGTTTGAACGTACTAGGTACAGCATGAAATTCTTCTTTGATGCCACCAAGCTCAATGCTTACAAGCTCTTTCTACTCCGACTTGTTATGAAAGCCATTTTACCTGCCGCGGTCTTCGTGACACTCCTGGGTTGCCAGTCCCACCCATCGGAAGCGGATTACAAGGACGCGAGTCTTACTGTCGATGCGCGTGTTGAGTCGCTGTTGTCACAGATGACGCTGGCGGAGAAAGTGGCCCAACTGCAGTGCTATTGGAATGAAAAGGTGAAGTTCAACGACGCGGAAGGGCGGTTCTCGGTAGATTCGGCCAAGAAGCACATCCCAGATGGGTTGGGTCAAATCGGTCGCCCCAGCGAGGGAAAGACACCACAGGCGTGTGCGAGCTATACCAACGCCGTCCAGAAGTATTTCGTCGAGGAGACCCGCTTGGGCATCCCGGTTATCTTTCATGTGGAGTGCTTACACGGTCACGCCGCCCCAGGGCGAACCAGTTTCAGCCAACCGATTGGACTGGCCTCCACTTGGAATGTCAAGCTGGTCGAGGAGCTCTACGCCATGACCGCGCTGGAGGCCCGCCGTACGGGCGCGCACCTCGCATTGACCCCGGTCGTGGACGTTGCGCGAGATCCCAGGTGGGGCCGAGTGGAGGAAACATTTGGGGAAGACCCTTATTTGGTGGGTGAAATGGGCTTGGCCGCGGTATGGGGGTTTCAGGGTCGCGATAGCCTCATTGGCGGCGACCACGTAATGGCCACCTTGAAGCACTTTGTCGCCCACGGCCAGCCAGAATCGGGAACGAATGCGGGCCCCATTTCGGTTGGTGAACGCACGTTGCGAGAAGTTTTTCTGCACCCCTTTGAGCAGTGTGTCACGAAGGCGAAGGTGCGCTGCATCATGGCTTCCTATAACGAGGTGGATGGCGTGCCTTCCCACATCAATTCCTGGCTGCTAAAAGATGTGTTGCGAGAGGAGTGGGGATTCGAAGGAGTCGTCGTCTCCGATTACTATGCCATCGAAGAGTTGGTGAGCCGACATCAAGTGACAGTCGATAATGACCAAGCAGGCCTCAAGGCCTTGACAAGTGGTGTGGATGTGGAGTTGCCCGAGCCGGTGGCCTTTCGAAACCTGGCCCAGGCAGTGCAAGCGGGTCAGCTCGATGAGCAGGTCATTGACCGGGCCGTTCGGTTGGTGCTGACGCAGAAGTTCGAGTTGGGCCTCTTTGAGAATCCCTACGTCGATGAGAAGCTCGTGGTTGAAACCGTGGACGTGCCCGCGCACCACCGACTGGCTCTTCAAGCGGCGCGCGAAACCCCAATTTTGTTGAAAAACGAAGGAGATCTGCTTCCACTGGATACGCAGAAGGCACTCACCATTGCGGTTATTGGCCCGAATGCCGACCGAGAGTTATTGGGCGGGTACAGTGGCGAGCCTTCCTACCACGTAACGGTGCTGGAAGGCATTCGTGAGCGCTTCACAAATGCGAAGGTGTTGTATGCTGAGGGCTGTGCCATCACAAAGGACTCGGTTCTTGTGGAGGGAAAGTGGGTGAAGACTGGTTGGGGCGTAGACCCAGTGGAGCTCGCGGATCGCGAAGAGAACTTGCAGAAGATCCGGGAGGCGAAAGCCATAGCAGCACAGGCCGACGTGGTGATTCTCTGCTTGGGGGGGAACGAACAAACCTCACGCGAAGCGTGGGCGGAAAGCCACAAGGGAGACCGAACCCACTTGCAACTGTTGGGCGAGCAAGAAGAACTCTTTCAAGCGATCGACGCACTTGGCAAGCCCATTGTTACGCTGCTGTTCAATGGCAGCCCGGTGCTGTCGGAGGTTGTGTTCAGTCGCACCGATGCCCTGATGGAATGCTGGTACATGGGACCTGAGAGTGGCCATGCCATTGGCGACTTGATCAGCGGGGCGGTTTCGCCCAGTGGAAAACTGCCGATCAGCATTCCACGATCGGTCGGCCACTTGCCCGTTTTCTACAACTACAAACCCACTGCAAGACGCGGCTACCTCTTTGACCAGACAAGCCCCTTGTTCGCGTTTGGCTACGGACTTTCTTACACCACCTTCTCGTACGGAAAACCAACACTTTCGGACACGTTGATCTCTGTTGACTCGACGGTCACAGTACGGGTGGCCGTCACGAACCAAGGTGACTACGAAGCACAGGAAGTGGTTCAACTCTACGTTCGAGACCAGGTGAGTTCGGTGACCCGACCGATCAAAGAGCTCAAGGGGTTTGAGAAAATCAGGTTGGTACCAGGGGAGACAGCGGTGGTGCACTTCAAGCTCGATTCGGAAAGCTTTGCGTTTTGGGGTGCTGAGAACAAACGAATGGTGGAACCTGGTGATTTCACCATTTGGGTCGGCAGCTCGTCGAG
>CAYGKP010000047.1:0-14359 GCA_964350605.1 uncultured Cytophagales bacterium
ATCCTACTGCATCCTGTTGACCAAAGAGAAGCTGTCGCGGGAAGCGCGCACGCGGATCGAGACGATGGTGCAAACGGGCGACGGCTTTCGGATTGCCGAGGTCGACCTGCAACTGCGCGGGCCGGGGGACTTATTGGGCACGCAGCAGAGCGGGGTTCTGGACTTGAAGCTCACCGATCTGTCGGCGGACCAGTCGCTGATCGCGCGGATTCGGGAGCTGACGATCCTGATGCTGGACCAAGACCCAAAACTGGCGCTACCCGAGCACCAGGGCCTGCGCCTCGAACTCGACCGGACGCTGAAAAATCGGCCAGAGTGGGCGAAGATTAGTTAACGAAAAAAGAAATCAGTTTTTAACAGCGTTCGCATCAGTATGCGAATTTTTTTTGGGCTACCTTAACTGAATACGCTTTTAGCCCCTCTGTTATGAAAAAATTTGTTGCACCACTCTTTCTGGCGACTTGCATTGCCTTCTCCGGCTGTGCGACGGTCTTTGGGGGTTCTGTAAGCACCTGCCAGCGCACCAAACCTGCCGATGGCGAGCCCCAACGCAAGGTTCGCGCTGTGGCCTTAATTGCTGACTGTGTCTTGTTTCTGCCGGGCGTGATTGTCGATTTCGCCACAGGCGCGATTTACAAGCCCTGCGACCGCTAAGCTTTTTTGGACTTGCTTGAACGGCCGGGTTCTCTAGTAGAGCCCGGCTGTTCTTTTACTGACCTGCTTCTCGATCTCGTTAATGCGGCGCATTGGTTTGAGCAGGGTCACCTTCATCATCACCTTGACCACCTCGCCCATGTTGCGACACTTGAGAAAAGCTAGGTTGTCGAAGTGCGCGGCCAACTCCTTTTTGAGCTGGTCGGTCTTCTCGGGGGTCGAAATCGTGTCGGTAATCATGATGTCCACCAAATCCTTCGCCCGGTAGCGCATCGTCTTCAGCCGCTTGGCGATCATCGTCCGCTCCTCCTTCTGATACTGGCGCGCCACCTCGACGGGCACGTGCTTGAGGCACAGCTTCACCACCTCGTTGTTCTCCTTGAAATATTGGGGCAGGTACATGGACTTGCGGCCCTCGTAGCTCTGTTGGTCAAAGTCGATGGCGCGGATGCGATACTGCGTGTCCTCAAAATCCGGGGTGATGTCGACCACGTAGTTGTAGGACCGCATGTCGCCGAGCAGCCGCACGAAACATCGCTCGTTGAACTTGATGAACTCCTTGGCCATGCGGGTTTTGTTCATGGCGGGCGTATCCATCCAGCTTTGAATGAACACGTCGCCGGGCACCCCCGCGATGTGGTCTTCGATCAGGGTGTTCTGATCGGTGATGAAGTTGATCTTGTCGGGCGAGAGGATGTGCTCCAGCTCCAGGCCATAGACCCTTGAGGCATCCGCCCGCTTGATGTAGTAGTAGCCGTGGTTCCCGTTCAGGGTGTTAACCAAGCGGATGCGGAAGGGCTTCGAGTTGCCGAAGGTGCAGTACTCGACGCGTTCGATGTCCAGGTGCTCGATGACCGTGATGTCCCCGTCGGTGGCGAGCATCGCGTAGATCAGCTTGAGATTGTCGTAGATCTCGCGGATCTCGGCGTGGCCGTACATGGCGGCCATCCACAGGGTGTCGTTCCCCTCGCTGTCGAGGATCGCCATGCCGCCCGTGAAATGGGTCAGGTCATTGTAGGACAGCGGCGTGCTCATCTCGCGCCCGTACTTGTGCAAGTAGTGGCGCAGCCGCTCGTTGATCGGGAAGTGAAGCTTCTTCTTCGAAATCGCGTTTGCGTCCTCTCGTTCGGTTACGGCCATAGCCTAAGATACGCAACTCAGGGCCAGAAATCGGCGGCGGCTACGCGGCCTCGTCGCCCGACGCGGGTGTCGCCTCAAACTCCTTGAGCTGGCTGCGCGTACGTACCCGCACCCGCCACATCAGAAGGATCGAAGCCGCACCAAGGCCCAACACCCAGCAGGACCACATGCCCACCACACCGTAGCCCAATTGAATGGCCAGCACATAGCCAAGTGGAAGTGTCAGCAGCCAATAACTGCCCGTGGTCATAAACGCCGGGATCACGACGTCGCTCATGCCCCGCAGGATGCCTTGGGCGTTGGCTTGGATGCCATCGAGTATCTCAAAAATGGCGACCACCACGAAGAGCTGGGCCGCCAAACCGATGATCTCGGTTTCCGAGGGGTCGACAAAGAGCATGGGCAGGTAATTGCGCGTGAGCAGAAAAACCACAGAGGCTCCCCCCATGAACAGGATGGCCAAGGTGGTCGATACGCGGCTGGTGATGCGAATGCCCACCGCATCCTTACGGCCCACCGCATTGCCCACTCGAATGGTCGCCGCCGAGCCAATGCCCATGACCAGGATGTAGGTAAAAGCCGTCAATTGGATGGCGATATTGTGCGCCGCTAAGGCCGCTTTGCCAAGCCAACCGATGATGATGACACTGCCCACGAAGGCTCCCACCTCGACGATCATCTGGATGGAGATTGGCAGGCTGATTTTCAACAACTCCTTGAGTTCTTTCGTACGGATCTTCGCCTTGAGCGCCATGCGCATGTAGGGGCTGAATTTCTGGGCCCGCATCACGTAGATCGCCATCAGCACGGCCATCGAGCCGCGGGCGATGAGCGTGGCCCAACCCGCTCCCACCAGGCCCATTTCGGGGAAACCCCATTTTCCGTAGATCATCGGGTAGTTGAGCACGATGTTCACCCCGTTGCCCACCAGCGAGAAGATCATCGGAATGCGTGTTTCGGATAGTCCCTCGCAGAATTGGCGAAACACCTGGAAGATCATGATCGTGACCAACGAGGGAATGAGTACGATGTAGTAGTCTCGGGCCAGGGGAATGATGTCCGGCTCCTGGCCCATGTAGGGCATGGCATAAATCAGCGGAATCGAGAAGCCCAGCATCGCCAGCATCGCGAGCGCATTGAGTGCCAATCCGTTGGTGAAGTAACGGGCAATCGCTTTGCGGTCGCCGCGGCCGTCAGCTTGTGCGACCAGTGGGGTGATGCCCATCGAAAAGCCCATTTCCAGGACCAAGGGCAGGACAAACAGGCTGAACGCAAAGGTCGCCGCCGCCAAGTGGTCGGAGTTGTAGTGGCCCACCATCACCGAATCGGCGATGTTGGTCATAATGTGGCCCGCTTGACCCAGGCTAACCGGATAGGCCAGCAGCAGCAGGTGGCGGGCTTCGATGCGAAAGGGGGAGCGGGTCTTGGGCATCTGGGTGAGCTACGCGGTAAAGCTAGGCACCTGCCCATAGGATCGCGTTCCCTCCGACGAGTTTTTGTCCCGATACTTCCGATTTGTGCAAGGGTATCTTATCATTGGTTGGCACTTTTGCCCCCTTTCACCAACCAAATCTTCTCCCATGAAACACACCTACCTTTTCCTTTCGCTCGCCTTCACCGCGAGCCTTGCCTTGACTGCTTGCGGCGACGGCGAAACCACCGATGATTCGGACAGCACGGCCACTGACTCAGTTGCGACTGAAGAACCCGAGCCCGAAGTAGTCGAGACGCCTAGCCCCTTCCCTGCTACCCTGATGGGCTACGTGATGAACCCCGTCACCGACCCCACCACACTGAGCGACATTGCCGAGAACAAAGGCTACATGTGTACCTACGTCTCGGACCTCGACAAAGAGAAACGCGGCAAGGGCTTCATCGCTGTGAAGGTGGTTCAGGCCAAGGCGAGCCAGAAGTTCCCAATGGACCTGAGCAGCTACAAGCCAGTTGATGACGAAACGCGCATTGCCGACTTCCTGACCGTTGGCGACGTGAACGGATGGATGACCTATTCGAAAGTCAACCAGACGGCGACCTTTAAAGCCTCGCTGAGCGAGAAGCTGCAACTGCGCGTCGAATTGCTCGGCGGCGAATGGAAGCCCGAAGACCTTAAGACTGTTCTGGAAGAACTGGACTTGACTGCCTTCAGCACCTTGGCGGCGCAGTAAGCCTCTTTCCTTACAACAGAAAAGGCCCGACAGATGTCGGGCCTTTTTCATGGGTGGAATCCTAAATCTGGGGCAAACGCCTGAAACATTGATGGGATGAAAACCGTTTGATAGTAATACTCATTCCTCTACTACTATTACTATCATTATATGAAACACCTCACATTTGCCGTTTCCCTTGTCTTCGTCGTAAGTATTTCCCTGAGCGCTTGCGGCGATGGTGAATCCACCGAAGAGGTCGAAAGCACTGCGACCGAAACTCAACAACCTGAAGAAACGGCTGTGGAAGTCCCCGGTGCCTTCCCCGATTCGCTCTGGGGCTTTGTTTTAAATCCGGAGACCGACCCAATGACGCTTACCGAGTTCGCCGAACACAAAGGATATCTCGCCGCATACATCATGCGGGAAGACAACGACTTGGTCGAAGAAGGTCGCTACATCATGGTCAAGGCAATGTTCGCGAAAGCCCAGGAGATCTTCCCAATAGACTACAGTGCCTACAAGCCAACTGAGACCGCAGAGAAAAAAGCTGAGATCATTAACGTCGGTGGCTACACAGGTTGGATGACTTACTCAAAAATCTCTGAGACGGCCACCTACACGGTCTCGATCAACGATTCACTTCAAGTAAGCGTCGAATTGCTCGGCGGTGAGTGGAAGCCAGAGGACATGGACAAGGTCTTGAAAGAGCTAAACCTCGATGCTTTCAAAAGCCTCACCAAGTAACCTTCCGCGTTCCTTGCGCAAAAGAAAGACCCGTCCGTTGAGGGCGGGTCTTTTTTCATTCCGCAGACGAGTGGATTACGCCTCGGTAGGTGCCATGCCATACATCACCAGCATTTCGTGCTGTTTGCTGTCGTGCATTTCGTTGATGGCTTCAATGAACGACTGACCCATGGGATCAACGGGCGTCTTGAAGGGACGCTTGCCTTTCGGGGCTTCCACCAGGGCGACCATCGCGTCAACAACGAGCATGGGGCTCGGCGCATCTGGACCGCCAAAGGCTTCGCCAAGGGAAGCACCCATTTTCGCTGGGGCTTCAGCCATTTCGCCGTAGGCCTCCGCGACTTCGGGCTTCGAAGCGGGCAGCAGGTTGCCGAAGAAATTGGTGCCGAAGCCGCCCGGCTGGATCATCGCCAGCTCCACGCCCGTGTAGGCGAGGTCCATTTTCAGCGACTCGGTATAGGACTCCAAAGCGTGCTTACTGGGGCAGTAATGCGCGACGAACGGCATGGTAATCTGGCCCAGCGTACTGCTGATGTTGATGATGAGCCCTTCCCCTTTCGCGCGCATAGCGGGCAGGAACGCATTGGTCATTCGGATGACCCCATAGTAGTTCACGTCGAACACGCGATGTGCATCTTCCGCAGTGAAGGTTTCGGTCAGGCCCATTTGGCCCAAGCCCGCGTTGTTGATCAGTACGTCAACGCCACCCACTTTCGCGGCCACCGCGTCAATGGTCGCTTGGTTGGTCACGTCGAGTTCTTCGACTTGTACGCCGTCAATGGCCGAGAGCGCCGCCGCTGCTTCGGCGTTTTTTCCCTTGACACCGCGCATGGTGGCGATGACTTGGTGGCCCTTCTTGGCGAAGGTTTCGACCGCCATGCGGCCAAAGCCACTGGAGGTGCCGGTGATGAGAATCTTACTCATGGTTGAATTCGGAAAAGAGTTTCGTGAATGAATGTAGTTGCAATGACAAGACAAGTATTATCTTTGTCAACTAGTATCGAAAAGGATACTATTGAATCTTAACATGGCGATAACATGGGATCGACTGCACTGACCGATTACTGCGAGATGTATGAGAAGAGCTGCGAGGCGCTCGGGCCCTTGTGCCCCTTCAGCCGCACCATGCTGATGATCGGTGGCAAATGGAAGACGCTTGTCCTCTTCGAAGTGGGGAATGGGCGCAACCGGTTCGGCATCCTGAGCCGCAACCTTCGGGGCATCACCAAAAAGATGCTGACCACCCAACTGCGCGAACTGGAGGAAGACGGCCTGCTGGACCGGGAGGTCTTCCCCGAAGTGCCGCCACGGGTCGAATACAGCCTGACCCCGCTGGGTCAATCGCTGTTGCCCATCCTTCAGCAGCTGGCCGATTGGGGCATCCAACACATCGACGAAGCCGAGCTAGCCCCCCGCCTGATTGAGCGGCTGTACAAAGGCAAAAAGAAGCCCGCTACCGCCGAAGCCTAGTCCCGCACGATTCTTGGTACTTTGGGGGGAACAACCTCTCCTCCGTCCCATGAAACGTCTCGGTCTACTTCTTCTGTTCGCCGCCGCCAGCCTGGCTGCACACGCGCAATCGCTTTTTCCCTACAAAGTCGGCGACGTGTGGGGCTACATGGATGTGAAGGGCAAGTCGGTTGTCGATCCACAGTATTTGGCTGCCGGGGCCTTCGTCGCGGACCGCGCCTATGTGGTGACCACCGATCGTTTGGCTGGCTACATCGACGCAGCGGGGGGCCTGGTCATTGAACCTCAATATCAAGCGGCACTGCCGTTTGGCTCAGGCCTTGCCTCGGTCATGAAAGACCAACAGTGGCTGGTCATCGACAAAACCGGCAAGACAGTCCTCCCAGGACCGTACGCCGAGCCGCTGGAATTCCACGAGGGTCTTGCCCGCGTGAGGAAAGGCAACCGCTGGGGCTTTGTGAACACCAAAAGCGAGCTGGTGATCCCCTACCAATTCGCGACGGCAGGCGACTTTTACGAAGGCCGTGCCTTGGTGCAAAACCAGGAGGATTATTACGGCTACATCGACAAGACGGGGAAAGTGGTGATCGACTTCAAGTATGCGTATGGCTTCGTGATGACCATGGGCGGCACGCCCTACTACTTTGAATCGAACTTCCACGATGGGGTGGCGACCGTGACCCTGCCCGCGGGCGGCATGCTGGCCATCGACCCGCAAGGGAAGGTGTTGCTCGGTAAGGATGCAGGCATCGCCGGGGACTACAGCGATGGCTTGATTCCCATTCTTACGGAAGGGAAATACGGCTTCGTCGACCTGAGCGGGAAAGTGGTCATTGAACCACAGTTTTTGGAGGCGGGCGACTTCTCGGAAGGCCTCGCCGCCGTGAAAGTGAAGGAGGAAAACGGCTGGGGCTTCATCAACAAGAAAGGCAAGCTGGTCGTGCCCGCACAGTTTCATGGCCCGACGCATGCCTTATTCAACCCCATCAAGTTTGAAGGCGGCCTGGCTCAGGTGATGCTGGACGAGAAGGTTTGGGCCTATGTCGACAAGAAGGGCCGGGTGGTCTGGCAAAAGCCCGCCAAGTAGCCGGGCTCGTTCTTACTACAATGCATAAAAAAGGCCGCTCTTCTCGAGCGGCCTTTTCAATACGAGTGTGAGTTCCGCTATGGAACGCCTACGTAGGTCGGTCCGTCCGCATTAAACTGGTAGGTCGCTGTGAAGGGGATATCCTCTGCAATTGGGATTGAAATGGATGACTTGATAGCAAAGCCTCCCGAGTAGACACCAGATACGGTAATTTCGCTTTCTGTCGAGAGACGAACTAGCACTAGCTCATCCACATTAGCGCCGCCAGTTAGGATGATGGTCGTGCCACTGAGCATCCAGGTGCCGCTGCCTCCGTTGAACAACGAAATGCAACAGCCGTACGAATCAGCCTCCCAGGTGCCGTCGGAATAGAAGACAATCTCTTCGGGCAAAGAAACCTCCGTCGTTTCATCTTCCTCCGTTGACTTGGTAAAGCCACCAAACGGGTCGCTGTCGAAAGTGGCTTCGCCTTCGTACCACGCGCCGATCATTCTACAGTTGTTGTCGCTACCGCTGCAATTGTCGTCGCTTTTTTTGCAGCCGGCAACCAGAAGAGGCAAGGCCAGTAAGGGGAGTAAGAGTTTTTTCATGGGAATGATGCTTGGTTTGAATCAGTAAGCTACGCCATTTGGCACAAAAAGAAACCCGCCCCCATCAAACGATGAGGGCGGGTTTGCTGTCAATAATGAGAGCTTAAACTAGTCGGGTACCTCAGTTGGGCCGTCCTTTTTCAGCGTGTAATAGAAGGTGGCTGTGCCATCGCACTCACGCGGCCGTAGTGTGCTTTTGCTGACAAAACCACAATACGAATCGTCCCTAAAGATCAACTCGGTAGCAGTAATCGCAACCAACGTATAGGTCTCGTCGCCGCCATCCAGGATGATCTGGTCGCCGTCGAGCACCCAAGTGCCATCGTTACTACAGAATTCGCACTGGCCAATCGTTGGCGGGACCACTTGCGCCTCGTAGGTGCCGTCCGAATAGAAGGTGACTTCGTCAAACAGGTTTTGCTCATTAGTCACCGTTTCGGTGCTTTTGATTGGGAAGGAACCCTCCTCGTATTCGTAAACGACTTTGTTTCCGCTCCAGGTGGCCGACATCCGGCAGCCATTGTCGAGTCCGTTACACTCATCGGTGTCTTTGGTACAACCGGCCAATACCATCGGGGCGGCCAGAAGCAATGCGTAAAGCTTTTTCATAAATAGGGTTTGATTTAAGTCCTTAAGATACGCCACAAAAAAAAACCCGCCCCCATCAAACGATGAGGGCGGGTTCTCATTCATTGATGGGTCGCGCTAGAACCCCACGGTTGGCCCGTCTTCTTTCAGCGTGTAGTAGTAGGTCGCCGTGCCGGTGCATTCGATCTCCATGGCATCGCCGGTAGCCTTGCGGGGACCGCCGCCACAGTGGGATTCGTCACGAAGAATCAACTCGCTGGCCGTAAGGGTCACCAACGTATAGGTTTCACCGTCAATGATCACTTGATCTCCGCTGAGCGACCAGGTGCCGTCATCGCCACAGAACAGGCAACCACCTCTCGAAAAAATGCTTGATTCGTACGTGCCGTCCGTGTAGAAGGTCACCTCGTCGATCAAATTGTCCTCTTGAGTGACGGTTTCGGTGCTCTTCGAGATGGAAACAAGTTCTACCTCCTCGTACTCATAGACAACTTTGTTGCCCGTCCAGGTAGCCGACATCCGGCAGCCATTGTCGAGTCCGTTACACTCATCGGTGTCTTTGGTACAACCGGCCAATACCATCGGGGCGGCCAGAAGCAATGCGTAAAGCTTTTTCATAAATAGGGTTTGATTTAAGTCCTTAAGATACGCCACAAAAAAAAACCCGCCCCCATCAAACGATGAGGGCGGGTTCTCATTCATTGATGGGTCGCGCTAGAACCCCACGGTTGGCCCGTCTTCTTTCAGCGTGTAGTAGTAGGTCGCCGTGCCGGTGCATTCGATCTCCATGGCATCGCCGGTAGCCTTCCGACCACGACGGCCGCAGAACGATTCGTCACGAAGTACCAGCTCTGTCGCCGTGAGGGCAACCAACGTGTAGGTGTCGCCGTCGAATGTCACTTGGTCGCCACTGAGGGACCACGAGCCGTCGTCGCCACAGAACAAGCAGTCGCCGTCGAAGGGATAGGAAGACTCGTAGGTGCCGTCGGTAAAGAAGGTCACCTCGTCGCCCAACTGGGCTTCGTCCATCACCGTTTCGGTGCTCTTATCAGCGATAAGAAACTTGAAATCTTCGTACTCAAAGATAACCTTGTTGCCCGACCAGGTCGCACTCATGCGACAGCCTTTGTCAAGGCCGTTACACTCGTCAGAGTCTTTGGTGCAACCGGCCAGCACAAGGGGTGCAGCCAGAAGCAATGCGTAAAGCTTTTTCATTTTTATGGGTTGAGTTGAATCTTAAACATAGCCCCAGCAGTCCAGAGTCGCACCAAAACCCGGAAATGTTGTAGGCAATTCTCCTATTGGTCCTGTTTGGATAAAAAAACCCGCCCCCATCAAACGACGAGGGCGGATTCTGCTTTGGGTTGGGGGGAAACTAGTCAGGGACTACTTCGCTTGGCCCGTCCTTTTTCAGGGTGTAGTAGAAAGTCCCTGTGCCACTGCATTCGAAGGTTTCAGTAGTCTTGGCTTCTCCACCGCAGTAGGAATCGTCACGGAAAATCAATTCCGAGGCTGTGATCTGGACAAGCGTGTAGGTTTCGTCTCCACCGTCCAGAATCAACTGGTCGCCGTCGAGTACCCAGGTACCATCGCTGCCACAGAATTCACAAGTGCCGCTGGTTGGCGGGATAATTTGTGATTCGTAGGTGCCGTCCGAATAGAAGGTAATCTCGTCAAACAAGTTTTGCTCTTCGGTCACCGTTTCGGTGCTTTTAAACCGCTCGCGTCCCTCGTATTCGGAGACGACTTTGTTGCCACTCCAGGTGGCCGACATGCGGCATTCGTTATCCAGTCCGTTGCACTCGTCAGAGTCTTTGGTGCAACCAGCCAGGACCAATGGGGCCGCCAGAAGCAATGCGTAAAGCTTTTTCATACGTATGGTTTGATGTGAAGCCTTTAAGGTAGGGCTTTTGCAAAAAAACCCACCCTCATCGCTTGATGAGGTTGGGTTAATCCTGGCCGAGATTCGGCCTGTGTCTGCTACTGTTTCAAGTAGAACAATCGGTACTGGGGACAGTCGCCAAAGGCAGTTGTGCCCGTCGACTTTTTGCCGCTACTACAGTCCTCAAAATTCAGGTACATGTTCTCCCCAACGAATTCCACGTAGATGTTCTCGAAGTCTGGCCCGCTAACTCCAGTGATGTTCACCTCGTTGCCATCAAGCTCCCAGGTGCCGCTCGACGCACTGAAGACGCAAGATGTGCCGGAGCGAGTCCATGTGCCGTCGGAAGAGAAGGTGACCAGGTCGGAAGGAATCGAGCATTCGGAAAAGGATTCCCAGCTATCTCCATCCCATTCTTCCATGTTGGAAAGTTCCCAGGTGGCAACGAGTGATTGGTCACAGTCTTCGCTTAGGCCCGTACAGCTTCCCTCTTTCTTACAACCCGCAAACAGGAGGGGAAGTGCCAAGGCTGGCAGGAGTAGATATTTTTTCATGATCAAAATGCTAGGTGTGATTGATTGTTTGGCCCCCATAATAGGGGATTCTCGCAACCGGACAAAAAAAGCCCCCATCTCTCGATGGGGGCTGATTCGCTACTTGTACCAGGAGCGGGGGTCGAACCCGCACGGCCCGCAAGGGCCAAGGGATTTTAAGTCCCTCGTGTCTACCAATTCCACCATCCCGGCAGGGCCCACAAAGATAGGCCAACAAAAAAACCCTCCGGCAAGGCCGAAGGGTTCTTGGAGCGAGAGACGGGATTCGAACCCGCGACCCCGACCTTGGCAAGGTCGTGCTCTACCAACTGAGCTACTCTCGCAAATCCATCCTGACACCCAAGGGTGCCCGAAAGGGAGGACAAAGATAGGCAGACTGGGAAAAAACTCCACAAGCCATCGAACATTTAGCGCGGGCTTTCTGAAAGGTTCTCGACCAAACGGATGTAAAAGCGGATCAATCGCTCGAAATCTGCGGGCGCAATGCGCTCGTTCGGTCCGTGAATCCGCGAAAGATCTTCCGCGCACAGGCGAATGGGCAGGAAGCGATACACGTCCTGGCTGATTCCCTCGTAATGTTTGCTGTCCGTCCCGGCGATCATCAGCGTGGGGGCAACCACGTGACCCGGGTACACCTCGGCAATCGTGCGATGCACGACCCCAAAGGCCCAGGATTCGTGTGAGGAAATGCCGGAAGGCTCACTCACCGAGCCGACTTGTTGAATCTGCACCCGGGGATCGGCGATGGTTTTCTCGACATACGCGATGGCCTCATCCACTGTACTGCCCGGCAGGATGCGCAGGTTGATGGTCAGGGAAGCGCGCGTGGGGATGGCGTTGGCTTTGTCACCCGCTCGCAGAACAGTCGGAGCCATCGTGGTCCGAAGCAGTGCATTGGAACCCGGCGCGGCGGCGAACTTCGAGAAGACGAGACGTTGGGTTAGCCAGCGGTTGGCCATCGCTGCTTTCAAGCCAAAAGCCATCTCCGGTCCGGCGTAATCAAGAAAGGCTTCTAGTGCAGGCGAGGACTCCGTCGGAAAGGGATTCGCCTGCAATTTCTCGATGGCATCAGCCAAAACAGTGATCGAAGTCTCGTTGGCGGGCATCGAGGCATGGCCGCCGTCCATTTCGACGGTGAGCTGTAGGGTCAGATAGCCTTTCTCGGCCAAACCCACCAGCGCGACGGGTTTTTCAATGCCAGGGACCAGCCCTTCGGTAATCGTCATGCCCTCGTCGAGGACCAATTCCGCCTCAACACCCCGTGACTCCAGCAGTTTGACGAGTTGGGCCGCGCCTTGGGTACCGCCAATCTCCTCATCGTGACCAAACGCGAGAAAAACGGTCGGTTTTGGGCGAAATCCTTCGGAAAGGAGCTGTTCGGTGGCCTCCAACCACCCAATTGCGCTCACTTTGTCGTCCAACGTGCCCCTTCCCCACAAAAAGCCCTCCGCCATCGCCCCCGAAAAAGCGGGTTGTTCCCAATCGGTGCTGTCGCCGGACGGCACTACGTCCAAATGGGCCAGAAAAATGACGGGTTTCTGGCTCGCGTCGCTGCCTTTCCAGGTGTAGAGGACGCTGTATTCGTTCACGAACTCACGGGTAAGTTGCTTGTGAACAAGTGGATACGTTCGCTCGATGAAAGCATGAAGTGAATCGAACTGCGCGTAGTCGATCCGTGCGGTGTCGTCGTAGGAAATCGTGGGTATGCGGACCGAGGCGGCCAGGTTCTCAATGGCTTCGGGGCGGATCGGCCGCTCGGCAATCGGGTCGACCTCGATCTGTCGGCTCTCGAAAAGCGCGGTTCGGACCAAGGCCACCGCCACCAAAATCAGCAGTAAGCCCAGTAGGACCCAAAGGCCGCGGCGCAGTCGTTTTCGAAAAGTGGCCATAACTATTGAACGCAGGGGCGGGTGACATGTTCCCCCTTCAGTGCAGGAAAGATCGCAAGGAACACACAACTTGGGCCGCGTGGAAACGGCACACATCATCGGCAGCGGCGTTGGCGGTTTGGCCGCCGCCATTCGGCTCGCCCGGAAGGGCTACGCGGTGACCGTCTTTGAGGCTGCTGATGGGCCCGGCGGCAAGCTCGGCCTGCTGGAACAAGACGGCTTCCGCTTCGACACGGGCCCCTCGCTGTTCACGATGCCCCACCTGGTCGATGACCTGTTCCGCCTGTGCGATGAAGACCCCAGGGACCACTTCCAGTACGAAAAGCTGACAACCGCCTGCCACTACTTCTGGGAAGACGGCCTGCGCTTCCAGGCCCCCACCGATCCGGACCAGTACGCCGCGGCCGCCAGCCAAACCTTCGGCATCCCGGAGAAACCCATCCGCAAATACCTGCGCAGCAGCCGCTACTTCGAGCGCATGACGCGCCCGGTGTTCCTCGAACGCTCGTTGCATCGCTGGCAGAGTTATGTGTCCTGGAAAGTGGCGCGAGCCGTGCCACTGTTGCCCTTTTTGGGCCTTAGCACTTCGCTGCACAAGTTGAACCAACGGCGGCTGAGGGAGCCCCATTTGGTCCAACTGTTCGATCGCTACGCGACCTACAACGGTTCGTCGCCCTACAAAGCCCCTGGGGTGCTGCAAGTTATTCCCGCATTGGAGCATGGACTGGGAAAGGGCATGGGCGCCTACCTGCCGAAAGGCGGGATGTATTCGATCACCAAGGCGCTCTACGAGCTGGCCCTGCGCCAAGGGGTGGTCATTCGCTTTGGCGAGAAAGTCGAGCGGATTCTGACCGAAGACTCAACGGCCGTGGGCCTGGTTACAGCCACAGGCGAACACCGCGCGGATCTGGTGGTTTCCAACATGGACGTGGTACCCACCTATCGACACTTGCTACCCAACCAACCAGCCCCCGAGAAGACCTTGCGGCAAGAACGGTCCAGTTCGGCGATCATCTTCTATTGGGGCATCGGCGCATCTTTTCCTGAACTGGACCTGCATAACATCTTCTTTTCGGGCGACTATAAGGCCGAGTTCGACGGCCTGTTCGACGGCCTGTTCGACGGCCAACCGATGCACGACGATCCAACCGTCTACCTCAACATTACCTCGAAGCACCAACCCTCCGACGCGCCAAAAGGCAGCGAAAACTGGTTCCTGCTCATCAATGCGCCCAGCAACGAGGGCCAAGACTGGGACGACCTGATCGCGAAAACCCGCCAACGCACCCTTGCGAAACTCTCGCGCATCCTGGGCCGCGAGATTGAACCCCTGATCCGCACCGAAGGCGTGTTGGAACCCCGCACTTTGGAATCGCGCACGTCTTCCTATCAAGGCGCGCTGTATGGTTCCAGCTCGAACACCCAAATGGCGGCTTTCTTCCGCCACCCGAACTTCGCCCGACGAATCGAATACCTCTACTTTTGCGGGGGCAGCGTTCACCCCGGCGGCGGCATTCCCCTGTGCCTGCACTCGGCGATGATCGCCGCGTCGCTCGCGCCGACCCCGAAGCCTCAACGGACCTAACCGAATGGAAGCCCGCCGCATCCCGCTGC
>CAYGKP010000048.1:0-14280 GCA_964350605.1 uncultured Cytophagales bacterium
TATTCGAAGGCGTAGGGGTAGGTGCGGTCCAAAGGCTGGTAGGCAGGTTCGGGCAGGGGAATGTAGTTCCAGGCCTTGGGTTTGGGCACGTAGTCCTCCCCACAGGCGCACAAAAGCGAACAGCCCAGGATCAAGGCGATCAGCCAGCTACTTCCCCTTTTCATCGGCCAAGGTTTCTTCTTCATGAATGGTCACGCGGATGCGGTTGATGCGTTTGAGCGTCGCGCTCTCGATGGTGAATTCAAACTGTTCGTGGCGCAGGGTTTCGCCGGCGGTCAACATGCCTTCGTTCAGTTCCAAAAGCAGGCCACCCAGCGATTCGGAATCGCCGCGCACCTCCTCGAACACCTCGAACTTCGCGCCCACCACTTTGCAGAAATCGTGCAGGTGGACCTTGCCTTCGAAGACGAACGTCTGTTCGTCCAGTTGCGTATAGCCCTCGGTTTCCTCGTCGTACTCGTCGTTGATTTCGCCGACGATTTCCTCGATGATGTCCTCCAAGGTGACCAGCCCGGCGGTGCCGCCGTATTCGTCCACGACGATGGCCATGTGGACGCGCCGCTCCTGAAAGTCTTTCAGCTGCGCGTCGATGCGCTTGGTTTCGGGGATGAAATACGCCTCGCGCATGAGGCCCTGCCAATGAAAGTGTTCGTCCTGGTCCAGGTGGGGAAGCAAGTCCTTGATGTAGAGAATCCCCTCGATCTGGTCGATGGTCTCCGTATAGACGGGCACCCGCGAGAAGCCGCTCTTGTTAATGCGGTCCATCAACTGGTGAAAGTCCAGGCGGTTGTCGAAGGCCGCGATGTCCATGCGCGTGCGCATGATCTGGCGCACGGTAATCGAACTGAAGTTCACGATGCCCCGCAGGATTTCTTTGTCTTCCTCGGTTGTCTCGGTGTCGCCCGCTAGGTCGAGGGCCGCGTGGATCTGTTCGATGTTGATCTGGTAATCCCGGCGCACCATGCGTTTCTCGATCAGGGACGAGAAGCCGAGCAGCAGCCACGAAAGGGGCTGAAACGCGACCACACACGCACTGAGTATTGGCGCGGTCGTGCGGGCCATGGGCTCAGCGTGGCGCGTGGCGTAGATTTTCGGGATGACCTCGCCGAAGAAAGCCAGCACCACAGTGACCGATAGCGAGAGGATCAGGATCGTCAGGCCGTTGGGGTGTGAATCGCCCACCAGTCGCCAACCCACGTAGGTGGCCACCGTGACCAGGGCCACGTTGACCAGGTTGTTGAAGATCAGGATCGTGGCCAGCAGCCGCTTGGGCCGAAGCAACAGCTTGCCGACCAGTTGGTCCCGTTTGCGGGGCGAATCGAGGAACTCGATCACCTGCGCGGGACTTAGCGAGAAGTACGCGGTTTCCGACCCAGAAGCAAGTGCTGAGAGGATCAGCAACATCACCATCACCAGCCCGGCGATCCAGTAGAGCGAATGGGGTGCGGGCGCATAGGCGGCGAGCAACATCGCCGCCCAGGGACTTCGGCCTTCGCCGTCAAGAACTGCTTCCAATCGCTGTATTGCGTTTGTGGGAGGTGAGCGGGACTAGAAGGGCAAGTCGTCGGTTTGGTCGTCAACTTGAATGCCCTGGGGCACCGAACGCTCCTGGCTGCTCGAATCGTCGTAGCCACCCGAAGACGAGTTTCCACCACCCGAGCCGCCGCGGCCGCCGAGCATGGTCATTTGTTGACCCACCACTTCGGTGATGTATTTGGTCTGGCCTTCCTTGTCTTGGTACGAGCGCGTCTGAAGGCGGCCTTCCATGTAAATCTGGCTTCCTTTGGTCAGGTAGCGCTCGATCACGTCAACGACGGGCCCCCAGAACGACACGTTGTGCCATTCGGTGCTTTCCTGTTTTTGACCGTTACGGTCCTTGTAGGTCTCCGAAGTCGCCAGGGTGAAGTTTGCGACTTTGCGGCCCGAGTCAAGGGCGCGGACCTGAGGGTCTTTTCCGAGGTTGCCGACCAGGATGACTTTGTTGACGCCTGCCATAGAAGTAAGGGGAAATGCGAGAAAGTGGGTGTGCGTGGGGGCCGTTTCGGTGGGCGCGAGCAGTGCTCGCCAGCGGGAACCGAAAGGCGAATTAGGATGAAAATAACGAATTCTACAGCCCCCGCAAAAACCGAACGAACAGTTGTGATTTGGGAAGGGCCTCCAGCGCCTCCGGATCGACCCAATCACCCGCCAAACGCTCAATTACTGCGGTTTCCGGCGCAACACGAAAGTACGAGGCTTCCAGCCGCTGGTGGCTTAAAATGTGGTGGGTTTGGCCGAGTGGCTCGGGCGAGCCGGAAAGTTCGAGTTGCTCAGCTAGCTCCGAAGCGGTCAACTGGCGGTCTGTTTCCAGCCAAGGCGCGTCGTACAAGCCTTGCCAAATGTCACCTGCCGGGCGGGGCCCGACCCACAGCGCGCCCTCTCGCTCGCAGATCAGGTAATGCAGGTAGCGGACCTTCGGTTTGGCGGCCTTTTTACGAACAGGCAGCTGGTCCGTCAGGTTTTTGGCCCGCGCCTCGCAACGAGCGGCCCAGGGGCACTGGTCGCAGTTGGGGTTTTTGGGGAGGCAAACCATCGCGCCCAATTCGATGAGGGCTTGGTTGAAGGTGGCCGGATCGTCGGTTGGAATCATCTGCTCAGCCAGTGCTGTGAGCACCTTGCGGCCTTTACCCGAGAGGATGTCCAGGCCCACGGCATGCAAACGCGCCAGTACCCGAAGGCCATTTCCGTCGAGGGCCGGTACAGCCTCACCAAACGCAAAGGAGGCGACCGCCGCGGCCGTATACGGACCGAGGCCGGGCAGCGTCAACAGGGCTTCACGGGTGTTAGGTAGGCGACCCTGGTAATCGGCCACCACTTTTTTGGCGGCCTTATGTAGGTTTCTGGCCCGCGAATAATAGCCCAACCCCTGCCACTGGCGAAGGACTTGCGCCTCCTCAGCATTGGCTAAATCCAATATCGTAGGGAATGCGTCAAGAAACCGAAAATAGTAGCCGATCGCCGTTTGGACGCGGGTTTGCTGCAAAATAATTTCGCTCAACCAAATGGCGTAAGGATCGGTTGTTTCCCGCCAGGGCAGGTCGCGATGAGCCCGATTGTACCACTGGGCGAGTTCTTGTGCCGCTGGTTTCATTTACCACTCAATAAGATAACGATTGGTTAACACCCCAAATCCGCTAATTTTGCCCTCGTTCCTTCCCCCTAGAACAATTTATTGTACTGTGTCCCGTGACTAAAGCAGATGTAATTTCCCAAATCGCCGCCCAGACTGGCATTGACAAGGGCGACGTAACCGCGAGTGTAGAAGCACTGTTCTCGGTTGTCAAAGATTCACTTTCCAAAGGTGAAAGCATTTACGTGCGTGGCTTTGGCAGTTTTGTCAACAAAAAGCGCGCGCGAAAAGTGGCCCGCAACATTTCGAAGAATACCGCCATCATCATCGACGAGCACTACGTGCCCAGCTTCAAGCCTTCGAAGTTATTTGTTGAGAAGGTGAAGAAAAGCGTGAACGTCAAGGCGATGGCCTAACTTCGGGCCATGGCCCGAAATCAACGTCGACTGCTGGTCCAGGCCGCCCTTCTGGGTGGGGCCGGGGTGCTGGGGTATGTGCTGTTCTCTGCGCCGACCGTCGTGGTCAGCGAGAAAGAACGCCAACTGGCCGAAGCTCAGAGCCAACAAGAAGTGGCGGCCACTCCCCAAGCGATGCCGAGCGACCACGAGGTGGACCGTGATCCCCAGGTGGACCGACGGATTCGCCGGTGGCGCAGTGAATTTGAGGCACTTGCGGATCGCCCAGAAAAAAGGGCTATCTTTGCGGACTCTCTGGGAGAGGTGTATCGACACCTCACGGTCTTTGACAGTGCATTTCATTTCCTCGACGAGCGCGCGAGAATTGACCCTTCGTTGGTCAATTTGGAGCGAGCCAGCGAGGCGGCCTTTCGGTGGTACAGAACCACCGCCGAGCCGAAGCAGCGACGCAAAGCGGGTCTTTTGGCCCGCGAGCGTTTGGAAAACTACCTGAAGCGCGATTCAGGAAACTTGGACGCCGAGGCCCGCTTGGGTGCCGTCCTGGTCGAATTAGAATCGCCGCCGATGGGCGGCATCCGCCGCATTCGTGCCGTTTTGGCGCGCGACCCCGAGCACCGCGAATCGTTGCAGTTACTCGGAGAATTCGCGATTCAAAGCGGTCAATTGGACAAAGCACAGGGATACTTTGAGCGCCTTCTGGCGATCGATCCCGACGACTTGTCCGCGTTGCTCTACTTGGGCGAGTGCCTTGCGGCACAAGGCCAAAAAGAGAAGGCCCGTGGGTTGTGGGAACGCGCCCGCGAGCGGTCCGAGGATCCTTTCCTCGATGCACTACTTGAAGATCGCCTCGGCGAGCTAAAAAATTGACAATCATGTGGGCTTCGGCCCACGACGTAACGACCTATTACTATGCCCTGCGGAAAGAAACGCAAGCGTCACAAGATCGCCACCCACAAGCGCAAGAAGCGCCTGCGCAAGAACCGTCACAAGAAGAAGTAGCCTTGGGCTACCTTCTTTCGGCAGGGCCCCGTTTTTTTGCGGGGGCCCCGCCACACACAATGGTTCTTGTACCTAGCATGTGCCCGGTACGGGGATATGCTGCAGCCTTATTGCGCCGTGAGCGTTGAACTAGTCATCAACAAAGCGGCTGAGGGCGTTCGCATCGCGATGCTCGAAAATGGCCGCTTGGTGGAATTCCATCAGGAAGATCCATCCAGCCGATTCACCGTCGGCGACCTCTTTCTGGGTCAAGTCAAAAAAGTCATGCCCGGCCTGAACGCCGCGTTTGTCGACATTGGCCACCAGAAAGATGCCTTCCTCCATTACCTGGACCTGGGCCCCAAGGTTCGCACCTTGCTGAAAGTTGTCAAGTCGTCGCAGAACGGCCAACAGATCGGCACCCGCCTCCAAGGGCTTCAGTACGAACCCGAGATTCACAAGCTGGGCAAGATTGCTCAGGTCTTGACGCGCAACCAGCGCATCTTGGTCCAAGTGGCCAAGGAGCCCATCAGCACGAAGGGCCCACGCCTGACCTGCGAACTGTCGCTCGCTGGGCGCTACATCGTCTTGGTCCCGTTCTCGGACACCATCTCGATCTCGAAAAAGATCGAAGACCGCGCCGAGCGCAAACGCCTCCAGCGCTTGATGGAAGCCATCAAGCCCGCAAACTTCGGGGTCATCATCCGAACCGTTGCCAAAGGCAAGGAAGTGGCCGAGCTCGACAAGGACTTGCGCCAGTTGGTGGCTCGTTGGGAAGAGGCCATGAAGAGCCTGCCCACCGCCCAACCCCGCGACAAGGTGAGTGGCGAGATGAGCCGGACTTCCTCGCTGATCCGCGACCTGCTCAACGAGAAGTTTGATGCGATCACCGTCGACGACGAGGAGTTGTACGAGCAAATCCGCGGCTACATCCACCAGATCGCGCCCGACAAGGAGAAGATCGTCAAGCTGCACAACAGTAAGGTCAAGCTCTACGAGATGCGCGGCATCGAGAAGCAGATCAAAGCGTTGTTCGGCAAAACCGTCAGCGTACAAGGCGGCGGCTACCTGGTGATCGAACACACCGAAGCACTCCACGTGGTGGACGTGAACTCGGGCAACAAGTCAAATTCGGAGGAGAGCCAAGAGGCCACGGCCTTGACCGTGAACCTCAACGCCGCCAAGGAAGTGGCCCGTCAATTGCGCATGCGCGACATGGGTGGCATCATCGTGATCGATTTCATCGACATGAAGAACCCCAACCACAAAAAGCAGTTGGTCGACCTGATGGAGGAGGAGTTGTCGAAAGACAAAGCCCGCTCGGTCGTCCTGCCGCTTTCGAAGTTTGGGTTGATGCAGATCACCCGCCAACGCGTGCGTCCGGAAATGAACCTCTCGACCAGCGAGTCCTGCCCCACTTGTGAAGGCACGGGCAAGGCGCAGCCGACCATCCTGATCCCCGATTTGATCGAGGAACGGTTGGGCCGTTTGTTCCCCGGTGTAACAGATAAGGAGGTTACTGTTGTTGTACATCCGTTCCTGGAGTCGTTTTTGAACCAGGGTTTCAAATCGGTGCGCCGTGGCTGGCAGAAGAAATACAAGCGGAAAATTCGCGTCGAGAAGGACAGCTCGTTGGCCCTCTCGGAATTCCAGGTGCTCAACCAACATGGGGAAGAGCTGGAAATGGCTGAATAGTCTGAGGACCCTCCTGCTCGTGCTAGTCGCGGGCGGACTGTGGTCCTGTGGCAACGAGTGTGACGACCCCGCCGATGTATCGGGGTTGAAGCAGGAAGTTCGCTTCGAGCAAGTCGAGCAGGAACTCAAAGACCTCTCGACGGTCGAGGCTTCCATCGAGTTCATGGATCGCCACCCGGCGTTCTCCGAGTTGATCTTGGGGCGCAGCCAGGCGATCAACGATACCTTACTGGCCAAAGCGCAGTTGATTCGGATGGGTCAAAGCCCGTTTGTTGATACCATTTGTGCCGATGTCGAGCGGATTTTCGGCGATTTCTCGGACGAGCGACTGGATTTCCAGACGGCCTTCGCCCACATTCGGTACTACTACCCCGAATTCAAGGACCCCCGGGTCCTGACACTCATCACGGGCTTCGAAGATTTCCAGGTGTACGACGCAGATTCGATCCTGTTTCTGGGCATCGAGTTCTTTCTGGGGGCCAAGTCGACCTATCGGCCCGACCCGATCCAGACGCCCCACCACATCCTGCGCCAGTTTTACCCCGAGTCGCTTGTCCCCAAATCGCTGCTGATCTTCTCGCAACGCTTCCAGACCTTTGACCCAAAGGACAACACCCTGCTGGCCAACATGATCTACTTCGGGAAGTCTTATTACTTCGCCAAGCGGATGTTGCCATGTGTGCCGGACAGCACCTTGCTCGGGTACAGCAGCGAGGAATTAACGCGTCTTTCGGAGAATGCTGCTACGATTTACGGCCATTATGCTTCGCAGGAATTGTTCTATTCCACCGACGCGACTAACGAGCGCAAGTACGTCGCCGAGCGGCCGTCAACCCCCGAAATTGGCGAGCTGTGTCCCGGGCGGACGGGCCGTTGGTTGGGCTACCAGATTGTGTGTGCCTACATGGCGCGCAATCCGAAGGTGACCCTTCAGGAGCTCATGGCCGAGCCCAGCGCGACGCTGATTTTTCAGGAGGCGCACTACAAGCCCGCCCAGTAAGTCATAAGTTTTAGCCAGCTGTGGCCGCCTCGTGGCCCCGCGCTTCGATGAACTCGACGAAGCGTTGCGCACCCGTTTTGGCCGAAAAAGTGCTTTCGGCCAAGTGCCGGGCGTTGCGTTGGGCTTCCTCCAACAGGCCGCAATGGTCCAGGAAAGGCTGAAGCTTTTCCAGAAAGCTGTTCGCATCCGAAGGGGCAAAACGAAAACCGGCCCCTGCGTTTTCTACCGCGCTGGCTGCCCAGCCGCCGTAATTGAGCAGCACCAATTTGCCCGCTGCCAAGGCGTCGAAGAGCTTGTTGGGACTGGTGGTTTCCAAGATGGGTTCGTCCCGAAAGCTGACCAAAGCGGCATGACAGTTATCCAGCAAGTCGCGAACGGCCTGCTTGTCGCCCGGTTGGTAAAGAATCAGGTTTGGCAATCGCTTGGCATGTGTGGCCAACTGGTCCCGCATCGGGCCACCACCCATCAAGTGAAATTCGATGCCGATCTCGCCGCGCTCTTGTAGTGCCTCGGCCAACTCGACCAGGCGTTCAAGCCCATTCGCAAAGCCCATCGACCCCGTGTAGGCGATGCGAAACGGGCCAGGCTCAGGTGCTGTGGGCTGGAAAAAGTTGGTGTCGGCCAGGTTGGGCAACATCAAGAGGGGCTTTCCGGGGACCATTAGCTTATAATGCGTCTCAATGGGTGGAGAGAGCGCGATGAGACCAGTGGCCCGATCGACAATCTTGAACTCCATCCGTCGTAGGCGTCGAATCAACGGGCGAGCAGTGAGGATTCCCAGCTCGATGGGTACTTGGGGCCACAGGTCGCGGGCCTCGAACACGTAGGGCCAGCCGAGCTTTTTGCGAAGCTTGTGCGCCGTCCAACCAACGGTCAAGGGCGTTGAAGTGGCCATCACCAGATCGGGTGGAGCCAAGCGTTTGGCAAACCGCAGGGCTTTGCGGTGGAATTGCCAGAAGGTGTGCATGCGCCGAAGCGTGCCTTGTTCGGCCCGGTAGGTGATGGGCAAGCGATGCACCAAAATGTCGTCACAGACTTCCCGGTCGGGTACGCCGGGTTCGCTTCCGCTAATCATTGTGACCTGATGACCAGCCTCGACTAATGCCCGAGCGAGCAGGTAGCTGCGTGTGGCCCCACCCGTTCGCGGGGTGCGAAAATGCAGGTGCAAGTAGAGGATGTGCATTTTAGAAGCGTTCGATCCAGCGGGCGAGCACTGCATACGCCCACAATTCATGTGCATACTCGCCACGACCCGAAAGGTGTGCTTTCAACAGGAGCGATACGTCTTTATAGGGCACCGTCTCAAAAAGCGGGTGTCCGGGATTCTCCAAATAGCGACGCACCGGTGCGCCCGGTTTGGTGCGAAGCCAGGCACCAAGTGGCATGCCGAACCCTTCCTTCGGCCGGTTGACGAATTGCTGTCCGCCTTTGCGCCGAAGCAACTCGCTGGTGATCCATTTGCGTCCGTAGCGCAACAGATCCAGGCTGTGTTGGTCTACTCTAGAAAGCAAGGGGCCATCCAAGTAGGGCACGCGAACCTCCAAGCTGTGGCGCATGGAATGGCGGTCGGCAACGGCTAGTACATCGCCCACCAAATAGCGTTCGCGATCCTGGCGAAGCATGCGGCGCAAGGCCTCCGCGCGGCTGAGGTCTGACCAGTCCTCAAAGTTGCTGAACGCATCGGTACGCAACTTGAGTGCCTTGGGCATGGACAGTGAGGAGAATTGCTGGAACGTGAGGTAGGGATTCGCGTCGAGCGATTGGGCAAATTTTTGGAAGTGCCGCCGCCGACTTCGTTTGAGGAGCAAACCCAAGGCCCGCTGGTTGCCCGCCCAGCGGGCCATGTTTAATTCCCAGGGCCGTTTTTGGCGCATGGCCAGGTAGTATTTAAAGGCCGTATGGCGGTGATAGCCGCCGAAGACTTCGTCGGCCCCGCCACCGGTAAGGACTCCCTTGACGTGTTGGCGGCTCTGGCGGGCCAGCTCTTCGGTGAGCATCGCGGCCGGGTCGGCGATCGGCTGGTCCATCTGGTCGACAAATTCATCGAAGCCTTCCAGTAAGCGGTGGGTGGCCGAGAGAGCCAAGTGGTCGGCCCCGTACAGGTCGGCAGCCACCTTAGCAAAGTGCATGTCTTCGGTGCCTGTACTGGCTTCCGACGACTCGTTCGCGATGGTGAAGACCGGGAAACCTTCGTGGCCCAATTCGCGGATGTAGGCCAGAAGTAGGGTGGAATCCACCCCGCCGCTAAGGAACAACCCCAAGGGCACGTCGCTGACCAAATGCCGCTCGACCGCCGCACGAAGCGCATCGTCGAAGCGCGTGAGGAGTTGGTCTTCGTCCAGGCTTTCTTCCACTGCCAGGTTGCTGGTTCGAATCTTGCCCGTTTGAATGCCCATCGGGGGCTCAAAGCTCATCCATTGCCCAGCGGGCAGTTCGAATATGCCCTGGTACAGGGTGCTCGGTGCGTGCGCATGCCGAAAGGTGAGGACCTCGGGAATCTGCTCGGTGTTTAGCCTTTCTTCGACCAACCCACTGGCCAAAATGCCGCGCAGCTCCGAGCTAACAATCAAATAGCGATAGTCCTGGTAGTAGTACAGGGGTTTGATCCCTTGGGGGTCACGGGCCAAAAGCAATTGACCGCGATTCGGATTGACGAAGGCAAAGGCATACATCCCCTCCAGATCGTGCAGCATCGATTGACCATTGGTTTGGCAGAGCAGGTGGAGCAATACCTCGGTGTCCGACCCGCTGCGATAAGCCGAGCGTTCCGGCAGTTTTTCCTTCAGCGCCTTGTAGTTGTAGATCTCCCCGTTGAAGACCAACGCCGCGCCCGTGTCGGGGTCGAGCATCGGCTGGTTCGATCGCGGGCTTGGGTCGAGCATCGAAAGGCGGCGGTGGCCCAAAAAGAGCGTTCCGCCCCCAAAACTCATCGAATGGGCTCCCTCAGCATCGGGACCCCGGTGCGAAATCGCTGCGTTCATCCGGCGGATTTCCTTGCCGGAAAGCTGGCCCGATTTATCCCAGATGAGGTTAATGCCGCACATGACTAGCGGTTCTCGGCGGGTTGGACGGCCAGCACGTTTCGCTCGTAGTACCGACAGAATGAAGTGATCTCGCACACGTCACATTTGGGCTTACGAGCCAGGCAGATGTAACGGCCATGAAGAATGAGCCAGTGGTGGGCCTTGCCAATCAAGTCCTCAGGAATGTGGCGCACGAGCTGCTTTTCCACCTCTAGAGGAGTTTTGGCGGTTTGAGTCACAAGGCCCAGGCGTTTGGAAACCCGGAACACGTGGGTGTCGACCGCCAGGGCGGGCTGGTCGAAAATGACCGAGACGATGACGTTGGCTGTCTTACGACCCACGCCCGGCAGGGTTTGAAGTTCTTCGATCGAGTCGGGGACCTGGCTGTCGTACACATCGACAAGGCGGCGGGCCATGCCCAGCAGGTGGCGGGACTTGTTGCCCGCGAAGGAGATGCTCTTAATTAGCTCGAAGACTGAATCGAAATCGCCGTCAGCCAGTGCCTGCGCATCGGGGAACCACTGTAGCAAGGCGGGGGTCACCAGGTTGACGCGCTTGTCGGTGCATTGCGCACTCAAAATGACAGCAACGAGCAACTCGAACGCGTTGCCGTAGGCCAACTCCGTTTCCGGCGAAGGCTGGTGTGTCGCGAAATGCGACAGAAAAGCATCAAACCTGTCGGATTTCCTCAAGGCGGGGTACGTGTTTACCCCTAATATACTTCGTTTCGAGCGTACCCGCGAATTTTTTCCAGGACAGTTTCTCTTGGACTCGGCATGGCCTCATCCAATTTCTTCTGCGCAAAGCACAATTCGTCGAAGTGCTCGGCTAAATTCGTGTCGACCAGCAACGCAACTTCCAGTTCACGTTGCAAGGTGGGGTCTAGCTCCCCGTAGAGGTAGGAGAGCAGATCATGGTGTGTAAAGGTCTGGGTCATAAGCGTCAGCTGATTTGAGGCGTTTGCGCAGATTGATGAGCGCATAACGCATCCGTCCGAGGGCCGTGTTGATCGATACCCCCTGGGCCTCGGCAATGTCTTTGAAGCTCATCTCGCCATAGTGGCGCATGATGAGGACTTCGCGTTGCGCCTCGGGCAGGGTCTGGATCAGGGCCCGCAGTTGGGTGTGGGTCTCCTTGCGGATTTTTTCGTTTTCGAACGATTCGGCCACAAAGTCCATCGATTGGAAGACATCGCTACCGTCCTCGGTGAGGACCGTGGGGTAGCGCTTCTGGCGACGGAAGTGGTCGATGGCCATGTTGTGCGCGATCCGGGCCACCCAGGGGCCAAACTTGCCCTCCTCGGTGTAATCGTCGCGGCGCAACTTGTCGATGGCCTTGATGAAAGCTTCTTGAAGAATGTCTTCAGCCACGTACCGATCTTTGACGATCAAAAACGCAGTGGTGTAGACTTTCTGTTTGTGACGAGACAACAACTCGTCAAACGCGCGGGGATCCCCCCCGCGGAAACGGCCGATTAACTCGGCGTCGGAAAACATATGATAGTGCATCGCACGGGTCACGTTTGGTGAACGTAGCGGTCTACTTCATATTGCTGTGTTGTGGTTCAGTTCGACGGTTAAGTAGCGTAATCAGCTTCTGTACTTAAGAAAATACCATTTTCTCTAAGAATCAGCAAATACCTACCTTGACTTGAACGGGCGCATGCGCCAGGGGGTTACATCCAGATGCCAGAAAACTTGACCATTGATCCGCCAATCGCCCCAGAGGGCACCAGCACGCGGGATTTTATTTTCATCGAGGGGGCCCGGGTCAACAACCTGCGCAGCCTGACGGTCGCCATTCCCCGCGGCAAGCTGACGGTCGTGACCGGGGTTTCCGGCTCGGGAAAATCCTCTTTGGCCTTCGACACCCTGTTTGCCGAAGGGCAGCGCCAGTACGTGGAAAGCCTGTCTTCCTATGCCCGCCAGTTTTTGGGCCGGATGGAAAAGCCCGATGTGGACGCGATCCGGGGGATCAGCCCGGCGGTTGCAATCGAACAGAAAGTCACCTCGCGCAACCCCCGCTCGACCGTTGGGACGGCGACCGAGATCTACGATTACCTAAAGCTGCTGTTCGCCCGCATCGGCGTGACAATCTCGCCTGTGACCGGAGAACCCGTTCGCAAGGACACCGTCGAGGATGTGCTCCAGGACATCGACAAGCTGGACGACGGCACACGTTTATATGTCCTGGCCCCCTTGGTGACCACCGAGGACCGCACGCTCCAGAAGGAGTTGGAAGTCCTCCAGCAAAAGGGCTTCAACCGCCTGTTGGTGGAAGGGGAAACCATCGAATTGCAGGACGTGCTAGATTCCAACCAGGAACAGGCGCTCGACGGAAAGGAACTTTTCATTCTGATTGACCGCGCGGTGGCCAAGAAAGACGACGAGGCCACGCGCTTTCGCCTGGGCGACTCGGTCCAGACGGCGTTCTTCGAGGGGCACGGGGCCTGCTTGATCGAGATTCTGGGTGGCGAGACCCGGACCTATTCGGACCGCTTCGAAGCCGACGGCATGGTCTTCGAAGAACCGACCCCGGCCTTCTTCTCCTTCAACAATCCCTACGGTGCGTGCAAGCACTGCGAAGGCTTTGGCGAGGTCTTGGGCATCGACCCGGGCTTGGTGTTTCCCAACCCAAACATCTCGGTCTATGAGGGCGCGATTGCCCCCTGGCGTGGCGAGGTGATGGGCGAATGGAACCGCAAACTGGTCGAATCGGGCATCGAGTTCGACTTCCCGATTCACCGCCCGTTTGGCGAGTTGAGCGAGACAGAGGTGGACTTGCTCTGGACCGGAAACAAGCACTTCAAGGGCCTCCATGCCTTTTTCAAACACCTTGAATCCCAATTACATAAGATTCAATACCGCGTCATGCTGGCGCGCTACCGGGGCCGCACGACCTGCCCCGAATGCAAAGGCACCCGGATTCGCAAAGACGCGGGCTACGTGAAAGTCGGCGGCGCGGCGATCCAGGATTTGATGCGCTTGCCCGTTGACAAACTCTCTGAGTTCTTCGAGCAACTCGAGCTGACCGATCACCAAGAGAAAGTCGCCGGCCGCCTGCTCCAAGAGATCCGCAGCCGCCTGGGCTACCTGCTCGAAGTGGGCCTCAGCTACCTGACCCTCACCCGCCAGATGAGCACCCTCTCGGGCGGCGAGTCGCAGCGCATCCGGCTCTCGACCTCTCTCGGTTCGGCCCTGGTCGGGTCGATGTACATCCTCGATGAACCCTCCATCGGCTTGCACCCCCGCGATACCCAACGCCTCATTACGGTGCTCAAACGCCTGCGCGATTTGGGCAATACCGTCATCGTTGTCGAGCATGAGGAAGAGATCATGCGCGCGGCGGATTGCCTTATTGACATCGGCCCCGGTGCGGGGCATTTGGGCGGCGAACTCGTCTACATCGGTCGCCTGGACGAGATCGGCCCCGACACCCCCGGCCTGACGGCAGCCTACCTGCGCGGCGAGGAGGAGATTCCCTTACCGAACGTTCGGCGCAAAGCGTCGGGGAAAATCAAGCTCGACGGCGCGACGATGCACAACCTCAAAAACGCCTCGATCGAGATTCCGCTCGGGTGCCTCTCGGTGGTGACGGGTGTGTCCGGCTCTGGGAAGTCGACGCTCATCCGTCAATGCCTGTTCCCGCTGCTGCAACGCCACCTCAACCAACTGGGCCCCGGCGAGGCGAAGCAGGGCGAGCTCTCCGGCGACCTGTCGGCCATCGAAGCCTTGGAGTTCATCGACCAAAACCCCATCGGCAAGTCCTCGCGCTCGAACCCGGTCACCTATGTGAAGGCCTACGACGCGATCCGCCAACTCTTCGCCGACCAACCTGTGGCCAAGCAGCGGGGTTATACCGCCAAGCAGTTCAGCTTCAACGTCGAGGGCGGGCGGTGCGAGACCTGCCAAGGCGAAGGCGTGGTGCACGTCGAGATGCAGTTCATGGCCGACATCGAGCTGGAATGTGAGGAGTGCAAGGGCAAACGCTTCAAGGAGGAGACCTTGGAGATCACCTACAACGAGAAGACGATTTCCGATGTTCTGGGCCTGACGGTCG
>CAYGKP010000049.1:0-14236 GCA_964350605.1 uncultured Cytophagales bacterium
CGTCAATAGCTTCTATCCGGAATACGCACCTTTGATCACTGCCGATGAGCGGACCATTATTTTCACTTCCGAGCGCGACTCGCGAGGCACCGAACATTTCATTGATGTGTACGACCGCAAGGTAGACGAGGACATCTACATCTCGCACCTGAGCGATGCAGGCGAGTGGGGTGCGCCTGAGCCCTTGGATTCAATCAACTCCGACGGACAGGAAGCGACTGTCAGTTTGACCCCCGATGGTCACACGATGCTGATCTACCGCTACACCACCGATTTGCTTCATGCCAATTCAGGGGATTTGTACATCAGCCGATTGAAGGGCGAGCATTGGACCAAGCCGGAGGCCTTGCCCTCCAATATCAACGGGAAGAGTTGGGAGCCGAGCGGGTCGTTGTCACCCGATGGACGCATTCTGGTCTTTTCTTCGGACCGAAAAGGTGGCTTTGGAGGGACAGACATTTACAGTTCCCATTACCTGGGTAATGGCTACTGGAGCGAGCCGGAGAACCTGGGCCCCACCATCAACAGCCCGGAAGATGAGGATTCTCCGTACCTGCACCCCGATGGTCGTTCGCTGTATTTCTGCTCAAAAGGACACCGCACGATGGGGGGGTTCGACATCTTCATGTCAACGCTGCGCGCGGACAGCAGCTGGTCAGCACCTCAAAACCTGGGCTACCCCATCAACACGGCACGGGATGACATTCATTTCTCGTGGACCTTGGATGGCCAGCGAATCTACTTCTCCAGCCTTAGGGAAGGAGGAATGGGAGAGAAAGACCTGTACATGGCCGATATGTCATATCGGCCCGCCAAAAAAGTGGTCGTGAAAAGTGGTCAAGTGCTTGATTCTCTAAGCGATCAACCCGTCGAAGCAACCCTAACGGTACGTGACCGAGTTACCGGCGAGGTAAAAGGAGTATACACCTCCAATCAGAGCACTGGAAACTTCACGCTTGTTTTCACCAGCGACCACACCCATGCGCTGAAAGTCGAGGCACAAGGGTATGAAACCGTTGAATTGGACCTCCACTATCACACGAACGAAGAGTTTTATAGCTACGAGCAAAACATTCGATTGGTGCCCAGCCCCACAGCAGGAGTTACCACCCAGCCCTAGCCACAAAATAACCTCGACTCCCAATCGCCCGTACACACTAGATAGTGATGCGTGACTCTACTTGTACGTCCTATCGGTATTCCCTCCTTTCGAGGTGGGTGATTTTTGGGCATTTGGCACCCCCAGGCCAACCGACGCGTCGATAACGCTTTCTCCATGAACCCAACCAACCGACCATTTTTTCGCCTTCTAATTTGGCTTGTTGCCTTGCTGGCACCGCTTGTGGTTCGAGCAGAGGGTACTCCAGAGCTTCAATTGACCGCGGGAAGCCCCTCGACGTTCATTCAGATTTGGGACCGGAACGATCCAGGGCGCTTGTTTGCGACCTATGGTGCACCGGCCGACTTTCGACTGTATGTACGGGCTAACGCAGGTGAGACAGTTTATCTGGGCCTGCGCCAAGACAACAACAACTGTTTCTTTCGTGTCTATCGGCCCGATAGTGTGGAGATACTTCCTCACCAAGCCGTTCCGACGGCTGGACCGGGGTTCATTTCCACTTGGAACGAAGCCAATGCGGGCCCCTCCGCGTTGACAGGAGTAACGGGCGGTTACAACGCCCTAAGTTTTGTGGCCCCCATTGACGGTGACTATTGGATCGAAATCAACCCAGCCAACAGCACGACGCCCAACATCACCAAGCGGATCATCCGCTTTTTCGACGTCACGGTGGCCGATGGCCCCGATGCATCGGACATTAAATTGGGCCGCTTGTGGTCGAAAAACTGGGACCTTCAGTGTAATGGCGGAAACAATCCGTTTGACGCGACAGCCTTCATCTACTCGCAGGATTCGGTTGTCACTTCGATCGACTTCAACGGAATGCAACCTTTCGGGTTCACGCTGGTGGCGAACTCAACGGGTTGTGAAAACACGGGTGACAAAGGGGCTGATCGTCGCTCGCGAGCGGGTGACCCGGAGGGCTACCCCGAGTACCCCATTTTCTTGAATGCGCCCGATACGCTGGAATTTCCCTACCGGGAGACCTTCGGGAATGTCATCAATACGCCGACCATTACGGGTTGTGATCCTGACGATCGACTCATTAACGTTGAAGTGGATTTGGCGGGCTACGTGGAATTTCTCTACGACGTGGATGGTGCGGTTGGCTATGACCCTGGTACCCGCGACCGCATCATTTCCTTTAACGTAGTGGCAGGCCTGAATAGCATTCCGTGGGATACACGCGACGGCTTGGGCAATTTGATTACTACCACCACGGTTGATTTCGAGGTCAACTACTTCAATGGTCTGACCCACTTACCGCTTTATGATGTTGAGAATCACCGCTTTGGGTACATCGTCAATCTGGTGCAACCCGCAACGGGGTTTCAGCCGGAGATGTTCTGGGATGACCGGCTGTTGACGGCGGGTACAGCAACGGATGGGTTGTTCAATTTGGCGGGTTGCGATCCTTCCGTGACAGGTGGCTGTCACCGGTGGACGGGTCGCGGCGCGAACTGCGCGGGTTGTTCGGAGACGATCAACACCTGGTGGTTTGCCAACACGACGACTTTCTCGGCCACCATTCCGATCGACGTCGTTCAAGCGGATGCGAACACCAACACGCCCCCGCCGCTGCCTAACGACACGTCGATTTGTAGCAACCAAGCCACCATCCAACTGGAGGGGGGCGTAACAGGCAACGTGACCACTACTGGTACTTGGACAACCACCGGCGGCAGCACGATTGGGTTTGGTAACGTCAACGACCTGAACACGACCTACACCTTCTCGGCCACCGACTTCACCAACGGTTTTGCCCTGGTCATCCTCACTTCGACCAACAACGGTACCTGCCCGCAGGATGTGGACACCATGCGCATTGAGATCATCCCTGGCCCGACCGTAGACGCTGGCCCACCACAGGAGGTTTGTGCGAACAACCCAATTGTAAACCTGGGTGGTTCAGTTGGTGGTGCCGCCACAGGTGGTTTCTGGAGCACGAGCGGCACAGGTGAGTTCCTTGCGGATTCTTCCTCGCTCAATGGCGTGTACAGCCCTTCGCCTGCTGATACGACGGCGGGCAGTGTTCGCTTGTTCCTAACCAGTATTGATGCCTCGGATTGCGGTTTCGCCGCCGTCGATTCCTTCGACATCACGATCATCAGCTCGCCGATTGTCAGCGCGGGTGGTGACCAGGATGTCTGCGCCAACAGCCCTACCCTCACATTGGCGGGAACCGTCACCTTGGCTTCTGGTGGCGGAACGGGGGCTTGGTCACGGCTTGATGGCACGACTACGGGCCTTGTCAGCCCTGCGAGTCTTAGCACCGACTTCACACCCACCACCGCCGACATCAACGCGGGTTCGGTCTACCTCATCCTTCGTTCGACTAACCAAGCGCCTTGCGCTACGGTACGTGACACCATCTTAGTCACTATACTGCCCAGCCCTGTGCCCAATGCCGGGGTGAACCTGGAGATCTGTGCCAATGTCGATTCTTTCGAGGTAACTGGCTCGGTCACAGGCGGCACAATTGGAAGCTGGAGCACCTTCGATGGGACGGGCACATTCAGCCCGCCTGACTCGGTGGTAACCTACTACATCCCAACTACAGCTGATACAACGGCTGGCAGCATCAACTTGGTGATCAGCACGGCAACGACCAGTGGCTGTGCAGCGGAGCGAGATACGGTTCGAATTGATTTCTCCACAGCACCTTCGGTCCTGGCAACGCCGATCCCAGGAAAAACCGATAACGTCTGTGCGAATAACACGGAGTATCAACTCGATGGAACGATCAGTGGCACGCCAGGGGCGACTTGGCAGGAAGTGGCACCCATCAACTTTGGCTCATTCTTACCCACCAATCGCACCATTGATGGCACTTACATTCCCCACCCCAACCAAGTAAGCCTAGGCATTTCGGTCTTGGCCTTGGTGGGCGATTCGGTCGACGGTTGTAAGGCAGCCTCGGATACGATGTTCATCATCTATTTCCCCGCACCAGTCCCAAATGCTGGGGTGGACGACACGGTCTGTTTAAACAACCCAACCATTCAACTGAGTGCATCGGCCTTGAACGCTTCCTCGACCCGTTGGGATGGCGGCAACGGTGTGTTCCTTGATGCGTTCTTGAACCCCTCTCGTACCAACAATTTGAATGGTACCTACGAGCCAACAGCGGCCGAAATCCTTGCTGGCTCTGTTACGCTGACGCTCTATGCTAACGAAAGCGGTTGTGACTCGGTGGGCGATCCGGTGACGTTCTACTTCACCGACCCCCCAACGGCAGATGCGGGGCCCGATCGCCGTGTCTGTGCCAACAACCCAACGTTGACACTGAATGGCTCATCCGATGTGTCACCAGTCACGTTCGGTTGGAGTCGAGTTGGCGGCTCAACACTGGGCTTCGTTTCGCCCGCGAGTGCGAACACCAGCTTCACGGCGTTATCGGCCGATACGACTGGTCCTTTGTCCCTGGTGCTTAGTGTGACCGATGCAGCCAATGGTTGTAACGCAGTCACCGATACGATGATCGTCACCTTCTCTACCTCGCCAGGGGTGGAAGCAGGCACACCCATCTCGGTCTGTTCGAACAGTCCGCTTGCGACACTTGGCGGCACGATTTTCAACGCCTCGGGCGCAACATGGAGCAGCCCCACCACTGGCAGTTTCAACCCAAGTGTCTCCAGTCTGTCGGCTACTTACTCGCCTTCCGCAGCGGACCTGAGCAATGGCTCGGTCATTTTGACCTTGACGACGACCAACGATTCGAGCTGTGTAAACGTCTCGGACGTAGTAACAATCACATACACGCCTTCACCAGTGGTGGAAGCTGGTCCGCCGCAAACCGTTTGTGCGGACAACCCAGTCTTTACCCTGGCCGGATCGGTTACAGGTGGATCGACGACTGGCATTTGGACGGGTGGCACGCCTTCAGGCTATTCGAACACCACGGACCTGACTGGCACCTACACGCCTTCGGTTTCGGAAATCAGCAGTGGGTCGGTGGTGCTCACCTTGACCTCGACGGCCAACGGCGGCTGTTTGCCGGTCAATGACAACGTGACCCTGAGTATCGTGCCTGTCACGGTGGTTGAGGCGGGCCCTGCGGTCAACGTCTGCGATACCACTTCGAGCATCGTGCTGAATGGTACGGTGAGCGGTCAAACCACCACCGGACAGTGGATCGGCGGCGGCGGATCGTTTGCGCCGAGCCGTAACAGCCTAACAGCAACCTACACGCCTACCAGCGGGGAAATCAGCGCGGGGGTCGTGACGCTTTTCTTACAGTCGACCAGTGATCCGTTCTGTTCGCCAGTCACCGATTCGATGCAGATCACCTTCTCGACCGAACCGACTGTCAATGTCGGGCCGGATGACATTGTCTGCTCAGGTGACTTCCCCTATACCTTGGACGCTGTTGGTTCGCCGGGTCAGTGGATCGGTGGTGCGGGAACCTTTGCGCCCAACCGTACCACGCAAAGCGCAACGTATACGCCGGATGTAACCGAGATCGGCACGACGGTTCCATTGACCTTCCAAACCAACGCCAGCGGTGCATGTCCTTCGGCGAGCGATGTCATTAACCTGGAAATCAAGACTTCGCCGACCGCGAATGCTGGACCTGCGGATACCGTTTGTGAAGATGCGGGTACTCATGTGTTGGCCAGTGCGACAGCCGCCCCAGGGGCTAGTGTCGAGTGGTTGACTGGTGGCAACGGTAGTTTTGATGACCGATTCTCGCTCAACCCCACCTACACGTTTACAAACGACGATGTGACCGATGGGACCATCAACCTGATCCTGCGCAGCTTCGATACGGGTTGTAATCCAGCCATCGACACGACGACCCTTACCTTCGAGTTGTTCCCAACTGCTGATGCAGGAGGCGACCAATCACTTTGTGAGGATGTTGATACCGTCTTCCTAGTCGGCAGTGCCGTGAATGGCTCGGGCTCTACATGGTCGGGTGGTGCGGGTTTGTTTGATAACACGAGCGCACCCGAAACCTTCTATTTGCCCGATGCAGCGGACGTGCTTGCCGGTTTCGTAGACCTAACCTTGACGGTGGATGGACAAGACCTTTGCGGTCAAGCAACCAGCATCACGCGCATTACCTTCCTGACGGGTCCAACGATCGATGCGGGGCTGGACGACATCGTTTGTGCCAACGATCCCTCAGTGCAAGTCTCTGCGATTGTGACGGTTGCCGGCGGCGTGATTTGGAGTTCGCCGACGGGTGGGACTTTCTCGCCGAACAATACAACGGCAACGGTTGACTACTTCTTTACTGATGCGGATACCACCGCTGGTTTCGTTGATTTGGTAGCCACAACCGACGTTAACGCGGGTTGCCAAGCGGTAAGCGATACGGTTCGCATTGTCATTCAGCCGTTGCCCACAGCGACACTCCCTGCCGACCTGACGGTATGTGCGGATACTTCGATGATCACCCTGACTGGCTCAGCGGCCAACAACACCAGCGTCCTGTGGTCAACGACGGGCAACGGCACCTTCGTGCCAGGGGCAGCGAACACCTTGCCGATTGTCTATCAGCCTGACGCTCAGGATTACCTCGATAGTGCCATCACTGTTCGCTTGACGGCGGTAGGGGATGCGGTTTGTAATGACCAAAGCGCAACACAGATCATCTATTTCAACCCTGCACCAACCGTCTTCGCAGGTGGCGACCGCTCAGTATGTACCACCGACCTGGACGTGAATCTCTTTGGTTCGGTTCAGAACGCGACGGGCGGCGAGTGGAGCATCGTCCCAACCGGGTCGGGAAGTTTCGACAACAGTGCATCGCTCAATGCGGTCTACACCCTTTCGCCAGCCGATACAGTAGCTGGATCGGTGCAACTGGTTCTCAGCTCGACTGGCAACGGACTCTGCCGCGTGGTGCGCGACACCATGCAGATCAACGTGGTCAATAAGCCGACCGTTGATGTCGGGCCTGACCAAACCATTTGTGCGGACAGTGCCTACCTGGATGTCAGTGCAACCGTATTGCCGGTAAGCCAACTGGGTTTTTGGTCTACGTCGGGAACGGGTAGCTTCTACGTGCAGACCGACACCATCAACGCGAGTTACGTGCCTTCGCTAGCTGATACTACGGCTGGCTCGGTCTATCTGAAATTCACAACCTTCCCGGGTCCTTGTACGGCAGTATCTGACAGCTTCTTGCTCATCATCACCCCCGCACCAACGATCAACGCTGGGCCTGACCAAACCATTTGCGCCGACCAGCCGACCATTACCCTGGCCAGTACCTTTACAGTGGCTGGTGGCATGACTTGGAATACATCGGGAACGGGTGGGCTATCGAGTGCGCTTGACCCCAATGCGGTCTACACGGTGTCTGCGCTGGATACGACGGTGCGCACGGTCAATTTCGTGGCCCGAACGACGAACAACGGGATTTGTAAATCGAAGTTCGACGAGATGGTCCTGACCATCAACCCAATCCCAGTCATCAGCGTGGGGCCGGATCAGACAGTCTGTGCGAATGTCGACAGCATCGCGTTCAATACGACGCTTCTGAATGCCCCAGGTGGTACTTGGTTCACAACGGGTACTGGTGTGTTTGTGCCGAGTGCTGATAGCATTGATGCCTACTACGCGCCGAGCACGGCGGATAAGAGTTTGCCATTCCTCCAGATTTGGTTCGAGACCGACGATGGCGCGATCGGCACCTGCAATCCAGTGCGCGACACGATGGTCCTTCGATTCGACGCGGTGCCAACTGTTTCGGCTGGCGATGACCAAACGGTTTGTTCGGATGCAGGATCAGTAGCACTTACCGGATCACGGACCAATACCACCAGTTCGCTGTGGTCGCGTGTTGGAGGCGGAGGCTCGTTCAGCCCTTCGGCCTCTGCGCTGTCACCCAGCTACGTGCCCAATACCACCGACACAACCGCTGGCTCGGTCCAGTTGGTGTTGACCTCCACGGGAATTACCCAGTGTAGCCCAGCGCGCGATACAGTTGAGATCTTCTTCGATCCACTTCCGACCCTGTCGGTCAGTGGCCCAGGGTCGCTTTGTGCCGACAACGAAGCGGCAGCGGTGCAAGCCACTGTGACTGGTGGAGTAGGCGGCCTCTGGACCAGTTCGGGAACCGGCTTCTTTAGTGATTCCACTTCGCTGAGCCCGCAGTATACCATCACGTCGACCGACTCGGCAAATGGTAGTGTGACCCTTAGGTTCACAACCAGCGGCAGCACCTGCGCTACGTTAAGTGAAAATCTGACCATCACCTTGACGCCCGCACCGATTGCCGATGCAGGACCAGATCAAACGGTTTGTCGCCAGATCGACAGCTTGATCCTCAGCGGATCGGGTGAGAACGTGATTGACGGTTTCTGGGAAACTGATAACGGAACAGGTGTCTTTAACCCCGATCCGGCCGATGGCCTGATCGTTAAGTATGCCCCTTCGATGGCCGATACCCTGGGTGATTCGCTGCTGTTCATCTTCACGGGCATTGGGGATTCGCCTTGCGGGTTCAACGTTGATACCATGAAGGTGTTCTTCGACGACAATGTCCTATCGGTGGATGCGGGCTTACGTGAGGATACGGTCTGCCTAACTGACTTGCCCATTCAACTCAATGGTTCTGGATCGGCTGGCATTTGGGAAGTTTTGGTTGGTGATGGGGTCTTCCTGTCTACGGGCGCAGATACCTCTGCACAACTCAACGCAGTCTACATTCCAGGTCCGACCGACTCGACCACCCGTGACATTCAGCTTCGGTTGCGTCAACCGGGTGGCTCGGGTGCTTGTAACTTCAATGCGGATACCATCGACATTCACATTCTCGATGGACCGATTGTTTCAGCTGGCGTGGATACCACCGTGTGTGGCGACATCGCGCAAGTGCCATTGCAGCAGACAACACTCACAAATCTAAGTGGTGGCACTGCCTATTGGACAACCAGCGGGTCGGGCACCTTCTCGCTCGATTCCAGCGAGGTGGGCAGTGGCGGCACGACCTTCTATGTGCCGTCGACAAACGACTTGGCCGATTCGATGGTGACCCTCACGCTTCGAACCAAGGATGTGAATGCCTTCTGTGGCCAGGCACTTGACACCAAAGTCATTTACTTCAACGAAGTTCCGACGATTGATGCGGGCTTGACCCAATCGCTTTGTGCGAGCGACACGGTTCAGCTGAACGGTAAGTTGACAGGCTCGGTCAGCCCACCGGTTGGCACCTGGTCCACCAACGGGGATGGCACGTTCGAAAGCACGGCTGGCGCCACCTCTCCGTTGCTTACCGATCGCTACATTCTGGGGGCCACGGATCAGACGACAGATACGGTTACCCTGTTCTTGACTGCGACACTCGACCTGTGTAACACAGTGCTCGATAGCGTGAAAATCGCTGTTCAGCCTGTTGTTGTAACTGATGTGGGTGTAACGCCGGACTCGATTTGTTCGGACGAGCCCCAGATTCAACTCAATGGCGTGATCAGCAGTGCAGGCGGGGGGCGTTGGTCCATCCTTTCGGGTACTGGGACCTTCGCACCAAACTCGACGCAACTGGATGCCTTGTACAATGTCACTGCGGTCGACACGGCAGCAGGTAGTGTGCAATTGCGCCTCATTAGCGAGGACAACGGACTCTGCTCGGCGGATACGGCGGACATCACCTATGTGATTGTGCCGCGACCGGTGGTGGACGCTGGGCCGAACGACACCATTTGTGGTACGCTGGGCAACTTCACAACCCTTTCGGGCGACACGGCCAATGCCTTTGGGTCGCTTCTGTGGACCAGTTCCAGCGGTCACCCGGGCTTTAGTAGTGATGTGGTAGTGGCACCAACGTACACGCCATCGGCCACCGACATTGCCAATGGAGGCGTGGTGTTGACGCTGACCAACAATGGGCACCCCATCTGTTCGGCTAGAACCGATAACATGGTGCTTCGCATCACGCCAGCACCTGCTGCGATTGTGAACGCTGGGTTCGACCAGTTCCTCTGCCGTGACATTGCGGAAGCCGAGCTACACGGCCAAGTGTTTGTCGCCACGGGTGCCAACTGGAGCACGCCGAACGGGACTGGCTCCTTCTTCCCAGATACCACGCAGTTGGATGTGTTCTATCGCCCTTCGACGGCTGATCGCTCGCTGGACTCGATCATTATTGTATTGACCACAACGGGCAACGGACCGCTCTGTACTGCCGATCAGGACACGATGGTGATTTATTTCACGCCGCTGCCGACGCTTGATCCCGGACCGAACGACACAGTTTGCGCCGACCAAGTCAGTGTGAATCTGGCTGCGACCATGACAGAAGCCAGTGTATCTCAGTGGAGTACCACTGGTGCTGGCTACTTCGCACCTTCGAGCTTTGTTACGAACGTCACGACGACCGATTACTTCATCCAACCCGATGACACAGTGGCGGGTACTGTCGGCCTGAGCCTAATCACGACTGAGCAAGGAAGTTGCCAGCCGGTCGACACCTTTAAGCTCATTGTGATCAATCCGAAGCCGATTGTCAATGCCGGGCTGGATCAAGAGGTGTGCTCGAACCAAGACACCATCTTCCTGGGCGGGGAAATCTTCTTCGCATCGGGTGCGGTTTGGACCACTTCGGGCAATGGCTCCTTCGTTGTCGACACCGATTTGAATGCACGGTATGTCGTCGATCCGCAGGATGTTACCGATAGTGTCATCGTCTTGACCCTCACAACAACTACCGGCTTTGGCACTTGTAACCCGGTCAACGACAGAGTGATCATCCGGTTCTATGCGGCACCTCAAGTGGAAGCCGGGCCGCCGCAGTCGGTTTGTGCCGACAATCCGAACATCTCGCTGAATGGCAGTGTCACCTTGACTACTGGCATTTGGAGGACACTTGGGACGGGTGGCTTCTCGCCGAACAACACCACGTTGACGGCGACCTATTCGCCTTCGAGTGCTGATGTGACGGCGGGCACGGTTGATTTGGTGCTGCGCAGCGCGCCGTATCGTGGCTGTAACATTGAGCGTGATACGCTTGAGCTGACCATCGTGCCCAAACCGATTGTAAGTGCGGGTCCAGCCAACTGTGTAGATGTGGTAAGTGGCGTTGTCCTTAGTGGTAGTGTGACCAATGCGACGGGCGGTGAGTGGAGTACCACAACCGGCGGGCTCTTTACCCCCAATGCCTTCGACCTGGGTGCGAACTACAAGCCTTCTTCAACGGATATCACCAATGGCACCGTTACCATTCGCCTGACCTCTACTGGGAATGGCTTGTGTAATGCGGTTACCGATTCGATTTCGCTGCTCGTCAAGCCGCTGCCTGTGGCTGACGGAGGGGGAGATGTGACGGTTTGCGCAGGCACGAGCACCGACCTGGTGGCTGAGCCGACTGCCAACGTCAGCTTCGCTTGGTACACCAACGAGGCCCTGCCGATCTTGTTAGCCACTGAGCGCACCCTCACGGTGACCATCAATACCGACACCAGCTATGTGCTGGAGGTGACTGACGTGGACGGATGTGTGAACTATGACACCGTTCAAGTGGCTGCCATCACACCGCCAGTTCCAGGCTTGCCAGACCAAGCATGTTACGCCACCGACTTGGTGCTTGATGCGGGCATCACGTTGACTCCAGGTGTGGACAGCATCGGGACCTTCACCTGGTACCGCGACGGGGTGGACCTCCAGCAGAGCAACGCGGACACCCTGCTGGTCAAAAGGGCTGGGCTGCACGTGATGGAGTACACTTTCGATCGTTGTACCGTGCTTGATTCGACTGATGTGATTCCGTTGCCCATTGTGGTCAGCCCTGACAAAGTGGTTTGTGAAGGCGCGACGAGCCTTGACATCTCAACGACCTTGCTCGGCTTTGTGAGCTACCAATGGCGGACCAATGGGGCGGACATCGGCGGGGCGACAAGCAACACCTTCACCGTGCCTGGTCCGCTAACCGCGATTCCGGGGCCAGCGGTGGAAGAGGACACGGTCTTTGTGGCTCGCGTGACCGAGCTGAACAGTGGCCTGGGTTGCTTCACTGACGATACGGTGTTTGTCAACGTGATTCCCGAGCCGGACATTCAGTTGGTGGATGACTCGGTTTGCTTTGGTACCGTGCTGACCTTGGACGGACGTCCTGTGAACATGTTGGCTTTGGGCGACGATACCCTGACGGGTGCCTATGCCTGGTTCCGTACCGGGTCGCTCATCTCGACTAACCAGACGGTGATCGCTAACCACTTGGACACCACGCAGACCATTGAGTACATCGCGACCTATACCATTGGAGAGTGTGAAGGCCGTGACACGGCAAGCATCCGCTTCTGGCCGCTGCCAGTTCCAGTGAACGAGGACGTAGTCAAGCTGTGCTTGGAGGAAGGCGATGCGATTCTTGATGCGGGGCCAGCGACCAGCTACGCCTGGGATTCGGGGCCACTGATTGCACCTTCAGCGAGCCAAACAGTGGTTGTTGATTTTGTGACCTATTTCCAAGGCCAGACCGATGCGCGGTATTTCCCCTTCTCGCTATTCAATGACTTTGCTTGCGAGACCCGGGACTCGATCCTGGTGCGAAACGTGTGTGTGCCGAGCTTCTTTGTGCCCACTGCCTTTACACCGGTAACCAACGCGCCTTTCGATGAAGACATCGTCTTCCAACTGTATGCGAAAAACATTCGCTACTTCCGCTTCACGATTTTCAACCGTTGGGGTGAGATCATCTACTACATCGAAGTGGATGCGAATACCGCCAACGTGTTGGACACCGAAGGCAACATTGTGGAAAGCGAACTGGCTAAGATTGCGTGGGACGGCACCTACAAAGGGGAGGACATGCCGATTGGCGTGTATCCCTGGACGCTTCACTACGAGGGAGACTCCGAGGAGTTCCGCGGACCGTTCTTCCGCGATGGCTCAGTCACACTGATTCGATAACAGATACCTTCGGTAAGGACATAGAGAGAAAGGCCAGCGTATTGCTGGCCTTTCTCTTTTGGAGTGACCCGTTCCAGGGTAAAAAATTTGGAGTTTGCACGAGAACAAATTGCCGACTGGTGACGGTTAGGGTGCGATCGGGTGCGCTTCGCGAGCCCGATCGCACCTGTTTACGCTTCTCCCCGGTACTACTGGTTGTGCTCCTCGTCGAGCAGTTGACGCTTGGTGCGGGCCCGTAGCACGGGCTCCAGTTCCTCGGCGGTGGATTTGCGCCCGGTCCAGAAACGGTAGAGGAGTCGCCGCATGTCGGAGGTCACAAGAAGGTAAGAGGGCAGGATCAGCAAAATGAAGATGGTCCCAAAGAGTACGCCGTAGGCAACCGCGATGGCCATGGGGATTAGGAATTGGGCCTGGCGGCTGGTCTCGAAGATGATGGGGTAGAGGCCCACTACAGTAGTGATCGAGGTTAGGATGATGGCTCGGAAGCGGTCAATGCCTGTTTGCACCGCAGCCTCTCGACAGGTCATGCCTTCGCGGAGCAACTGATTGTAGCGGTCCATGAAGACCACCGCATCGTTGATGACCACACCCGCCACTGCAATCATGCCGAAGTAACTCATGATGACAACGTTTTTGCCTTCCAACCAGTGGCCTAAAAAGGCACCTGCGATGCCCAACCAAATCATCCGCATGACCATCCGGCCTTGAACGAACGAACCAAATGGCAAGGAAATGAGTAGCCACATGCCTAGTAGAATCAGTAAAGGAGTAGGGCCGATGATGGAACTGAAGAACTTTTCGTTCTGGCGTTGCTGTCCACTGGGCACGATGCGAACCGACGGATAGCGGGCCAGAATGGGGGGCAACAGCTCGCCTTCCACGAAGCTGATGACCGGGCCGAGCGGTTCAGCACTATTGGCCAAGGAGCCTTCCACCAAAATCTCGCGCATGCCGTTGTAGTGCTTGATGCTCACCACGCCCCGGGCCATTTGATAGTCCACCATTTCGGACAGCGGATAGCTGTTCCCAGTCGGCGACTCGACGCGCATCTGCATCAGGTCGGAGATGAACTGTCGGTCCTCGGGTGGGTAGCGCACCCAGACGCGCACCTCGTCTTGCCCCACTTGGATGCGTTGGGCCTCCAAACCGAAAAAGGCTTGGCGGATTTGAGTCAGGATGTCGCCCTCGTCCAATCCGCGGTAGTAGGCCTGGGGTTTTAGGCTGAGGCGCAGTTCACGTTTTCCAAGTACGTCGCTATCT
>CAYGKP010000050.1:0-13957 GCA_964350605.1 uncultured Cytophagales bacterium
AGCTCGTCGGGCTCATAACCCGAAGGTCACAGGTTCGAGTCCTGTCCCCGCTACAGAAGTCGAAAGACAACGAAAAGCCCCTCATCGGTAATCGGTGAGGGGCATTTGTTTGGTAGAACGAGCGGATGTGGATGCTTGCCTTAGGATTTAGGGCTGCCACCAGGATCGCACGACCCGAACATTGCCCGACTGGATTGACAGAAGGTATCGTTGCGAAGGCAGGTCTCGGGTACTAACCTGAGCATTCTCGCTGATCTGGCCCGAGTGAATCAATCGGCCTTGAACATCGAAAACTTGATATCGATAGCCAGTTGGGCGGTCGCCTAGCCCGGTGAGTTGTAGATTCTGGCCGCCGTCGACCAGAAACAGCGAAACCGTTTCGCCGGTGCCCTGTTGCCAGATCCGCATCGGGGATGTGCCACTGGCTCCATCCCAGTCGACTTGACGAATGCGATAGTAGGCCAACCCGTCGGGTGCTTGCGCATCGGTCCAGGCATAACTGTTTGCTCCCACACCAGCAGATGGCACTTGCCCAACGACTTCGAAGTTTGCCCCATCCAAACTGCGTTCGATCAAAAAATGTGAATTGTTCTCTTCCAGTCCAGTATGCCATTCCACCAGTGCTGTACCTGGGGCCGACCCCGGCCCCACAGAGAAGCCAACCCACTCCACAGGCAGTGCGATCCCAGGGATGGTGGTGCAAACCGTGTCGCGACAACCCGCGGCACTGGCCGCAGAAAAACACAGTTCCCCGCCGTAACAATCCGGCAGGACTTGGCGCACGGTGACATTACTTGAAGAACTCCCACCACCAGATACTTGCTGCATCCCCGTAGGCACAATCCATTGATAGGTGCCCGATTGACAATTTGTACAGACATCCTGAAAGACCTGAAAGTTGGTTCCGCAGGCAGGTAGCGTGCTGGGGTTCAAACGCAGGGCTCCAAGCACCACTTCATTGATCGAGACATTGCAGATCTGACCTTGCGAGAAACTCGGGCAGACCGGAACCCCCGCCGTGACCCGAACGCAATAGTTCGAGCTGCCCCATTTCACTGTGACTGCATTCGAACTGTCGCCTGAGAGAATCTCGATCCCTGAACCGGGGATGCCAAAGTCCCAAATGAAGTCGTCGCCGCCGCTCGTTACGTTGAAGGTCACCGTATCGTCCGAGCACACTTGGTTGGGTCCCGTGAGGGTCGGTGCCCCGGGCCGTACAGCGACATCAATCTCCAAATTCGACCATTCGTGCACACAGCCTGCATCATCAACCTCCCGTACACGAAGGATGACTGGGCCTTGATAGTTGTTGAAGGTGACCCCTTGGGTTTTCTCACCACGTGTTACCGCCGAAGCATCATTAAAAGCAGCACCCCCAAAGGATATTTCCCATTCATAGAAAGAAGCCCCCCCGCCAAGTGGTGGTGGGTTATTCCACGGAAAGCTAACACTTGGCGGACCTGTGGTGGAGTAGTTGGTGAAGTTTCCATCGGCCAGGCCGTTTTTGCAATGATAGTCCGCGCCTGATATGGGCCCAGTTGGGGGCCCTTGTATGACGACTGGAAACTCGATGGTGTCGCCAAAACAACCCGTTGCGTTAGTTTCAACCACGCTGATCGTTCCATCGTCCTCCGCCCAACTTACATCGATGGTGTTGCTGCCTTGGGCACTTGCGATGGCCGCTGGAGAAGGCGCATTGAGAATCCATTGGTACGAAGAGCCTGCCGTAAGCGAGACCGAATAGGTACCCGTGCTGTTGGGGCATAGTGGGGTATCGCCACTGATGGCCGAGGTGGTCGGTTTGGTACCAGCAATGGGCGTTACGACGAGTGTATCCTGGTTCTTGCAGGTCCCACTCAGGTTGCTGGTCACGATGTACTGCTGGGCCGAAGCGGGGGTAGCGATGGGGTTCGGACAACTGGTACAGGAAAGGCCTGTGGCAGGGGTCCAGGTGAAACTACTGCCTCCGGTGGCTTGCAACTGCGCACCGCCGCCAGTGATGCAATAGGTCAGGTCCGGCCCCGCCGAGGTGCCTTGCAGTACCCGGATGTTGACAGTGAAAATCTGCTGGCCAGGTGAAGGGCACGCATCATCGGCCACCGTGACCGTAAAGCTGCGCAGCCCCACATCGGCACCCGTTGGTGTCCACGAGAAGGAGCCGGTGACTGGGTTGGTCCCCGCGGTGTTGAACGTGGCACCAGGTATTGAGGCCGCCAGGTTGCTGGTCATCGTGAGGATGTCCGCGCCATCCGGATCGCTGGCGATCAGGTCGAAATTGACCAATTCGCCGGGGCAAAGCTCAATGCTTAGGCTATCGGTGGAGACCCCGGTTCCCACGATGTTGGAAATTCCCCCGACGTTGGTCGGGCTGCCGTTCGAGCAAGAGAGCACGACCATTTGAATGTCGCGCATCACCGAGCCCACTTTTACGCCGCCGCGGTATTCATCGACCCGAACCGCGACTGCGGAGATTTGCACCCCTGCGGGCGTGAACGAGAAGGCCCCCGTTTCGGTGTTGAAGGGGAAGGTGCTCGAGGCAGTCACAATGGGGTAGCCAGGCGTAAAGCCGGGGTTATAACCGATCGGTGTGCCCCCGCCTGTCCGAGGTTGGATCAGCGTGTAGACCAAAGAATCGCCGTCCGCATCCACCGCTCCGTGGTTGAAATTGAAGACCTCGCCGTTACAGATGTAAGGAACGGGCAGCGAGGTGAAGCTGGGGGAGTTGTTGCAAAGGCTCCCGGAGTTGTCGATCTCCGCTTCAATGTAGAGTTGGTTGTTGCCGGGAGCGACCAAGTTGGTGATCGCGTTGTTTCGATTCGAAAGTGTCACGCTCGCGAGCCAGTCCGGGCACACGGCTGGCAGTGTGACAATCCCTTGGTAGATGTATTGTTCGGTACCTGGTAATGCACCGCCGTTGCAGGTGCTGTTGGCCAGATCGGAGGCGCAGAGTTGCGAAACCTCTGAGCTGCCGGTAAGTGGCAACGACTGGTTGAAATTCTGGCCACAGCTGGTTGACGCAAAATTTACCTGGATGCTCGACCCAAAATCCACCCCTGCACAGTCGCGATACAGGCGCAGTGTGACCCGGTATTGGTTTCCCCCCAAGCATTCATAGAGCAATTCGCCCCCCTGGTAGTGGGTTGCGAGTAGCGCGGTTGGGGCAGAGAGGAAAAGAAGTAGAGCGAGAGAGCGTAGAAAATTGGCCACAGGCAGGATTGGGTTAAGCCAAGAAAGAAATCAACTCATTCAGCCAGTAATTACATCAAATTATTTGTATAATGCAATAAATGAACCTGTTTCGGCGCATTTTCCTGGCTATTCCGATCTGGTCGGTCTGGCTGCCGCTCTGTGCTCAGGTGAGCATCGACCGAGCGGATCTGCCGACCGCAGGCAGCACCATCGTCTTGCTACGGATGGGTATTCCACTTGCCGATACCGGCGCTGTGGGCGTTGGTGCTACGTGGGATTTCGACCTACACGAACCCACCGGTGTGGGTGATGTTTGGACTGCCGACCAGCCGGGCGAGTCGCCCTATTCGATCTACAACTTTGCGCCGAGCGCAACCTATTGGACCGCCAACCCCTTCGAGTCGACCGAACGCTTCTGGACAATCGATTCGGACACCCTGCGCTTGCAGGTCGAACTGAAGCCGTTCTCGGATCGCTGGGACGTGTACTCGAAACCCGCCAAGTGGCTGGCTTTCCCCTTTGTCTACGGCGACTCGTTTTGTGATTCGCTGGTTGCTTACTCGGACGCAACTGACTACTTCCCTCGCATCACAACCAGAAGTCAGCACGGCACCGACGACCATACCTATCGCAAGGGTACGCTTTGTGTGGAAGCCGATGGGGAGGGAACCTTGATCCTGCCCGACGGGTCAAGCCATTCGGCACTGCGCATTCACCGTCGGTTGGTGGTCCACGACTCGACCAGTATCCTGGGTGGACTCAGCTACCGGGTCGACGATTTGGTGATCGACCAATACACCTGGTACTTGGACGATTGGGCCTTTCCCATCCTGCTCATCGAGCAGACGGAAGGCCTCATCAATGGGTTCATTCCGACCAGCAGTTCTCGTTCGCGCTGGATGGATCCCAGCACATTGCAACAGCCCGAAACCTCAATCCCCTGGGCCATTGGGCCAAATCCAGCCTCTACAAGTTTAACCGTTTGGTTGGGGGAGGGCCTTAATGGGAGTTATCGTTTGATGGATTACGCCGGACAGGTCTGGAAAGAAGGTTCGCTCCTCGGCGCGCAAACTACCATTGCGCTTCCTTCGTTGGCCGCAGGGCTCTACCTATTGGAACTGCGCTCCGCAGGGGTCTTGCATCGCCGCCGAGTGATGATTAACGGAGACTAGTTCGCGTAGCTTATTCAAGCCGTGGTGCAGTAGATAACCCGGAATGGCCTCGTGAAATTGCCATGCAGTGGTCTGTATCCATGACTGGCTCACAATCCGAAGGTGCCCTGATGGGTGGCCAAGAGCGGAAGATGCGATCGAAATGCCACCAAGTAAAGCCAGTCAGGGTGCGAGCACTTGACTTTTTGAGTTAGTACCTTCAGCCGCTGAACGATTCGTCTGATGAATCGTTCTTCGGTCATGCGCCTTATTATCAGCCTTGGATTCCTGCTCCTCATGGGGCATTCTCCCCTTCGGGGTCAGGATTCCTTGACCCTCGAGGCAGCGATTGGCCGAACCTTGGAACGCAACTATGGCATTCAATCAGCCGGCCTGGCCGTCGAGAGTGCAAAGGTGGCCAACCAGCCGGGTAACGCGGGCATGCTGCCCACTGTCAACTTGACGGCCCGCCAAACCGTTTCGAGCAGCAACACGTTTCAAAGTTTCCGCTCGCCGGGGGTCGACAACATCAATGCCCGGGGGGTAGGCTCTGACAACTTGGACATCAGCTTCAACGCGGAACAGATTCTCTTCGATGGTGGCGGGATGTTCAAGGTGAAAGCCCGATTGGCTGAACGGGAGGTGCTAGTCACCTTGAGCGAGCGCGTTGAGGTGGAGGGTGCCGTCATGCTGACCATCACCGCCTACCTCGACGCTGTGGTGTGGCAACAGGAGCTTGCGTTGTTGTCCGATCAATTGGCACTGAGTACCGACCGCTTCGAGCGGATTCGGTTGCGGTATGAGCGCGGCGCGGCGCGGCGCATTGAATTGCTGGATGCGCAAGTGGACCTAGAGGCCGATAGTGCGGCACTGCTGCAGGCGCGGACCTCTTATCGTCAAGCGCTGCAGGGACTTAACTTTTTAATGGCCGATTCGATTTCGACCGAGTACGTGCTGGCCACCACTCAGCCTGCGTTTGAGCCGCTGGACTCGGTCCAGATGGCCGATCGGATGCACCGACACAACATTCTGCTCCGCCAATCGGCGAGCCAAAAGCAAGTGGCCCGGTTGGACTATGAAGTGTTTCGTGCGGCGGCCTGGCCGGAGATTTTTGTGCAAGGGAGCTATGGCTTTTCGACCAGCGCGAACGATGCGAGCTTCATTCAACGCAGCCAAACGGGCACCTGGACCATTGGAGTGGGTCTGCGTTGGGATTTGTTTTCGGGCTTTCGGGAGCACATCTCGCGCAGACAGGCCGATTTGGCTCATCAACAGCAAGAGCTTGGCTATCAGGAATTGATGCTGAGTTTGGAGCGTGATTTCGCTCAGGCCTATACAGCCTACCGCGAACGCGGTGAGAGGTATGCGTTTGCTGAACACCGGCTCGGCACGGCGCAGGAGAATCTTGACTTAAGCAAAGATCTTTATGCGGTGGGGGCACTCAGCTCGCTGGAGTTGCGCGAGGCCCAGCTTCGCTACGCCCAAGCGCGCCGTGACTTCCAACGGTTGCAGGTTGATTTGCAACGATCGGAGGCATTGCTTCACCGGTTGGCCGGAGATTTGCTCAGCGAATAAGAAGAAAGGTCAACCTGAACACCGAAAAATCGTATCTTCGAACAGGATGCGTCTGCTCCGTTTATTTTCCGCCCCCCGTCGAAGCCGACTCCCGTTTGGGGGGCCGTTGCTGTTGATCCTCTCGCTGCTGATGGGATTTGGTGGCATGGCTGGCGCAAGTCTGGGCGATCCGGTGGCGGGTGCTGAAATTGCCGATGACAGCTCGCGCCTTTCGCGCGTTCCCCAGTTGGTTGACTTTCAGGCGGCTACTTTGAATACGGGGGTGGAACTGACTTGGCGTACGTTGCGCGGTACCACCACGTCACATTTTTTACTCCAACGTTCGGAGGATGGCATGACTTTTCAGACCATTGCAGAAATTGATGGAACCCCCAGCGCGGAAACGGTTCGTTACCGACACTTGGATGCATGGACTCACACGGGCATCACGTATTACCGGTTGATTCAAGTGGACTTGGATGGCATTGAGCATGGGCGAGCGATCGCTCATATCGAACGCCGAGAAGTCATTCGCGCGGCGTCTGCTTATACTGTTTCGCGCAGTCCGTTCCGTGGGCAAGTATTGGTGAAGAACCAACGGGACATACCCTTACATGTCAGTCTTTACGACCTCACCGGTCAGGTTCGCGAGAAGGTGACACTGGCCCCGGGTGCCAGCCAAAAATTTGCCGCCGATCTCCCTTCGGGAATCTACTTGGTGGAAATCGACAACGGCAGCGAACGCTGGGTCGAGCAAGTGGTAAAAGAGTAGCGAGGAGTAGGCAAAACTGGCTGGCGAAGTCCTTCCCTTTTCTTACTTTTGTCGCCCGCTCCACAGAGAGATGCCGGAGTGGTCGAACGGGTCTGATTCGAAATCAGAAGTACCTTCACTGGTACCGGGGGTTCGAATCCCTCTCTCTCTGCAAGGCTTGGTCGCCAAGATCAGGCAAGAAAAAAACCGCTTTTAGCGGTTTTTTTTCGTTTATGTGACAAAGGGACGGATCAGTTGACTAGTTCCCAGCTGGTCTGGAGCCGAACGACACTCCCATGATCGGGACTGGTCAAATCATTCTCGGGCCAGCCGATTTGAGAGACCTCCAGGCCAATGGGGTCGGTCATTCCAGAGATCCAGCCCAGCCCAGGGGACTGCACCAACGCCTTGATCACGTACGGACCAGGAACGAGCTGCCCGCCAGCCACCCATAGGTGGAGCTTGTGCCGGCCAGGCGCAAGTTGGTCGAGAGGCAAATGAAGGCTTGCGACTCGGACTAAGCGTTGATTTTCGAGCAGAACACTCAGTCGCATGCCATCCATTTTACGACGTATGAGCACATCGGCTTCCAAGCAGAAAGCTTCCAGATGAGTAAAGGCGGCATTGGGTTCCAGGTTGGCATTAAGAAGTTGCAAAAAGAGGACCTGTGCCTCCATTTGCTCGTTCACCTCCATCTCCAGGTTGCTTTTCAGGGTCAGTTGTTTGCCATAGACCTTTAGTGCCGACTCCGTATCGCCCAAAAAAACCTTCCGTCCCTCACCGAGCACCAGCGTTTGGTCACAAAGTGTCCCGATGGCACCCATATCATGGCTAACAAAGAGAACAGTCCTGCCTTGGTTGTTCGAGAGGTCGCGCATTTTGCTCAGGCACTTACGCTGGAACTCGGCATCACCCACTGCCAAGACCTCGTCGATGAGTAGGATGTCGGCCTCTAAGTGTGTGGCCACCGCGAAGGCCAGCCGCACGTACATCCCCGATGAGTAGCGTTTAACCGGTGTATCGACGTACAATTCGATCCCGGAGAATGCAACAATTTCGTCGAAACGATCTCGGATTTCCCGACGAGTCATGCCCAAAATGGCACCGCCCAAAAAGATGTTCTCCCGACCAGTCAACTCGGGGTGGAAACCAGTGCCTACCTCAAGCAAACTGGCCAGTCGCCCACGGATGCGGGCTATACCTTCGGTGGGTGCAGTGACTCGGGAGAGAATCTTCAGCAAAGTCGACTTCCCTGCTCCGTTTCGGCCAATGACACCCATAACCGCACCTTCGGGCACCTCCAGGCTCAGGTTGCGGAGCGACCAGACGTCCTCGCCGGTTGCTGGCACCTTTTTTCGGCCCAAGGTTTTCACCTGGCTCATGGGGTCCTCCTTGCCGCGCACCTTGGCCAACCACCGGTTCAGGTCGTGGCTTAGGGTGCCCGTCCCAATGACTCCCAAGCGATAGCGCTTGCCAAGGTTTTCGATTTGAATAACGGGGCGGCTCATGGCGTTCGCTAAATGACGTCGAGGAAGCGTCGCTCCGTGCGGTTGAGGGTCAAAAGACCAAAAATGAAGATGACGGTCGCAAAGGCAAAGCTGTAGATCAGCGCAGGCCAGTCCATGTGACCGGAGCCAAAAAAGGCGTGGCGAGCCGTTTCGAGTACTCCGGTCATGGGGTTTATCGAAAGAATCCAGCGGCGGTCCTCGGAGATGAGTGAGGCGGGGTAGATCACCGGACTGGCCATCATCATCAATTGAACCAGCAGGGGTAAGGCATACCGAAGATCGCGGTATTTGATGGTGACCGAAGCGATGATCATGCCCATGCCCATCGAAAGCAAGGCCATGGTGAGGATGAGTGCGGGCAGCAAGAGCAGGTAGTAGTTCGGTAGGATGCCCACTTTTCCATCCGAGTAGAGGTAGGTGTAAAAGCCAAGGAATAGCCCCATTTGAATGAGCAGCTTCAGAAGCCCACTGATGACCGCTGAGATCGGAACGATGACCCGCGGGAAGTAGACTTTCTCAAACATCTTGCTGTTTGAGATGAAGGTGCCCGAAATGCTGGTCAGCGATTCGGCGAAGTAGGCCCAAAAAACCGTCCCACTCATGTAGAAGAGAATGGGAGGTACCCCATCAGTAGGGAGCTTCGCGACGCGATTGAAAACCAGGATGAACAGCCCGGTGGTCAGCAGGGGCTGAATCAAAAACCAAAGCGGCCCCAAGATCGTCTGTTTGTACTGCTGGACGATGTCTCGGCGCACGAACATGCGAACCAGATCCCGCTGTCGCCACGTTTGGCGCAGATTCAGGGTAAGTAGCTTTCCCCGTGGGGTAATCAGCAAGGACCAGTCGGACTCGTCTTGTGTTGGCATGAGCGCCAAAACTACACATTCGATGCCAAGTCCTCTTCCCGGCAACTTAGGGTTTTGCGCTTCGCCGGAAAACTGCGAGCTTTAAGGCCTCGTTTGCCGTCTCGGCACGAACTACGACTTTCCATGGCTGGTATTCCTTCTTCAAGTTCTTCTGCCGGGCAATTGCCTGGTGGGAAGACCAATTACACAGGCGCTCTGTCGCTTTTGACTGCGTTGTTTTTCATGTGGGGATTCTCCACATGCATGAATGACCTCTTAATCCCCTATTTGAAAGGGCATTTTAACCTCTCTCACTACGAGGGGATGTTTGTTCAGCTTTTCTTCTTTTTTGGGTATTTCGTTGGTGGTTTGGCCTATTACCTGCTCTCGGTATCTTCAGGTGATCCAATTGTCAAAGTCGGGTACAAGAAAGCGATGCTCGGAGGGCTAGCCCTCTCGGCGATCGGGTGTTTCATGTTCTATCCCGCATCGGTTGTCGATAGTTACACTTTCTACCTGGCTGCACTGTTTCTGCTGGCGTTGGGTTTCTCGGTACTTCAATTCACGGCCAACCCTTATGTGGCCAACCTAGGGCGGCCCGAAGCATCCTCTTCGCGCTTGAATCTAGCGCAGGCTTTTAACTCTGTAGGCACAACCACCGCGCCCATCATCGGGGCCTTCTTGATCTTCCGCTTCTTTAAAGGAGAGGATGAAATCCGTATGCCTTATCTGATTTTTGGAGCACTTTTCTTATTGCTGTTCGTGCTGATCGCGATGTCCAAATTGCCAAAGTTGCAAGAGGATGGAGCCGAGATTCCTAAAGGATTGGGCGTTTTGAAGTATCGACACCTAGTGCTTGGTGCGGTAGCCATTTTCATGTATGTAGGTGGCGAGGTTGCTATCGGTTCAATACTTGTAGACTTTTTAATCCTCCCTGAAATCAATGGGCCTACGGCTATTGATCTACAGGCTCTTATCAGTCAGCATGGCTCCGAGAAGGCTGCCATGGACGTGGTCAAAGAAGAGGCCGGGTATTTTTTGTCCTTCTACTGGGGCTCCATGCTTGTGGGTAGATTCATTGGTGCCATCTCGCTTGCTCACTTCCAATCGAAAACCAAGCAGTATGGTCTCATGGCTCTTCTGTCGTTGACTGCGTTCGGTGTCATCTTTGCGGTGACTGGTGATAGCACCATTGCGATTTTCTGTTTGGTCTTTTTGGCGGTTAACTATTTGGTGTTCATTCTGGGAGTGGGTCGCCCGCGTCAAACACTCGGACTGATGTCTCTCTCCGTGGTTATACTGCTGTTAATCACGGTCATGACCACTGGGTATACCTCGATGTGGTCGGTTCTCTCGATCGGGCTCTTCAATTCGATCATGTTCCCGACAATCTTCACTCTGGCAATCAAAAACCTCGGACGCTATACTGGCCAGGGTTCCTCGCTGTTGGTGATGATGATCGCTGGAGGTGCGGTGATTCCGTTGCTTTTTGGTAAGATGGCGGACATTATTGGCATCCAGTTGACCTTTTTGTTGCCGATTGTCTGTTATCTATTTATCGCCTTCTACGGCTTCATCGGAAGCCGCGCGAAGCCGCAGGTCTAGCTACTAGAAATTGATGGTGTGCGCCCCTTGGGGCGTGCAACGAAAACCCGCGAGAAGTCCGCCCTAATGGTGGACTTTTCCGTGTAAGGCACTTTTGTTGCGTACGTGGGTCTTCTTGGCCTTGGCACGCTTCTTCATGGCCTTATCAAACTCGTTTGAGCAGCCAACACTACCCACCAAAAGGGCAGTACAAAAAAGAAGGTAGGCGAATCGCATGGCTAGAAATCTAACGAAAATCCAAGAAACCCTTCCAGGTGTCACTTTCCGTGGCTAGCCGCGGCTGACCAAATAGGTGATGTACCCAAAGTAGCAAAGCAAGAAAAACACCCCGCCCACCCAGTTGATCTCGCGGCGGCGGCCGACGGTCATGGCGAGCAAGAGAAGCGTGCTCGAGAAGATGATCATCAGGATGTCAAAGTTCGAGAGGTGGTCAAAGGGCATGGGGCTGACCACCGACCCAAGGCCCAAAATCCACAGGATGTTGAAGATGTTCGAGCCCACCACGTTGCCCACCGCGATGTCGGTTTGACGCTTGTAGGCAGCCACCATACTGGTAACAAGCTCGGGCAGCGAAGTGCCAATGGCGACGATTGTCAGGCCCACGAACGACTGGCTCATCCCAAAGGTCTCGGCTAGCTTCACCGCGCCGCCTACGACCCACTGGCCGCCCGAGGCGAGCGCAACGATCCCGATCCCAATGTAGAGCCACGAGCGCCAGTTGGGCAGCACTTTGATCGGTTCCGCATCTTCTTCGGGTGGCACGTCGATGTTCTCATCTCGGTTCTTTCGCGCGAAGGCGAAGATGTAGGCCATGAACAGGAAGAAGAAGACAAGAAGGACAATTCCGTCGGCCCGGCTCAGCATCAAATGATCGGGTTTGGGATCATCGTCATAAAACGAAGTGATTGATGCATTGGCCAGAAAGCCCACCAACAGAGCGGCGGTAAGTGAGAAGGGAATCTCGGTTAGGATCGTATTGGTCTTTACCGGAAGTCGCGCTACGAGGGCAGAGGCTCCGAGCACCAGAAGGATGTTGGCCACGTTGCTGCCCAGGATGTTTCCGATGGCAATTTCCGGTTGGCCTTTCAAGCCGGCGGTCAGGTTGACAATCAACTCGGGCATCGAGGTACCGAACGAAACAATGGTCAGGCCCACCACCAAGCTGGAAACGCGCATGCGTTTGGCGATGGAAGAAGCCCCGACGACCAGCAGGTCCGCCCCTTTAATTAGGAAGACGAAACCCAGGATAAAAAGCAGGTACACGACCACCAGTTGCGTTGTCTATCGGGGGGATCAGGCGTAGTCAAGGCACCCATACGGAGCCAAGGAAACCCTAAGATAGAATTAATTCAACGCGGTGATCTGGTAGATGTAGGGGCGAATTTTTTCGATTTGGTCTACTGCGCGGCCTGGTAGGCTGCGAGAAGTTGTGAGTACGGTCAGTGGCAAGCTGTCATTCTCAGCCACATAGCTGGCAATTTCGGCCAGAATGAAGCGCCCGTTGATGGCATAAGACGACGCTTCAGCCGTTCGGCTTTTCCCCGAAAGCATACCGACCACTTGGCCACGCTCGTTGAACAACGGGCCGCCGCTGTTCCCGGGGTTGGCGGGAATGGAGGTTTGTAAGGCAACCGTATCGTTCTCGAAGCCCGTGAGAGAGCTCAGGCTGCCCTCACTGTAGACCAGACCTGACTTGGGAAAGCCGAGCGTATAAATCGCCTCACCCAAGCGGGGTTCGCGGCTGGAGAAGCCGTAGGGAATCCGACCTGGGACGGGGCTAAACCGCTCGTCGTTGATCTGCAAGAGGGCCAAGTCGAACTCCGGCCAATACTTCACCACCTTGGCGCGCAGACGCGGTAAGGTATCGGTCTGGCAATCGACAATGACTTGACGCGCATCTCGGACAAGGTGACCGGCGGTCAACAGGTAACCCGTTTCATGGACCAAGAAGCCAGTACCCTTCAGGTAGCTGGTCTTTGGATCACCATCTTGATTCTCGAGGTAGGAGCGAAGCTCGGAGTGAAAGTCTTCTTGTTTACTTGAGATGTCGCGCACCTCTTCGCTGAGTTGTTGGTAGTCGCGCTCACGCCCAGGGGTATGGAGTAAGTCGAACGCCGCCAGGGTCGAGAACACAGCCACTACGGAGATGCAAGCAGCCACCGCGGCAGTCGTTGCCCAGCGCATGCGAAGCAAGCGACGGTCCTGACGCCAAGCCCGTAAATGAACGGGTGGCATCTGGCGATGCCACGAACGCAGCTTGTCGACCAAGGTTTTGCGTGTGGCGTACTGACGCAACTCTTCATGGGTAGCTTCCAACTCTTCGAATTCTTTTCGAAAGCCGGGTTGGGCACCCAGTAGCTCGTTCAACTCGAGGCGCTCGGCACCGGTCAATTGGCCGGTGATGTGGCGATCAAACAAATCTTGTAGGCGGGCATCCATGGGGCTAGGCGCTTGAGGCGTTGGTTTGATCAATGTCGTTGAAAAACAAGCGGCGCAGGCGTCGCAAGCACTTGTATTTGATGGTCTTTACCGTGTCGGTGTTTGCATAGCCCATCTCGCGGGCAATTTGCGTGGTGGTCCAGCTTTCCAGGTAAAAGCGAGTGAGCAGCGTCGCGCATGGCTCGCCCAACTCCACCAACGTTTCGCCCATCCGGATGAAAGCTTGTTCGCGTTCTTCAAGCGCATCGGCTTCCTGATCGCTCAAATCAACCACCTGTTCTTCCTGCAATTCACCTGCAAATCGACCGCGCTGGTTCAACTCCTTCAGCCAAAGTCGGCGGGCGATGGCATACAAATAGGTCTTCAGCCGGCTTTCGCCTGCAAAGCGCCCCGCCCGCACGTTCTCGTACAACGCAATGAAGCTACGTTGGTAGAGTTCGGCGGCATCGTCGACCGTGCCGCTGTTGGTAAGGACCATTTGGAGGACCATCGGGTAGTAATTCTCGTACAACCGCCGAATGTACCGATCGTCCCCATCGAGCAGCGCACGCACATAGCGCGCCTCTTCGCTGGCTGAGATCAGTTTCATTGGTTGCTACTTGTTTGTACCTCGAATGGACTGGGGTAACCCAAGGGCCCGTAAATTATTGTGGAATGAAGCGAAAAGGTACCAAATGCGCAGTGAACCGCTGAATCGCTCAATCACAGCCAGCCCGCTCGCTCTTGCCTTTATATTGTACTTTGTAAAGCATTCTCTTAATAATACTTAGAATCCCGTGGCGGAATTTGCATTCTCTGGGGAACCTTGGAAATTTGACCCTGTACCTAAACACACCCCACGATGAAAAAGTCGATCTACCTGTTCCTTCTTGCCCTTTCAATGGGCGCATTTGTTTCTTGCGGTGAAGGCGAAGC
>CAYGKP010000051.1:0-13805 GCA_964350605.1 uncultured Cytophagales bacterium
GTGTATCAATCCCCGCCAGTTCCTCACGGGTCAGGTATTCATTCAGTACGTCTTTCGAGATGCGTCCACTGACAAATCCCTCCTCGATCATCGGGGCCAGCAGCGGGGTCGCCAGGGTATGCACGTTCACCTCCCCGGCCCGCTTCTCAAATTTCTTGGGATAGATGCCCGATCCGATGGTCTGGCGCGTGCCGATCACGCCGACTTCTTTCGAGCCGAGCACTTGACCCACCAATTGAACCGCCGGGTCAATCACGTTGATTACCAGGGCCCGCTTGCCCACGTATTCACGCAGCAACTCATCCGCCGCCGAACTGGCGGAATGACAGGCAATGACAATCGCCTTGCAGCCCATTTCGAGCAGCACGTTGACGATTTTGATCGAGTAGGCCTGGATCGCCGCCTGGGACTTGTCGCCATACGGCAAGTGGGCCGAATCGCCAAAGTAAAGGAGTTGTTCCTCGGGCAACCGCTCGCGAATTGCACGGGCCACGGTCAGGCCGCCAATCCCCGAATCGAATATGCCAATGGGCCGATCGGCCTGCGGGGCTGGGTCGCGGGGACTCACAGGTTGTTATTCTTTCCCGTCGGTCAGACCGGGCCAGTTGTCAGTCCGGAAGGGCGAAGCAGGAAGGCCCGCCGCGTTGAACAACGTCGCCACTGGGTTGGCTGCCCAGGCATAGCGAACCGCGACCGGGTGATGCACATGAGAAGAAGATACCACGACGGTGTTTCCTTCAATGCGCGCGTCGGCCCAATGGAATTTCCGGTCCCTACCCGCGATGGCAAACCCCTTAAGGCTGCCGCCCTTGGCGACCAGCGGGCTCAACGAAGGCTGGAACTGGATGACCATCTCCTTTCCGTCGCGAATCGTGGCCGACAAATAAAGTGGGCCGTCCGCCACTACACTGTCCTTTCCGTACACTTTTTGGAGGGCTTGCAACGCCAACCGTTCGCCCACCGGAAGTTTTTGGCGCGGGTGAATGTCGTCAGCATCGCCGACATCAATGGTCACAACCATACCCGTCGCACGCACAGCGAGCGTCTTGCGTTGGGCTTCCCTCAGTTCAGCCCATGAATGTTCCTGAGGATCGGCGACGCAGGGCAGAAAAGCGGCCAGTTGCACGTAGAGAAACGGCAACTCCTTTTGATTGAACATCGTGCGCCAATCGGAAATGAGCAGGGGAAACAACCGTTCGTACTGTGCGGCCCGATCGGCATTGCTCTCGCCCTGATACCAAATCACCCCCTTGTAGGCGAAGCCCAACAAAGGCTGAATCATGCCGTTGTAAAGGACCGATGGGCGTTGGTATAACAACGGATTGTTGTGGATGGGGAAGTCTTCTTGGTCCGTGCCCACGTGAAAGCACCAACCATCCTCCAACCGGATGTCTCGGCCGGCAGGTGTTTCAAAGCGAAAGTCTTTGCGCCGCCCGTCGAGGCCGCCATTACCGCCCGTGTCAATCAAGCGCACCACCAAACGGTTTTTCCCGGGCACCAATGCGCGCGCTGAAACCGGCAAAGTCACATCACCCGTTGACCGCCGTTCGCCCAACCACTTTCCATTGAGCCAGACTTGAGCCATGTCGTCCACTCGCCCGAGCCGCAGCCTGCCGCCTACACTGGCCTGGCGTTCGTCCAACTCAAAATCGCAAGCCAACCAAAGCACACCATCAAAGTCGCCATAGCCTATACCATTCAAATCGAAAGGAAGCGACAGGCCCTGCCAATCACTGCAATTCGCCGGGCCAACCTGCCACCCGTTCTTTATGCCTCGGTCAAATGCCGTCAAATAATCGAGGCGGGCCGAATCCATTTCCAAATGATTCGTTCGAGTGAAGACCTCGGGCTTGGCCTTTTGAACCGACAGATCCTTCTCGAAGGCAGGAATCTGAGCCAATGTCCATTCGGGAGTCCAGGCCTCGATGGGTGAGCCACCATAAGCAGAAAGCACCAAGCCGATCGGGACAGACAAATCCCGCTCCAATGCCCGTCCAAAGAAAAAAGGTATTGCACCAAAGTCCGGAACTACTTCAGGCGAACTAACCCTCCAGCGGGCTTCTCCGCTCAAGTCTTCCACCAGTTCGAAGCGAGGCTCCTTGGGCACATCAAAAAGCCGCAAACGGGGAATACCACTGGTGGCAATGGCTTCTTCGGCCCCAACCACTTGCTTCTTCATGGGCCAGTCCATGTTCGATTGACCCGAGCACAACCAGACGTCTCCAATCAGAACGTCCGAGAATTGAAGTGTCCTGGGCCCCGAAACCGTCAGTTCAAACGGACCACCCGCAGAACGCTTGGGTAGAAATACCTCCCACGCTCCTTGTCTGTTGGCCCAGCCCCGGGCCGTATCACCAGCTAAGACCGCTGTCACTTCCGTGCCTGACGCACCAACACCGTAGATGCGAATCGGCACCCCACGTTGCAGGACCATGTGGTCGGAAAACAACCCATGCACCTCAAATGCTTCTGGCTGCTCCGCCTGTTGTGCGCGAAGCGGCAAGACCCAGATGGCTAGGCAGATCAGTCCAATTCCTCGAAACATGCGTACGGTCGCCCCAAAGGGCGACCGTACAAAAGAGGCATTATTTTTCAAGCTGGCAACCATCGGGTGCCAAAGCAGCCGCAAAGGCTACTCCGTTTCCGTAACGCCGTAGACGACTTTCACCTGCTGATCGCCCACAAAGAACAGGAAGTCACCGGGTTCGGTCACGCGCTGCATGTCCGAATTAATGAAGCTCAAGTCGCTAGCTGTCAAAGGGAACGTCACCGTTTTCGACTCACCAGCTTTCAGCATGACTTTCTGGAACCCACGCAGGCGGCGCATCGAAGGCGTCACGCTGGCGACCATGTCGCGGCTGTAGACTTCTACAGTGTGCCAGCCGTCCATCGAGCCGGTGTTTTTGACTTCCACGCTGACCATCAGGGTATCCTGGGGACCAAAGGTCTCCACACCAGCACTCAGGTTCGAGTAGACGAACCGACCGTAGCTCAGGCCGTGACCGAACGGCCACTGGGGCTTGTAGCCACCCTTGTCCAAGGTTGCACCTGGAGCGAGTTCGTTGAAGTCTTCTGATCCCTTGCGGTCGTAGGTCACGATGTCACCCGTGAATCGGGGGTACGAGAACGGCAAACGACCACCGGGGTTGAACTTGCCGAGCAAGACGTCGGTGATGGCTTCGCCGCCTTGGCTACCAGGGCGATAGGCCATGACAACTGCCGCAGCTTTTTCGATCTCGGGACCCAAGACGCGCGGGCGGCCTTCGGTGATGACGACAACGACAGGCTTGCCTGTTTTCAAGCAGGTAGCGAGCAAGTCGCGCTGATTCTGGGGCAGCATCAAATCGTCGATGACACCCGGCGATTCAGCATAAGCATCTTCACCCAGACAAAGGACAATCACATCGGCGCTACGGGCTGCGCTGCTGACGTTGCCCAATTGGAAGTCGGCATCAGCCGCGAAATTCGGCGTACTGATGACTGTTAGACCAAAGCCACGGTCCAAGTCGCTTGGCGCAGTAGAAGCGTCCTTCATGGCCATCGAAATGGTCTTGAGGCCTTCGGGGTACAGCGCGGGGTTGTTGCCCTGCCAGAGGTAGGACCACGAACCGTTTAGGGCGGTGATCGAGTTGGCACCCGGACCACAAACCAGCACACGTTGGCCTGCGCGGATCGGTAGAACGGGTTGGCCGTTCACGGTGTCGTTCTCAAGAAGTGTGATCGATTCGAGAGCGGCTTGCTTGGCTTTCGCCTTGTATTCCGCTTTACCGAACTGGGCAACCGCCGCTGGCTCAACACCTGGATTTTCGAACAAGCCGAGTTTGAATTTCAGCTTCAGGATGCGGCGAACCGATTCGTTGATGCGCTCTTCGGAAATCTTTCCTTCCGCAACCAGCTCCTTCAAGTAAGTGATGAAGGCATAGTTATGAGGCACCATGCTCATGTCGATGCCCGCGTTGATGGCGATTTCGACCGCTTCCTTCTGGTCTTTGGCCACGTGGTGGCGGTAGTCCAGGCGCTCGATGTCTTCCCAGTCGGTGACAATCAGGCCCTCGAAGCCCAGTTCGCCGCGGAGTACGTCGGTGAGCAGGAACTTGCTGGCGTGGACCGGCGTGCCGTTCACTTCACCCGAGTTGATCATCACAGTCGAGGCACCCACGTCCACAGCCTTCTGGAACTGGGGCAGGTACAACTCGCGCAACTCGATTTCGGGGATGTAAGAAGGAGTACGGTCTTTACCCGAGCGTGGCGCCGAGTAGCCCACGAAGTGCTTCATGCACGAGGCAACGGCAGTGGTGTTCTCCAAGCCATCTTCCTCGTAGCCTTCGATGGTAGCGGCACCCATTTGGGTCACCACGTACACATCCTCACCAAAGGTCTCCTCGAAACGAGGCCACAGCGGCTGGCGACCAATGTCAAGCACTGGGTCGAAGTTCCAACGGATGCCCGAAGCGCGGGTCTCGGCAGCCGTCACTTTCGCGCCGTCCTTCACCAACTTGGGGTTACGGGTGGCCGCCAGGCCAATGTTATGAGGGAACAGGGTCGAGTTCTGGGTGTAGGTCGTTCCGTGGATCGCGTCGATGCCGTAGAGCACGGGGATCGGGTTGCCATTTTTTAAGGCAGCATCCTGGATCATCTTGATGTTGGTGTGCCACTTCTCGAGAGGCAACGCCGAAGGGACTGCGTTGAGCAGCGAACCCACTTTGTATTCGTTGACCGCTTTGGCCACGCTGTCCGGATGCAGCGTACCGTCCTTCGAACCGTAGCCGTCGACGGTGATCATGTTCATGTTCACCTGACACATCTGGCCGATTTTCTCGTCGATGGTCATCAAGGCCAAGAGCGAATCAACGCGTTGGTCGAGGGCTGCCTCGCCCGCCGATCCCTCGGGGGACGAAGGCTTACAGCCGGTGGCCGCAAGGGCCGTAGAAAAAGCAATCGCCGTGGCGGCGCGAAGCAAACGTGTGGTACGCATCAGCGTGTAGTGGTTGGTCAGCAGTTCTCTCGAAAGGCAAAAAACCCCTCGAAGGGATTCTTTGCAGCGTCCAAAGCTAACAGGAAATGAGAATAAAATGAACCTTAGGTACCCTTCACGGCCAAACGCTTGGCATTCATGGCCGGATCGTAGCCTTGGCGTTCCTTGCGATACTGGCCCGAACCATCGTAGGGACGGCGGTTCTCGTCCTGGTGGCACGGATCGGAGCAGGTCCCTTCCATCTGCTCGGAGCAGGATTCGCACTGGTAGAACTGCTTATTACAGAGGGGCGAAGCACAGTTGATCACCCGCGCGGTCTTCGTGCCACACTGCGGGCACTCGGCAATTAACGTCGGGTTTACCTTGTTGACCGGCACTGACACGCGCTCGTCGAAAACATAACAGTTGCCTTCAAAATCTTCGCCGCCTTCTTCCAGGCCATATTTGATGATGCCCCCGTGGAGTTGGTAGACGTTCTCGAATCCTTGCTCTAATAGGTAGGCACTGGCCTTCTCGCACTTGATGCCACCCGTGCAGTAGGTGAGGATCTTTTTCTCCTTGAAGTGGCCCAGTTCCTTGACCTTCTCGGGAAACTCGCGGAAGTGATCGATGTCCAAAGTCTGCGCGCCTTTGAAGCGGCCCAATTGGTGTTCGTAGTTCGACCGAACGTCGAGCAGGACCACGTCCTCCCCTTCCTTCATCGCCTTGAACTCGGCGGGCGAAAGGTGGACACCTGTGCGTTGGTTCGGGTCGATGTGTTGCAGCCCGCTGTGCACGATCTCGGACTTCACGCGCACGATCAGCTTCTGGAACACATGCGCCTCGCAGGCCTCAATCTTAAACTCAATGGCCGCAAACCGGGGGTCGGCCCGCAGCGTTTTCATGTAGGCATCGGTCTGGGCCTCGGTGCCCGACACGGTGCCATTGATCCCCTCGGGGGCCACGATGATGCGGCCCATCAGGCCCAAGCGCAGGCACAACTCGTGGTGCTGTTCCCGAAACAATTCGGGCCGCTCGATGGGGGCGTAGAAATAGTAAAGCAGAACGCGCATCGCGCTCGGGTCGGCTTAGTTAACGCAGGCGTTAGAGCAACTCGTCGGAAATGACCACGCGGATGCGGTTGGTTTTCCCATCGTCAAGTTTGGCAGTCTTTTCGCCGCCGCCGTAGTTGGTCATGTCACCTTTCTCGATGTACAGGTAATACTCGGTGGGAATCACGCCCTTGAAGGTGATTTTCCCTTTGTGGTCAGTCACACCTTCGAAGCCGGGCTTCTCGAGGTTCTCGTAATCAACGCGGTTGTCGAAGGCCATGACCTTGGCCCCTTCCACCACGTTGCCGATTTCATCGAGGACGGTGACTTCCAGTTTCGTTTTCAAGATCTGTGCTTGCGCGGCTTGGCCAGCGACGGTGAACAGCAGGAGGATAAAGAGGGTGCGGAGCGTTTTCATGGACAGCGGATTGGGGACAAAGATACGTTCGAGCGGCTAGCCTTTCCAGGGTTGTGCGGGGTTGCCGAAGACCGTTTGCTTCGCTTCGACCGGGCCGATGACCACCGACCCTGCGCCTACCCGGGCATTCTTGCCGATGGTAATCTCTCCTGCAAGAACCGCGCCTGCACCAATGAACGCACCTTCTTCGACCGTAACACCGGGACCAACAACCGCACCGGGACCAATGATCACGAATGGCGCGATGGTAGCACCCGTGGAAACCACCGCGCGGCTGTGGAGGATGGCTGGGCCCTCGACTTTTGCGAAGGCTTCGATCACTGCCCCCGCGCCCAGCAGGATGCCGTAGCCAATCTCGGCCAGGGGCGAAAGCGACGCATCGGGGTGAAGCGCGTTCATCGAGGCCTCATGGCGCAGGTCGTTGACCAGTTCGGTGTGCTTGCGCAGCACGCTGACCTCGTCGCTGGCAACGAAGGCCCCGCATTTCTTACCGATGAACTTCAGATAGCCTTCATCGTCGGCACGGCCGAGCACGCTGATCTCGCCGATCAATTGGTCGTGCAGGGCTGCATCGTCGTCGAGGAAACAGTAGACTTCCACGCCGTTGCGTTGGAAGATGTCAAGGGCCAAGGTGCCGATGCGTCCGGCGCCCAGGATGATGACTGGTTTGGGTTGTAGCATGCCGCTCATGGTCGGCAAAGGTACAAAGGCCGAGGCTAGCGGCGCAGGTACCACCGAACCCGCGAATCGGATCCCTGCAGTTGCCAGTCTTCGCTTGCCAAGGTATCAGGCGTGACCAATAACCTACTCCCTCCTAGGCTTGTGGTTTCAACCCGCAGTGGTGCCTCTTGACGCAAGGCTTCATAGTCGAGATACGGCAGATAACTGGGCTCGGCCAGGTCAATGGTCGAAAGGCCTTTTTCGGCAGCCAGACCGATCACCTCATCCGCCGTGGCATTCAGCCTACACAGTTCTTCTACTTGGTCGCTCAGCACGTGATGTTGCTTGACGACCAAGCTTACAAAGCCCAGCAGCCACAGAGCCAGGCCAACCGGGAGGGCCCACCAACCCATACCCTTGACCAATCGCGCCACCAAAAAGCCCAGCAGCAGGAAAAACAGAAACGAAGCGGGTAGCCACACCCGTTCGGGCGCAAGCTGGTGTTGAAGCAATGCCAGCCCCAGCGGCAAGGTCAAGGCAGCGGCCATGAACAGCAACGTGCGCTTGCCATAGTGGCAAAGACCGAACCAAGCGGACAATCCAACAACTGCACCAGTCAGGACCCACCCCAGCGGGACCGAATCAAGCCCCCAGAGCCACGCATTGGTTTGACCCAGGTACGCCGGTAGTTCGGCCCAGAACACTGTTGGTGACAGAGCTGTGACCCATCGGTTCGAAACGAGCGCCTCTAACCCGTTGACCAGGATGATTGGTGCATAGAGCAACAGCGCCCAAGCCGTGATCCAAGCCCCAATTCGAAGGAGTGTTCTAAGGCGTGGCCAGTTTTTGTTTGCTAAGGCTTCGAAGCCCAGAAAGCCGAACACGACCAGAAACGGATAGAGGAAAGTCGGAACCGCCCATAGGCCGAGCACGCTACACAAGATGAGGATGCGTCGGTCCAGCCGAAGGTCATCTGCCCGCCATCGGACCCCGGCGATCAAGAGGCAAGCCAACAGAAACACCTGAAGCTCGTAGCCCCGTCCCTGCGTCGCGTAAAGCCCCATTCGGTAGGAAAGCGTCAGAAAGCCAGCACCGAGCAACGCCACCAGAAACCCCTTGCGCAGAAGAAGGAAACGAAACACCACCCCAAGGGTGCCCAGAAAAGCCAACAGGCTGGGCAACCGAAACGACACCTGAGGCGATGCGCCGATCCATTCCAACGACCGAAAGACTCCGACCACCAGGTTGAAGAACACATGGTTGTTCGGCTCGGAGTAATAGCTGGCTGTTACCAGGAAGCCCCGGCTGGCATACGACACGTAGCTAACGACTTCGTCCTCCCACAAGGGCATCTGATACCAAAACCAGAGCAGGTTGGCGAGGACCAGCCCGAAGCCCACCCAGGCAATCAAGCGATGGCCAATCGGCAGTGCTTGCCATACTTCCTTCGCTTGTCGCCGACGGGATTTTAGTAGCGATTGGTCCTCGCCGAGTCTCTCGGCCCATTGGTCAATTCGAGGCCAGAACAAATACTTGACGACCAAACCAACCACCAGAAACGCGACAACCGCCAGCCAGCGCGTTACCGATAGTCGAGCGGGGAGCAACAATTGCTCGATGCGGGCACGGTGCTCGCTGCCCACAAGCTGTTCCAGCACGTGATGCACTTGCTGATCGCTCTGGAACAGAAAAAAAGCAGCGACCAGCCCAGCGATTGCCACCCCCACCAGGAGTAGCGCAGAAATAACCACGGACAGCCGCCGCCGACTTGTATCTTTCCGATTCATGGACGAACGCAAGATAGGCACAAGCCCCCCGCGTCGCGCGCCGCGCCTGATTGGCTGGGTGCTGGTAGCCGTGCTGATCCCTTTTGTGCTGATCTCCGATCTGTTTCCCCTGCTTCGTATGGGGATGTTCGCCGAGCCCGTGCGCAGCGATCAGCAAATCGAACTCTATCGCTTGCGACACCAGCGCGGAGGGGACGCGGCCGAATGGCTGGACATCGAGGGCATCGCCAAATTGCCCGAACATCATTTCGACTACCTGGCCCGCACTCGAGTGGCCGAAAACAAAACCCAGGAGTTGCTTCTGGGCAGTTCTGAGGCCCTGCGCCTCGACCGCCTGGGCCAATTGGAACTTTGGCGCATCCGCATCCCCCGAGGGGCGGAATCCGCAGCGGATACCTCGCTTGTGGACGAACTGGACCTCTCCTCACTATGAGCAGTCGCCAACGTTCGCTCTGGATTCCGTTCCTGCTGATTGGTTCGGCGGGGCTGGCCATTGGCTTCTACTATGCCTACGGGCGCGGACTGGTGCAGGACGCCTATGAAGGAAACGCGCCCGCCTGGTTTGAACGCCTGATCAAAGGCATATATCCACGCTTCTCGACCGAGAAGGAGCGCTTCGACCTCGGGTTCTTTCTGGAGAAGGCCCAGCAAGTGGTCTGGCGTTGGGCGCTGGTCGCCACAGCCATTGCGGGACTGATGTTTGCGCTTCGCCGCTCGCTGCGCTTCGAGCGCCGTTGGGCTGGCTTCTGGCAACCGACTACTACCCGTCGCGCGGTGCATGTACTGGTTGGCCTCTACGTGTTCGCGTTGATCTATACGACCTATGATTGGGTCGACTACCTGTGGGCCTTGGGCGATTGGAAAATGTTCTACCGCCCGGTACAATTGCTAGCTTGGCTGCCCTACCCCAGCGATTTGGTGATTCTGTTGCTGTTTGTCGGGCTGCTGCTCGGGGGCATTTTGGCCACCTGCTGGGTGAAGCCGACGATCACGATATCAATCAGTGTGCTCTGCTTTTTGGTCTTGCAAGGGCTGGGCTATGGCTTCGGGAAAGTCGATCATGGCTATGCAACTTTCACCTACGCGGGGCTGCTGTTGCCCCTGCTTGTCTTCCAAGCCGGACGTGGCGATCGCCAAGCTGTCAATGGCTGGCCCTTACGTTTGATCCAAGCGGTCATTGCCTTGGCCTATCTCCAAGCTGGGCTTGAGAAGCTGCTGGTCTCACATTTCGAATGGGCCAGTGTCGAGACCTTTCGGACCTACTTGCGCGCCCATCCCACCCCAGCCTCTGAATTTGTGATGGGCTACGACTGGCTCTGCGGCCTGTTTGCCTGGGGCGCGTTGCTGTTCCAACTGGGTTTCCCCCTGGTGTTTCTCCATCGTCGGATTCGCCTGATCTGGCTCGGCATCGGGGTCACCTTCCACCTGGGAACCTATCTGCTACTCGACGTGGGCGGATGGATGAATCCCTGGGTGTTTGCCTACCTGTTCTTTATCGATTGGGAACGGCTGTTCTTCCAGAACCTGTCGATCCCCCAGGTCGCCAAAAGAATCAGCCACGGCAAGAAGCAGACTTTGTAACGCATCAGCGTGCCCCAGTTCGGGCTGGCCATCGCCAAAAGCGGCGCGGTCATCAGGACCATCCACAAGGCAGCCTGGGCCTCGAGCGAGAATTTCGCCCCCGTGCGGATCCAACAGATCAAGCCAAGCAAACAGAGTGAGAACAACGCACTATTCTCGACAGCCGAGATGAAGACAGTGGTCTTGTAGGCATGGATCGGCAGAGGGCCAAACAGGCCGTAGAACGTAGCCTCGGGCAGGTGCGCAAGGAAGCTGAGGGGCGTAGGCGCGAAAGTGTCCAGGCTGATGGGCACCACGTTGTTGTGCGGCGTCGCCATCAGGGTCGCGAGGTAGTTGCGATAGATTGAATGCAGCAACGCATCGAACTTCAACTGCGGGTGCAATAAGCCCCCCACGAACACCAATAGCGCAAGCGCAAGCGCCAGGATCAGGTGTGCCTGCCACGGCTTCTTGCCCCAGCGTTTAATGATCGGATCGGCCATCAGTAGTGCCCCCGCGCAAGTCCCTAACGGCACCGCGTAGTAAAACTTCAGCTCGAACAAGGCCCACAGGCAGCCCCCCATGAGCGGGATGCGCCACCAAAGCCCGCGCACTCGGTTGGCATACAGCGGCACGAACAGGGAAATGAATCCGCCCATCAGGCCCAACGCGAAGACCTCCTTGCCGACCATCCCACCGAAAAAGGCAAGCGAGGGCCACAGCAAAAAGGCCAACCCCACCGTCCAGCGCGACAAGGAAAACGAGCGAACCAATGCTTCGGCTCCCGCGAAAAGGGCTGCAGTCGACAGCAAGCCCATGTAAAGCCCCGCTAGCACAAGATTTCCACCCGTCAGCCAGTAGAAAGGCGCGAGCAGATAAACGGCGAACATCGCCCTGGGTTGGTCAGAAAAAGGAACCGACTCGAATGGGATCAATCCCTGCCAATGGTCAAAGAGCGCCCCACAGGCCAAGAACATAGCTTCGCCGTCGGGGGCAGAAATCGTCCGCGACGCGGAAAGAAATAGGAACGCCAGCCAAGCAAACCATTTGAGGGCAATCGCTGGCAGAAACCATCCCGAAAGCTGGGCCCGACGAAAGCCGTAGGCCAAGCCCACCGAGAGGGCCAACAGAAGCAGGAAGTGGAAAACCCCGGACAGAAGGGGCACGGCTGTGGATCGGTCTAGCGAGAAGGGAAGCTATCCAGGCAATCGGACATCTCCAATTGCAGGGCCTTTGCAGCTCGCCCAGCTGCCTGGGCAAAGTCGGATCCCGAACTCGCATACAGAATGCCTCGCGACGAGTTGACCAACAGGCCGCAGTCCTCGGTTAGTCCTGCGTTGGATACTTCTTGGAGGCTCCCTCCCTGCGCACCAACGCCAGGGACCAAAAAGAAATGATGGGGCACCAAAGCCCGAATCTCCGCCAATTGATCTGGGCGCGTGGCACCGACCACAAACATCGTATCCTCCATCGAACCCCAACTGGCGACCTGCTCGACCACGCGCTGGTAGAGTGGCTTGCCGTCGGCGAGGAGCTGAGTTTCAAAATCTTCAGCCCCGGGGTTCGAGGTTAAGCCCAATACCACCGCCCAGCGATCTTTGATGCCCAAAAACGGCTCGATCGCATCGCGGCCCATGTAGGGAGAAAGCGTCACGGCATGCGCCCCCAAGTCGTCGAACATCGCCCGCGCATACATCCGTGCGGTGTTGCCGATGTCCCCGCGCTTTGCGTCGGCAATCACCAGAAACCCCTTGGGAATCTCCGCGATCAACCGTTTGAGCATGGCCCAACCCTCGGCGCCCATGGCCTCGAAAAAAGCCAAGTTCGGCTTGTAAGCCACCGCATAGGGCGCGGTGGCCCCAATGATGGCGGAAAGGAAAGCCTCGGTGTCAACGCCCGTGGGCAACTTCGAGGGGTCGGGGTCGAGCCCCACACACAGGTAGCTGCGCTTGGCGCGGATTTGCGCGATGAGTGCCCCGCGGTTCACTAGCGCAAGTCGTTGATCAGGATGCCTGGATGTTTCGACTTGTCGAACGTAAAGGTGCTGGACCATACTGCCACGTTGGGCGTGAACTTTAGGATGGTCATCTCGTAGGTGTTGCCACTCTTCTCGTAGATGCGCCAGCGAAGGATCGTGCCGTCGGACTTTTTGATGTACAACTTGATTTTCGCCACGGGCTCGCGCTTACGTTCGGCGGGTGAGAGATCGGGAATGAAATCGATGACCGTGCAGGGGTACTCGCCCACTTGGATGTCGTCGACCTGCATGTAGCGATAGCCACTTTTGTACATGGTAAGAATGGCTGTGGGGCTCATGCTGCCTGCCTCGTCGGGGTCGTAGTCCATCAAGTTGGCCTCGCCGTCGGCGATGCGCACCAAGGTCTTCGTGTCGTTGAGGATCAGTTCGTTGCCCTTGTCCAAGCTGATGCGATATTTCTCGCCTTGGACCAAGAGTTCGCCCATTTTCACGTCGTTCAGACCGCTCGCGGGGCTGCGCAGGCGGTACTTGAACTCGGCCTTGAAGCTGGAATAGCCCTTGTATTGGGCCGCCAGCTTGTCAAGGATGGTCTTGGCACGGGGGTCGTTTTCAAATTGGGCTTGCAGGGGCGAGAGGCCAGCCGCCAAGCCAATGATCAGAAGAAGAAGTTTTACACGCATGGGATATGGGGAATCGCCTCTTGGGGTTCGACGGAGTTCACAATCAGAACGGTGAAGAAGGCGATTCGTTTTGATTCGCGTTCATAGAATTCAAGAACTGTTCCAAAGCGTATTCGTCGGGCATTAATACTGAGCGCGCCTTGGATCCTTCGAACGGCCCGACGATGCCCGCAGCCTCCAATTGGTCGATCAATCGGCCCGCGCGGTTGTAGCCCAATTTCAATTTCCGTTGGACCAGCGAGGTCGAGCCCTGCTGGTGACGGACCACGAGCCGAGCGGCTTCTTCGAACAACACGTCGCGGTCCTCGGGGTCGAGCACGCCCGAACCGCCGCCTTCTTCGCCTTCGATGTGGTATTCAGGCAACAGGTAGGCCGAGGAATAGCCCCGCTGTTCCCCCACAAATTCACACATGGAGTCGACCTCCGGGGTGTCAATGAAGGCACACTGCACCCGCGTGAGGAGCGAGCCATTGGAGAAGAGCAAGTCGCCTTGTCCAATCAACTGGTCCGCACCGCCCGTGTCGAGGATCGTGCGAGAATCGACCTTGGAGGTCACCTTGAAGGACAGCCGCGCGGGGAAGTTGGCCTTGATGATCCCGGTAATGACGTTCACCGACGGGCGTTGGGTCGCGACCACCAGGTGAATGCCGATGGCCCGGGCCAGCTGCGCAAGGCGTGCTATGGGTGTTTCCACCTCTTTCCCAGCAGTCATCATC
>CAYGKP010000052.1:0-13537 GCA_964350605.1 uncultured Cytophagales bacterium
GGGTTCTTGCTGCTGGCCCTATCGGTCAGCCTGACCCAAGGCCCGACGGTGATTTGGTTCTACTTGATCGCTTATGCGGTGGCGACCTATTGTGTGTTCCTGGGCGTTGAACTGCTGGAAAGTGGGGCGGACGCAATTCGCCTTGGGGGGTTTGCAGGCTTGGGACCGAAGAACTTCCACTTGGGCGTGTTGCTGACTCTCGGACTGGTCGCACTGGCGGGCCTGCCGCCCACCGGAATTTTCACCGGTAAGCTACTGCTCTTCACAGGTCTGTGGGAGCGGTACACAGTTGTGGATAACTCACTGATTGTTTGGGTGTTGTTGCTGGGGATCCTGAGCGCGGTGGCGGGCCTATTCTACTACTTTCGCCTACCGGTTCAACTGTTTTTGCGCAGCGAATCGCAGGAAAACGCACTGGAGGTGAATCTTCTAGCCAAAATCTTGTTTCTTGTTTTAGGCGCGGGAGTTGTTGGGCTGTTCCTCTTTCCGGGACTGCTCTTGGATCAACTTTCGTCGCTGATCGGTCGTTAGAAGCGCTATGAGCGAACCCATTAAGCACGAGTGCGGCATTGCACTCATCCGCCTGCGGAAGCCCTACCAGTACTACATCGATAAGTACGGGACGCCGCTCTACGGCATCAACAAGCTGTACCTCTTGATGGAGAAACAACACAACCGCGGCCAGGACGGCGCGGGCGTGGGGGTCATCAAGCTGGACGTGCCGCAAGGCAAACGCTACATCTCGCGCTACCGGTCGAGCGGCACCCAGCCGATCACCGAGATATTCGACAAAATCGGCAAGAAGTTCCGCAAGGCAGCCAAGTCGGGGCCCGATTGTTACATGGACGCCGACTGGATGCTCGACAACGTCGCTTTCACTGGCGAGGTGCTCATGGGGCACTTGCGCTACGGTACCCACGGGAACAACTCGATCGAGTATTGCCACCCCTTCCTTCGCGAGAACAACTGGCGCAGCCGCAGCCTGGTGCTCGCCGGAAACTTCAACATGACCAACGTCGACGAGTTGTTCGACAAACTGGTTTCGCTGGGCCAGCACCCCAAAGAAAAGGCCGACACCGTGACGGTGATGGAGAAAATTGGTCACTTCCTCGACGAGGAAAACCAGCGCCTCTTCGACCACTACAAAGACGAATACACCAACGCGGAGATTTCCGAGTTGATCCAAAACGAGCTGGACCTGCAGCGAGTGCTCAAGCGGTCCTGCAAAGACTTCGATGGCGGCTATTCCATGGTAGGCATTACGGGGTATGGCGCAGCGTTCGTGGCCCGGGACCCGAATGGCATTCGGCCCGCTTACTACTACGAGGATGACGAGATCGTCGTCGCGGCCAGCGAGAAGCCAGCCATCAAGACGGCTTTCGGCATCGAGTACGACCAGATCAAGGAAATTGCCCCCGGGCATGCCCTGATCGTTGACCGAGCAGGCAATCCTTCGGAGTTGGAGTTCCGCCCGCCGCTCGAACGCAAGTCGTGTTCCTTCGAGCGGATTTACTTCTCGCGCGGCTCCGACCCGGACATTTACCGCGAGCGCAAAGCTTTAGGCCGTCTGCTCGCCCCACGTGTCCTTGAAGCGGTCGATTACGACCTGAAGAACACCGTCTTCTCTTACATCCCCAACACCGCCGAAACGGCGTTTTACGGCCTCATCGAAGGGGTGGAGGCCTACCTGAAAGACCACAAGGCGAAAACAATCAGCGAGCGTGCGTTGACCAGCGAAGAGTTGGAAACACTGCTCGACTTGCGCCCACGGGTGGAAAAACTGGTGGTCAAGGACGTGAAGATGCGCACCTTCATCACCGCCGATCATTCGCGTGACGATTTGGTGGGGCATGTCTACGACACCACCTACGAGGTGATCAACAAAGGCGTTGATACTCTGGTGGTCCTCGACGATTCGATTGTTCGGGGGACAACGCTGGAGAAAAGCATCATCCGCATGCTTGATCGGTTGGAGCCCAAACGGGTCATCGTCCTCAGCTCGGCACCACAGATTCGCTACCCTGATTGCTACGGCATCGACATGTCGAAGATGCGCGAGTTCGTGGCCTTCCGCGCCTTGTTGCAATTGCTGAAAGAAACCGGACAGGACTCGCTACTCGACGAGGTCTACGAACAATGCGTTCGCTCGGAGATTCATCAGGAGCCTTCGCCAAACTACGTGCAGAAGCTCTATGGTCGCTTCACCGACGAGCAGATCTCGGACAAGATTGCCCAGATCGTTCGTTCCGAGGACGTGAAGGCCGAGGTGGACGTGATTTACCAACGCGTGGCCGACCTGCACCAAGCCTGCCCCAACCATTCGGGTGACTGGTACTTCACTGGCGACTACCCGACTCCTGGCGGCAACAAAGTGGTCAACAAAGCCTTCATCAACTTCATGGAAGGCAAGGTGGTACGGGCGTACTAGCGACTCCCATTCAAACGCATAAAAAAACCCGCTCATCGAGCGGGTTTTGTCTTTTCAGGAGAGAGTGGTGCTAGACCGCGAAGCTCTCGCCGCACCCACAGGTGCGCGTTGCGTTTGGGTTCACGAATTGGAACCCTTTGCCGTTCAGGCCGTCGGTAAACTCCAACGTGGTGCCCAGCAGGTAGAGCATGCTCTTCTTGTCGACCAGCACCTTGAGGCCATTGTCCTCGAAGAGTTCGTCGCCATCACGAACCTGGTCGTCGAAGCTCAAATCATACATCAACCCAGAACAGCCACCCCCTTTGACCGACACGCGCACGTTGTGCTGGGGCGTGTGGCCTTCTTCCAATCGGAGAGTGGAAATGCGTTCGCGGGCTTTCTCGGAAATTTGAATCATCGGATGTGCTTCTTTGGGTCTGTTGTTTGCAACAAATCAGAACAAAAGACGGGTTCCCCGAAGGGACAAGATTACATCTTGATCTGGCCGCTCTTGCGCATTTTCGAGATGTTCTTTTTGCTGCTTTTACACTTTTTGCTGGCGCGAGTGCAGGAGGGAGCAACGGCGGTAACGGCGAAAAGTGCCAAGATGAAGAGGACGAGGCTGGTATTTTTCATAACTGCTGAGTTCAGGAGTGGTGACGGGGGCGAAAAGGTCCTTACTAAGGTACGAAAACCAAGGCAGACCAGCATAAGTAACGGGAGAGAGGTCCTTAGGGTTCCGATTCGCTGGGCCTTTGTGGGTTACTTCGCATCTTCGCGCCTGGAATCACGCGAGATGATTGACTCAACATGGACTTAAGCGAACTGGGAGAATTCGGATTGATCGACCGTTTGGCCTCGGGGCTCGAAATGCGTCAACCAAGCACCCTCAAGGGAATTGGCGATGATGCCGCGGTGCTCGATCGAGGCAATGGGGAAGTCACGTTGGTGTCGACCGATTTGTTGGTGGAGGGCATTCATTTCGATCTGACCTATGCGCCCCTCAAACACCTGGGCTACAAGGCCGTAGCCGTTAACGTCTCGGACATCGCGGCCATGAATGGTGTGCCCGAGCAGATCACTGTGTCAATGGCTCTCTCCAGCCGATTTGGGGTGGAGGCCATTGATGAACTCTACGCGGGCATCTACGCAGCTTGCGAGCACTACAAGGTTGACTTGGTAGGTGGCGACACGACTTCGTCCCCGCGCGGGCTTTTGCTTTCGGTGACGGCCATTGGCCGCGCGAAACGCAACCAGGTCTCGTATCGCGGTGGGGCCAAGCCGGGCGACATCATTTGTGTGACGGGCGACTTGGGCGGTGCGTATTTGGGCCTCCAGATTCTCGAGCGCGAGAAAGCCGTCTACCAAGCCAACCCCGAGATGCAGCCCGAGCTGGCGGCTTACGAATACGTGGTCATGCGCCAATTGAAGCCCGAGGCCCGCACCGACATCATTCATGGCCTGGCCGATGTGCGCGTCGTACCGACTTCAATGATTGATGTCTCCGACGGTCTTGCCTCCGAGTTGGGGCACATTTGCCAGAAATCCGGGGTGGGCGCAACGATTTACGATCAGTACTTGCCCGTTTCCGAGCAGAGCCTCTCGGTGGCCATGGAGTTCCAAATCGGCGAGAGCACCGCCGCGCTGCACGGTGGGGAAGACTACGAGTTGCTCTTCACCATCGCGCCCGATCAATTGCAGAAGATCAAGAACGATCCGGACATCACCGTCATCGGTCAAATCGAGCCGAAAGAAGCCGGGATGCACCTCATTACCCGCCAGGAGCAGCGCATCCCCATCAAAGGACACGGCTACACCCATTTCTAGGCCCGCTGCGGGCTTTGCGCCCATTAAGTGACTAATCGTTCGGATAAGGGACGAACAGGAAGCTCATCATCTGTTTGTCGACCACAAACAGGCAGCAGAATTCGTCGGGGTCCTTGTAGGCACTCTGGAACTCGGCGGCTTTCTCGATGTCGATGAGTCCGCGCTCGGCGAACTCCTCGATAAACGAGAAGTAGTAGTTCCATTCCAGTTCCAATTCATCGCGCCCGAAGAGCAGCTTGCCGAAGGGCAATTCCACTTTGCAGATCGGCACGATCGGGAATTCAGAAATGCCCCGGGTGCGCAGTTGGTAGCTGCCTTCCTTCAACGCGTCGGACACCTTGATGAAGTCCGAGGTGATGGTGCCTAGGTATTTGCCCGAGAGTTCGGGGTTGTTTTCGTTTTCAAGCTCCATTGGGATCGGTTTGGGATCGGGGCTACTTGGCTTTGCGTTCCAGCAGGGCGACGTTCTCGACGTGGTGCGTCTGGGGGAACATATCGACCGGCTGGCAGATTTTTAGTTCGTACATCTCGGCGAGAAGGGCCATGTCGCGGGCTTGCGAAGCGGGGTTGCAACTCACGTACACAATCCGCTCGGGGGCCAGTTCCAAGATCGTCTCGATGGCTTTGGGGTGCATACCGGCCCGCGGTGGGTCGGTGATGATCACATCGGGGATGCCGAACATCGAGCGCAGGTCCGCAGCCGGGGGATCCTCGACGGCGATGGTCGCGAAATAGGCGTTGTCGATTTCGTTGCGCTCAGCGTTTTCGCGGGCGGCTTCGATGGCCTCAGGGATCGATTCGATGCCCACGACCTTTTGCACTTGACCAGCCAACAGCAAGGCGATGGTGCCCGTCCCGGTGTAGAGGTCATAGACCACTTGCTCCTTGGTGAGCGCCGCGAACTCCAAGGCGATGCGGTAGAGGTGCTCGGCCTGGTTGGTGTTGGTCTGGAAGAACGACTTGGCGTCGATGCGGAAGCTGGTGCCCTCCATCTCTTCCTCGATGTAATCGGTGCCCGAGAACAGAATCACCTCCTGGTCATAGATCGAGTCGTTGCGCTTCTCGTTCACCACGTACTGGAGCGAGGTGATGGCCGGGAAGGCATCGCGCAGGGCTTCCAGGAGGCGCAGAATGCGCTCGTCCCAGGCTTTGACCTGTAAGACCACCATCCAGTCGCCCGCACGGTTGCAGCGCAGCACGAGGGTCCGCAGGATGCCTTCTTGCGAGCGGGGGTTGAAGAGGGGGATGTTCAACTCAACAGCCTTGTTGAAGGCCAGCAAGCGAATCTCGTTCGACAACTCGGGTTGCAGGTGGCATTCCTCCAGGTGAAGCACGCGGTCGAAGCGACCCGGCAGGTGGAAGCCCAGGCCCCGGCGTTCGAATTCGTCACCCGAATTGATCTGCTCGTCGGTCAACCAACGGGAATCCGAGAAGGTGAATTCGAGTTTGTTTCGGTAATTCTTTTCGGCGGGTGCACTCAGGATGGGCCGCACCGGGGGATTCTGGAAACCACCCACCCGTTCGAGGGCGTCGCGGACTTGTTTCTCTTTCGCTTTGGCTTGTTCCTCGTAGGGGATGTGTTGCCACTTGCAGCCACCGCAGAGGCCGAAATGTTGACAGAACGGCTCGACGCGCATCGGTGAGGGGGTCACCAGTTTGACGATCCGGCCTTCGGAGTGACCGCGTTGTTTTTTGACAATTTGCACATCGACCACGTCGCCCGGTGCGGCGAAGGGCACGAAAACAACCCGGCCGTCGTGGCGGCCCAGGGCTTTGCCTTCGGCGGCGATGGCTTCGATGTGAAGGTTGGGGAGAATCGGATGATTTGCCATAGGGACTGCAAAGGTGCGCAATTCGTAGATTGGGCGGCCATGAATGGAAAGGTAGTTCTCATCACCGGCAGCAGTTCAGGCATCGGCCTGGCCTGTGCGCAGGTGTTCGGGCGGGCTGGTGCCCGCGTTGTCATCTCCGCTCGCAACCCCGAGCGACTCAAAGAAGCCGAGCTTGACTTGGCTCGCGAGGGCATTGACGTCCTCTCGGTGGTGGGCGACGTGGCCGTGGAAGCAGACTGCCAGCGCATGGTCGAGGCGACGGTTCAAAAGTTTGGCCGCCTGGACATCCTGATTAATAACGCGGGCATCTCGATGCGCGCGCTGTTCGAGCAGGCTGAACTCTCGGTGATCCGTCAGGTGATGGAGATCAACTTCTTCGGCACCGTGGCGATGACCAAGTTCGCCTTGCCGCACGTTATTGAGGCGAAGGGTTCCATTGTGGGCATCTCCTCGATTGCGGGCTACCGCGGCTTGCCGGGTCGCACAGGCTATTCGGCCTCGAAGTTTGCCATGAACGGCTTTCTGGAATCGATTCGTACCGAGTTGCTTTACCGCGGCGTTCATGTGCTGACGGCTTCGCCCGGTTTCACGGGAACCAACATCCGCAAGACGGCCCTCAACGAGAAAGGGGAGGGCCAAGGCGAGTCGCCTCTGGAGGAAGGAAAGATCATGAGCGCCGAGGAAGTGGCCGCTCACATCCTGCGCGCGGTGCAGCGTCGCAAACGAGAGATCGTCCTAACACGCCAAGGGAAGTTGACCGTCTGGATGAATAAACGCTTCGGCGGCCTGATGGACAAGATGGTCTACAATCACTTTGCCGCCGAGAAAGACAGCCCGTTGCCAGCTAAGAAGTAATTCGTGCTTGGCTTTTCTGATCGGTCCGATTACCTTTGTCGTCCCTTTCGGGGGATGATTCCTTAGCTCAGCTGGTAGAGCAACTCCCTTTTAAGGAGTGGGCCCTGGGTTCGAGTCCCAGAGGGATCACAAGAGCGACACCAAGCGCTCCACTGCGAAACGCCGCAGTTTGCTCACGTGGTGGAATTGGTAGACACGCCATCTTGAGGGGGTGGTGCCTTAACTGGTGTGGGAGTTCGAATCTCCCCGTGAGCACCCCTAGTGTATTATCCGGATCTCCGATGATGAGATCAACAAAGCCTGCGCCGACGCGTGGGCTTTTTTTATATCCTTCGCGCTCCTGAGCAGTCACGACTTAGTACCATAAAAAAAGGCTCGTCCATGGGACGAGCCTTTCGGTAAGCGGGGTTGAAACTTACTTGATGGTGATCTTCAACGTTGCAGTCTCGTTCGCCGAGATGGCTTTGAGGATGTAGACCCCTTTCGAGAGGTTCGCTACGTTGAAACTGGTGCTGAAGGCGCCAGCTTCGGTGCCCAGGGTGGTGTTGGCCACCAATTGACCGAGGTTCGAGTAGAGTTGCAGCGTCACCGCATCCGAAGGGAACTGGCCGCTGACGTTCAACACATCGCTCGCGGGGTTCGGGTAGGCGGTGAAGGCCGAACCATCACCCAATACCACTTTGCGAACATCGCTTGGTGCCGAAGCGCCGTCGTAGTCTACTTGTTCGAGGCGGTAGTAGCTCACTCCATCGAAGGCCGAGTAATCTACATAGGTGTAGTTGCTCGGCGAAGAAGTGGTTCCGTTACCGGTGACTTGACCAATGGTCTCGAAGTTCACGCCGTCGGCACTGCGCTGGACCAGGAAGTGTGAGTTGTTTTCTTCTTGGGCGGTTACCCAGCTCAGTAGGACACTACCCGGGCCATGAATCTGCGCCGAGAAGGAAACTAACTCAACAGGCGTAATGAAGTCGCAAACCGACACCTCAGAGGTCTGGGTCGCGGTGTTAGAAGTGACCGATGCGTCTCCGATTAGGTTCGGGCCGTCGCCTGGGGCATCGTAGCCCCAGATGGCGGCATCGGCATGGGCTGCCAGCCAAATCTGCGCATCACCTTGTGCGGGACACGCTTTGCAGCCAGAGCCCGTTCCGTACACATCAAGCGTTCCTGAATTTTGCTGGCCGTCAATGTGCGTCGGAATGATTGTGTTGGCCGGCAGAATCGTTGGAGTTGGAATAGAAGCGTTACCTCGTGCACGACCAGCATGGATCACTGGCGCGAAGTTCAAATCAATCGCTTTGCCTGTGTTGCAATGAATCGAGTTGCGGCGGATCAATGTTGAGTTGTTGGTCGTCACCATCACGCCTGCGCCGCTGTTTCCAGTAATTGTATTTGAGCGTGACGCGTTTGTTACATCACCGATCAAAACAGTGTTACCAGAGGCAACTGCAATGCCATGACCAACAAACATGTTGAAGTTGCCATCGGCGGGCAGTGTGCCAGCACTCGCTGTGATCGTGTTGCCGTAAATGAATACGTTGTTAGGTTCTGCTGTTCCCAACGAGGCACCATCATTGCGCAATCCAATTCCGACGTGATTGTTCGTGATCGTGTTGTTTTGAATGGTAATGCCATCCGACCCCTTCACCATGATTCCGGCCGCTTCGCGGTTTCCGAGTACATCGTAGTTATTGGTGACCGTATTGTTTTGGATGGTTCCAGTCGTGTTGCCCCCCGAGGTAAAGAAACCGATCGAGTTGTTCGAGAAGCGGTTGTTCGACACACTAATGGTGCCCACTTGCCCACAACACCCGTTGAGTTGAACACCGGCATTTCCGTTGCCCATGACCAAGCCTCCGGCGGTAGTGCCGAAAAAGTTGTTGGTAAGCGTGATGCTTCCAATGGCACCACCAAGGGCTTGCACACCGTGTTGGCGGTTGGTCGAGTTCCCCGCGCCACAGTTGCCCCTCATGATTCCGTTGTTCACAATCGTATTGCCTGTGAACACAACTGTAGTTGAGGCTGCCGACAAGGAAACACCGTTATCATAGTTACCAAGCTGAGTCGAGGTTTGGCCCAGGTCGGTTCCGATGATGTTATTGGTGAACGTAATGTTCGTGGTGCTAGCGTTGAATGCTACACCACTGAATTGGGTGTTCTGGGTACATCCTGTGCCTGCATCTCCATTTCGTGAGATGACGTTGCTGGTAAAGGTCACTGTGTGCACGTTCCCGCCATCGAAGAAGAAACCAGTTCGGCCATTCCCAAAAGTGGTTGCCGTGCTAGCAGCTGCATCAGTACCTATGTAATTGCCAGTGATTGTGTAGAAATTGGTTGCGGCTGTGCCCATCGCACCGGGTGCTGTTGCTTGGATACCGTATTGCACAGAGTTGGCAACAGTGTTGCCACGGAAGACCACGCGGGTGACACCATTCTCAAAAAGACAGCCGTGCTCGCCTGCCCCGAACTCTCCGGTGCCTGCGGCATTGATCCCGATGTAATTTGAGTCAATGGTGATATCAGTGGTCGCTTGCAGGTTGATGCCTGAGCGGCCCGGGCTGCCAATTACGTTGCGGCGGATGATGTTATTCGTGCTAGCCGCATTTTGAATGCGAATGCCATGATCGGGGCCGCCAGCATTCAGCACAGCCGTTCCGGCCGCGTTGAAGTTCACGTAGTTCCCGTAGATCGTGTTGTTGCTGGCGTTGTTAAGGTGGACAATTTGACCCGTCCCAGTATTAAAGATGTTTCGGAGGTTTCCCGCACCACCAATGGTGTTTCCTGTTGTACCACTTCGCAGGTAGATTGCTTGCTGAGGGTTTGGGCCAACGTAGGCTGTGCCAGCCGCGTTGGTTTGGAAGTAGTTGCCTTGTACGGTGTGCGTGCCGCCACCCTGAATATCAACGCCTCCGCTGTTTGCGCCTACAATTACGTTTCGCAGGCCGCATCCATTTCCTCCGATTACGATGTTGGTTGATGTCAGTACGTCAATTGCCGGGTCGGTCGCAGTACCCAACCCTGTGCCTGCGGTATTTAGACCAAACCAACAACCCTCTACCCGACCGCCATTTACGGTGTTAAAACGAAGACCATTATTGCCCAGGTTAAGGATCAGCCCACGGAAAATGCAGTTGTTGGCGGTTACGTCCCAACGACCAAAGCCCATGTCTACTCGGATGTGTGGTGTAGCGCAGTTGCGGGTCCCTCCACCATCAGCTGCGGGAATTACAAACCCATTCACCTCAATTTGGGTGTCAAACAGAGCCCGAGCAGGGTTCTGGAAGTTGATTGTTGAACCGACCAAGCCGCTGCGGAAAATGATTCGATCTGCGCCAGGATTAGCTTGGGCATCCAAGAAGGCCTGAGCAAATGAGCCTGGAGTCGGTGCACCAAAATCATTTCCAGTAGTAATGCTCACCACAAAGTCAGCACCGTAACTACGGCTGGCTGATAAAGAGATCAAGGCGATAAGGGCAAGCAGGCGCAAAGAGTTGATGATTTTCATGGCTGTGAGTAGACAAGCAGGGTTGTGCTTGGATTGATACCTCGAATGGCAAAATGGTAACCAGGAGAGATTTCCTAGCACTCAGATAGTTGAAACGAGAACAAAGGTACGCGATTCGCTGAACAGATACGAACATTCCAAGAAGTAGTTGCACCTACCGTGCCAAACGCGGAAAAGGGGAAAATCTTGCACTACCAGTGGGCCCGCCGGGGCTCGAACCCGGGACCAACGGATTATGAGTCCGCGGCTCTAACCAACTGAGCTACAGGCCCGGCTCCCAGGCCAAGGCCCAGGAAGCGGACCGCGAAGTTACATCCTTGCGTTCAAATCAAATTCCCCGGGCGCAACGTGGCGCGATCCCGTAACTTGCGTCCCATGTCGACCGTCCTGCAGCAACCCCCAGTCAGCCTCGAAGTCGCCGAGCAACTCGGCCTCCGCCCCGAAGAATTCGAGCGCATCCAAACCATCCTGGGCCGCATGCCCAACTTCACCGAGCTGTCGATCTTTTCGGTGATGTGGTCGGAGCACTGCTCCTATAAGAACAGCATCAAGTGGCTCAAGACCCTACCCCGCGATGGCGAGCGCATGCTCTCGAAAGCAGGGGAGGAGAATGCTGGGGTTGTCGATCTGGGCGATGGCCTCGGTTGCTCCTTCAAGATTGAATCGCACAACCACCCTTCGGCCATTGAACCTTACCAAGGCGCAGCGACGGGTGTGGGCGGCATCAACCGCGACATTTTCACGATGGGCGCGCGCCCGGTGGCGCAACTCAATTCCCTACGCTTTGGTGACCTCACGAACCCCAAGACCCAATGGCTGCTGCGCGGTGTGGTGAAAGGCATCGGCGACTATGGCAATGCCTTCGGCGTACCGACAGTCGGCGGCGAGGTGTGCTTCGATCCGTGTTATCAGACCAACCCATTGGTTAACGCCTTTTCGGCGGGCATTCTGAAAGCTGACCAGATCGCCAGTGCGATTGCCAAAGGCGAGGGGAACCCGGTCTTCATCGTCGGTTCAGCGACGGGCAAGGACGGCATCCACGGCGCGACCTTCGCGTCGGAAGAAACCAGCGAGGAGTCGGAATCGAAGTTGCCTTCGGTTCAGGTGGGCGACCCCTTCCAAGAGAAACTCCTACTAGAGGCCACCCTCGAAGTCCTGGAAACGGGCGCGGTTGTCGGGATTCAGGACATGGGCGCGGCTGGCATTATTTGCTCCACCTCGGAGATGAGTGCGAAGGGCGAGTCGGGGATGCAGATTCACCTGGAGAAAGTCCCGGCGCGCCAAGCGGGCATGAAGCCCTTCGAACTGCTGCTGTCCGAGTCGCAGGAGCGGATGCTGATTGTCGTCCACAAGGGCCGTGAGAAGGACATCCAGACGATCTTCGACAAGTGGGATTTGCCTTGCGCCAATATTGGCGAGGTGACCGGGACGGGCCAACTCGAATTCTTCATGGAAGGCGAGAAGGTGGCCGAGGTGCCTGCGTGGGATTTGGTATTGGGTGGCGGTGCACCGGTCTACAACCGCGAATACAGCGAGCCCGCTTATTATAAAGAGTACCAGAAGTTCCAGATCGACTCGGTTGAAGAGCCCAAGGATTTGAAGGCCGTCGCCGAATGGCTGATCGCCCAACCGAACATCGCTTCGAAACGCTGGGTCTTTTCCCAGTATGACTCGATGGTGGGCACCGATAACGCCTCGACCAACCAGCCGTCGGACGCGTCCATCGTTCGCATCAAGGGTACCAACAAGGCCATTGCCATCACGGTCGATTGCCAGGGGCGTTACGTCTATGCCGACCCGAAAGTGGGCGCGATGATCGCTGTCTCGGAGGCGGCGCGCAACGTGGTTTGCGCCGGAGGCGAGCCCGTGGCCATCACCAACTGCCTGAACTTTGGGAATCCTTATAAGCCCGAAGTATACTGGCACTTCGTGAATGCCATCCAAGGCATGGGCGCGGCCTGCGAGCGATTGGGCACGCCTGTGACGGGCGGAAACGTCAGTTTCTACAACCAGAAAACGAACGGCGAACCCGTGTTCCCGACGCCAACCATTGGGATGCTGGGCGTAATCGATGATCTATCGACCCAAACACCGCTGGGCTTCCAAGCGGATGGCGACCGCATCTACTTGCTCGGACCGCTGAGCAATTGCATCAACAGCTCGGAGTACCTCTACAACTATCACGGAGTCAAGGCCTCGCCCGCGCCGTTCTTCGACATGGAAACCGAAGCCAACCTGCAAGCGGCCGTTTTCAGCTTGATTCGCAGCCAGTCGATTCGTTCGGCCCACGACGTCGCCGATGGCGGGTTGTTCGTGACGCTGGCCGAAGCGGGTTTTGTGAATGGTTTGGGCTTCTCGGTTTCGACCGAGGGACGGGGCGCGGTCCGAACGGACGCCTTCCTGTTCGGCGAAGGCCAGAGCCGCGTGGTGGTGTCGGTTTCGACCAACAAGGCGGCAGCTTTTGAGGCCAAGACAAAGGAATTGGCAGTCGACTGCTTGGCACTCGGCATAGTGACCAGTGGTGCTTTCCAAGTAGATGGCACTGTTTGGGGCGACGCCGCTACGTATCAGAAAAAATTCGAGGCCACACTTCCTGCGCTTCTTGATGGGTAGGATTTGAGATTTCTGCCCCGATCCGCTACTTTTGCACTCCCTATCTCCAGTTGGCGACAACCGGGGCTTCGGATTGACCGATGGTGTAATTGGCAACACGTCTGATTTTGGTTCAGAAGAGTCCAGGTTCGACCCCTGGTCGGTCAACAACAAACCAACCGTAGAAAGGCCCGCTCCGGCGGGCTTTTTTCGCAAAGAAACCCACGCCCAATGCGCGGTCAACGCAGCATGAATTCCTCGGTCAAGATCTTCTCGGGTCAAGGTTCGCTCTACCTCGCTGAGGAGATGGCGAAAGCCTTTGGTTCCGAGCTGGGTCAGATGACCCTCAGCCGCTTCTCGGACGGAGAAATGGCCGTGTGTTTCGAGGAATCGGTGCGTGGAAGCGATGTTTTCTTGGTCCAATCGACCTTTCCGCCGGCCGAGAACCTCATGGAGATGCTCCTGATGATCGACGCGGCCCGGCGGGCTTCGGCGGCCTACGTCACGGCGGTGATCCCGTAT
>CAYGKP010000053.1:0-13486 GCA_964350605.1 uncultured Cytophagales bacterium
CCGTAGACCTGTGCGATGAAGACGGCGGCCACACCTTGGTAGAGGCTCGTGCCGTCCATGTTGATGGTTGCGCCAAGGGGGAGCACGAAGCTGGAGACTTGGCTGGGCACGCCCAGTTTTTCCTCGCAGACGCGCATGGTGACGGGCAGGGTCGCCGAGCTGGAACTGGTCGAGAAGCCCAAGAGCCAGATGGGCGGCATGGCGCGGAAAAACCGCTTGAGTTGGCCGTTTGCCAGGGTGACGAAAAAGAGTGGGTAGATGACCAGCATCATCAGGAGCAGGCCACCAAGGACAGTCAAGCTGTACGAACCCAAGGCCCAGAGCACGTCCATGGATTCGAGTTGGGCGAGGAGCCCGCCTACCAGCGCGAACACGCAGAACGGCGCGATCCACATGATGTACTCGATCAGCTTGATGAGGATCGTGTTGACCCCGTCGAAGAAATCGACGACCGATTGAACCTTCTGGCGCGGCACCGCCACCAAGGCCGCCCCGAACAGCACGGCGAACACGACCACTTGCAGCATCCGGCGGTTGTCGCCCACCGCGCCAAAGAGGTTCGAGGGGATCAGTTCGGTCAGGAAATCAAGCGGCCCTTGCCCCTCGACCTCCGCCACTGTTTGGCCGATGGTTTCCAGCTTGGCCGCCGAGTTGGCGGCGGTGGCTTCCAGGATTTGATCGCGCGTTTCGGCGGGGATCATCTTTCCTGGCTGGATTAGGTTGACCAGCGCGAGCCCCACCGTAATGGCGATGGCCGTCGTGACCATGTAGAGCACAATCGTGCGACCGCCGAGGCGCGAGAGTTTCTGGACGTCGGCCAGTCCGGCGATGCCCGTGATGATCGAAGCCAGTACCAGCGGCACGGCGACCATCGTGAGTAGATTGAGGAACAGTTCGCCGAAGGGCGAAATCCAGTGTTTGGCAAACGAAGGGTCGGCCCCCAGTTCGATGGACAGGATGCCATAGATCAGCCCGGCGATCAGGCCGATCAGGATCCACAGCGACCGACGGCCCGACTTGCCTGCCATTTACAGTTGGGTGCTGCGTTGGCGCAGGTGAAAATCAGCGATCACCAGCGCGGCCATCGCTTCGACGATGGGTACGGCGCGTGGCACCACGCATGGGTCGTGGCGGCCTTTGCCCGAGACAGTCACTTCCTCGCCCGCCTCGTTGACCGAGGCTTGGTCCTGCATGATCGTCGCCACGGGCTTGAAGGCCACGCGGAAGATGATGTCCTCGCCGTTCGAGATTCCGCCTTGCACGCCTCCCGAGTGGTTGGTCTTGGTACGCACGCGGTCGCCCTCCTTATAGAACGCGTCGTTGTGCTCGGAACCTTTGAGTTTCACGCCCTCGAAGCCCGAGCCGTACTCGAAGCCCTTCACCGCGTTGATCGACAACATGGCCTTGCCGAGTTCGGCGTGGAGCTTGTCGAACACTGGCTCGCCCAACCCGGCGGGTGTGCCTTGGATGACGCAGGAGACAATGCCCCCGATGGTGTCCTGGTCCTTTCGTGTTTGGTCGATCAGTTCGATCATCGCTTCGGCAGTTGCCGGATCGGGACAACGGACAATGTTCGCTTCGGTCTGTGCGAGGTCCAGCTCCTTGTAGTCTTTCTCCATCACCAGGCTGCCGACTTGCGAGACGAACGCCTGGGCCGTGATGCCGTAGTGCTTTAGGTACAACTTCGCGATGGCCCCTGCCGCCACGCGGGCCGCCGTCTCCCGTGCCGAGGAGCGTCCGCCGCCGCGGTAGTCCCGCTCGCCGTATTTGGCCGAATAGGTATAGTCGGCGTGCGAAGGGCGAAACTTGTCGGCGATGTGCGAGTAGTCCTTGCTGCGCTGGTCCTGGTTGCGGATCAACAGGCCGATGGGCGTACCCGTCGCTTTGCCTTCAAAAACACCCGACAGAATTTCCACCACGTCGCCTTCCTGACGCTGGGTGGTAATGCGCGATTGGCCGGGTTTGCGGCGGTCGAGTTCGGCTTGCAGAAAGCCCTCGTCAATGGGCAAGCCCGAGGGGCATCCGTCGACGATGCAGCCGATGGCCGCGCCGTGTGATTCGCCGAAAGTGGTAATGCGAAAGAGCTGTCCGTAGGAGTTGTTCACAGCAACAAATCTGATGAATGGGCCAAAGGTACGCCACCGAAGGCGAAGTGGCCCGCCCCAAAATGGTCTCGTAACTACCTGATCCTGCGAATGCAGCGAAATAGACTGGAAAAAATAGGACTAAAGCGCAACTATTTTGGATCCTTCCCGTTAGCTTGTATAGAATTTGTCACTTTTAATCTAATCAGAGTCCAAACTAAGATGCTTGAATTGAAGAAGACCGTGCTGTCGAAAGTAAGTTTCGATGTGGGGCTGTTCGAAAAAGAACTGGCCAAGGCACTCAAATGGCTCGTGCCCGCCGAGGTGCTGGAGCTGAAGCTCTGGGCCTATGCGAATTTTAACGGCGAGCACCGCCGCGTGCTCGACAAGTATTTTGCCCGCCCAACGGTCAAAGCGGCCTAGTGCCCCTTCGCACCGCGCGATAAAAATTCAAGGTTTCGGCGCAGGCCGGACAACCCGGTTCGTTTGACGGCACTCCCCTCGAACACCCGCGCAAAAATCTCTTCACTCACTTCCTCCCAGCCGTCGAACGCCAGACTCTGGAGTTCATCGGAGGGGAGGAATTTTTTTTCCTGAGTTGGCTGCGCGAAGCGCGTCCAGGGGCAGACCTCCTGGCAGATGTCGCAGCCAAAGGCCCAGCCTTCCATCTTCTCCTGAAACGCTTTGGGGATTTCGTCCTTGAGTTCGATGGTCAGGTACGAGATGCACTTGCTCCCGTCCACCACCTGCGGCGTGGGGATCGCGTCCGTCGGACAGGCATCCATGCACCGCGTACACGTCCCGCAATGATCGGCCACGGGGCTGTCAGGTTCTAGCTCCAACTCTAGGATCAACTCGCAGAGAAAGAAATAGCTCCCCGCATCGCGGCGCAAGAGCAATCCGTTTTTCCCCAGCCAACCAATTCCCGCCCGTTCGGCCCAAACCTTCTCCATCACCGGCCCCGAATCGACAAAAGCCCGCCCCTCCACCTCGCCGATTTCTTCGCGGATCGCGCCGAGCAGTTCCTTCAATTTCTTCCTGAGGACCTTGTGGTAATCGCGCCCATAGGCGTACCGCGACAGCTTGATCGGTCCCTTCGAGAGACTGTCGTCGGGCGGCGTATAGTTCACCCCCAGGCACACCACCGACTTCGCCCCTGGCACCAGCTTGCGCGGATCGATCCGCAACTCGAAGTGGTTGTGCAGCCAGGACATCGTGCCCGCGTAGCCCTTCGACAGCCAGCTTTCCAACTGGCGCGCCTCCGCCGTCAACTCCTCCGCCTTCGCAATGCCGCAAAAGTCGAAGCCCAACTCCTGGGCTTTTTGTTTGATAAATGAGGTGGTGCGAGAAGCACTCATCTACTCAAGATCGCGAGTATCAAGCTCTTGGGGCAAAAGGCCTCTATAACCGGTGTTGTAGATGATGTAGTTTCGATTGAGAGTGATGGAATACTTCTCTCGTCTATTCTCAGGTGGCTTCTTATAGAAGATCAGGGCCTTTTCGGCATCGTCGATAATATCTCGGCCTACTCTCCAAGGACGCTCAAAAAACCCAAGACTAACCTTGTGATCTCCGAAGTGGTCATACAGCCAGTTTCTTCTATGGCTTTGTATTCTATTACGGATGGAGAACGTTGATTGCCCGATGTAGAGAACCTTTCTGTTCACCTTCGGCCGAGAGATTATGTAGTAGAGAAACTCCCTATCATGCTCCAAGTACCTATCCAAGAAGGAGTCTACCAGCATCGGGTATGACCAATCAATCTCTATTGTTTTAGGTCCGAAAAGTCCCATCCCTACTCAAACAACCCCCCTTCCTGCCGTTTGTGGCCGAAGAGGCCCAAGTGCCGATAGGCCTTTTCGGTGGCTTCGCGGCCACGGGGCGTGCGCTGCAAAAAACCCTCCTGAATCAGGAACGGCTCGTAGACCTCCTCGATCGTGTCGGACTCCTCGCTGCACGCGGTCGCAATCGTGGTCAGGCCCACGGGCCCACCCTTGAACTTCTCGATGATCGTCCGCAGGATGCGGTTGTCCATGTCGTCCAGCCCGTTCTCGTCCACGTTCAACGCGCCGAGCGACATGCGCGCGATGTCCAGGGTAATGGTCCCGTCGCCCTTGATCTGGGCAAAGTCCCGCGTGCGGCGCAGCAGGTTGTTCGAAATCCGCGGCGTGCCCCGGCTGCGGCGGGCGATTTCGTAGGCGGCCTCCTGGTCGATGGGTGTTTTCAGCAGGTCCGCCGAACGCCCGACGATGCCCGAAAGGAGCTTCGCGTCGTAGTATTCCAGCCGCGCGTTGATCCCGAAGCGAGCGCGCAGGGGCGAGGTGAGTCGCCCGGCCCGGGTGGTCGCGCCGACCAGGGTGAAGGGATTCAGGCTGATCTGCACACTGCGGGCCGAGGGGCCGCTGTCGAGCATGATGTCAATGCGATAGTCCTCCATCGCGGCGTAGAGGTACTCCTCGACGACCGGGTTGAGGCGGTGGATTTCGTCGATGAAGAGCACGTCGCCCTCTTCGAGGTTGGTGAGCAGGCCGGCCAGATCGCTGGGTTTGTCGAGCACAGGCCCCGAGGTAATCTTGATTTGGCTTTCGAGCTCGTTGGCCAAAATGTTGGCGAGCGTGGTCTTGCCGAGCCCCGGAGGGCCGTGAAGCAGGACGTGGTCGAGGGCCTCGCCGCGCTTCTTGGCGGCGCCCACAAAGACGCGCAGGTTGTCGAGCACCTTGGCTTGGCCTTGGAAGTCGGCGAAGCGCAAGGGCCGAAGGGCCTTCTCGAACTCTTTTTCGTCGGGGCTGAAGGCCTGGTCGTCGCCGGAAAGGTAGTCGTGGCGCATGGGCAGGCGATTGGTAACGAAATTACCAATTTTGCAGCGAACCCGACCGATCCCTTTCGGTTCTATCCACAATGAGCGAAGCCCCCGAGAAACCCTGGAAAAAAATGCTGCACCGCAGCCGGATCTATCCGGTGGTGCTGATTGCGGTGGCTTTTGGGGTTTACAAGTGTCGCCAGAGCCAGAAGGCCGAGCCGCTGGGGTATTACTACGAGGGCAACACGATGGGGACTACATATCACCTCAAGTATGCCGATCCCGAGGGGCGGGACTTTCGAAAGTCGGTCGATTCGCTGCTGTTGGAATTCAACGCGGTGCTCTCGACGTACGAGCCCGAGTCGGACCTCTCGAAGTTCAACCGGGGGGAGACGCTCTCCACCATTCATCCCTGGCTGTGGCGCGTGATCCGCGTGAGCGAGCGGGCCTATACCCTCAGCGACGGGGCCTTCGATCCGACGGTGATGCCGCTGGTCAATGCCTGGAGCTTTGGCCCGGCGGAACGCACAAAGCAACTGCTCGACAGCGCGGCGGTGGATTCCCTGCGGCAATTCATTGGGTTCAATCAAGTGATCGGTCTTTCGACCCCCATCGCGGCGGCGGGCAAAGTGACCCTCGACTTCAGCGCGACAGCGAAGGGCCTGGGCGTGGACGTGGTGGCCGATTTTCTGCGTTCCAAAGGGATCAAAGATTTCATGGTTGAGATTGGCGGCGAGGTGGTGGTGCAGGGCCAGAACCCCGAAGGCGGCCCCTGGCGCTTGGGCGTAAACGACCCACGGACGGCGGCCAACGAAGTGTTCCAAGTGATCGCCTTCACCGACCGGGCCATGGCCACCTCGGGGAATTACCGCAACTACTTCATCGTCGATGGCGTGCGCTATGCCCACACGATTGATCCGCGAACGGGCTTCCCGACGAGCAACGAACTGCGCAGTGTCACGATCCTCGCCGACGACTGTGCCACGGCGGATGCGTTCGCGACCACCTTCATGGTGCTCGGGTTGGAGGAGGCGAAGCGACTCACGCTTCAAGAGGAAGACTTGGAGAGCTTTCTGATCTACGAAGCCGCGGACGGCTCATTAAAAACCTGGCACTCGCCGGGCATGGATTCCTTACTTGTCTACTAATGGGCGAGAAGAAACAGCCGTGGTTTGCCAGTTGGTTCGACTCGCCCTACTACCCGATTCTGTATCAGAACCGGGATGAGGCGGAGGCGGAGGCCTTCCTTTCGCGCATTACCTCGCACCTGGAGTTGCCCCAAGGCGCACGGCTTTTGGACCTTGCCTGTGGACGCGGGCGGCATTCGGTGGTCCTGAATAAGCTGGGCTTCGAGGTCCTGGGGGTTGACCTGTCGCCGCACAGCATTGCGGACGCGAAGGCGCACCAAGCGCCCGGCCTTTCCTTTCAGGTGCACGACATGCGCGAGGTGGTTGAGCCAGAAGGCTTCGACGCGGTGCTGAGTCTGTTTACCAGTTTTGGCTACCTGCCAACCCGGGCCGATGACGAGAAAACCCTGGCGGCGATGGCGGCCAATCTCCGCCCCGGCGGACGGCTATTGCTCGACTTTTTGAACGCGCCGAAGGTGATCTCCGAGCTGGTCCCCCACGCCGAGAAAGACATCGAAGGCATTCACTTCGACCTGAAAAAATCCGTCGATGGCGACCAAATCGTCAAGCGCATCTACATCCAGGACGGCGACCAAACTCACCACTTCGAAGAGCGGGTGCGGGCCTGGACCCGGGCGGAATTTGAGGCAGCACTTGGGCAGGTCGGCCTGAGCGTCCAGGAAGTGTTCGGCGATTACCAGCTCGGGGCATACGACCCGGCGAGCTCGCCGCGACTTACTTTGCTGGCGCAGAAGGCCCGGTAGTCGGAAGGAGCGGCACCTCAATGGTCACGTCCTCCTTGCCTTCGTATCGCTCGAACGATTGGTTCGGGTCGATGGTCAGGCCCTTTTCGCTAGCGTAATCGGCGATCTGTTCGTAAAGGCGGCCTTGCAGCAAATAGCTGCCCGAAATCTTCCCGCGAATCACGTCCTGCGCGGGCCAGGTGTAGGCGGTCAGGCCCGAAGGTAGCGCGTAGGCCGAGTCGGGCAGGAGCACCCCCACGATCGCCTCGAGGTAAAAATCATTGCCCTCGGTCGGCGCGACGGTGTAGATCGCCGCGACGGTCAGGTTGGTGTCGCGGGCCGCCACTTCGTCCATTTTCGCAAACAGCTTCCCGAAGGCCTCCACCTTGGCCGAGCCCTTGTAGGCGGTGCCCGCCAGGTAATAGGTCGGGGCCTTCGCCTGGGCGATGTCGGGTTTTTTCAGGCCGTTCATCTTGATGTACAGCGTTCCGGCCAGTAGCAAGAGGCCAATGAACACCAACAGTTTGATCCAACGAGAACGAGACATGCGGAAGCGGGGTCGCTAGGCGACCGTTTGGTATTGGAGGGCGTGCAGCCGGGCGTAGTGGCCGCCGAGCGCGAGGAGCGATTCGTGGCTGCCTTCTTCGACGATTTGGCCTTTTTCGAGGACCAGAATGCGGTCCGCGTGTTGAATGGTCGATAGGCGGTGGGCGATGACCAGGGCCGTGCGGCCCATCATGACCTTGGCGATGGCCGCTTGGATCATCTCTTCCGACTCGGTATCGACCGACGAGGTCGCCTCGTCCAGGATGATGAGGCTCGGCTGAAAGACCATCACGCGCACGAACGAGATCAATTGGCGTTGGCCAACCGAGAGGCTCAGGCCGCGTTCGCGCACTTCATAGTCGAGCTGGCCGGGCAGGCGCTGGATGAATTTTTCGGCGCCGACCATTCGGGCGGCTTCCCACAACTGCTCGTCGCTGATGTCGGGGTTGCCGAGGGTCAGGTTGTTTCGAATCGTGTCGGAGAACAGGAACACGTCCTGGTGTACCACGCCGAGCTGGCGGCGCAACGCCGAGCGGTCGTACTCCCGAACGGACACACCATCCAGGCGAATGTCGCCCGATTGAATTTCGTAGAACCGCCCCAACAGGTTGACCACCGAACTCTTTCCTGCGCCCGTCGCGCCCACCAAGGCCAAGGTTTCGCCCGGTTTCACCGAGAACGAAATGCCCCGAAGCACGGGCTCGTCCGGTTCGTAACCGAACTGAACGTTGTCGAATTCGACCGCGCCGCTGACGTGCTCGGGCGCGTGGCTGCCTTCGGACTTTTCTTCCAAGTCGTCGTCGAGCAACTTGAGAATGCGCTCGGTGCTGACCACGCCCAACTGGAGGGTGTTGAAGCGGTCGGCGATCATGCGGATCGGGCGGAAGAACAGGTTGAGGAGCATCAGGAACGCAATGATGACCCCCGGGCCTTCGACCCAACCGCTCAAGACGCCTTGCGCACCAAACCAGACGAGCAGGCCAATGCCGATGGCGCCAATCACCTCGACCACCGGGAAGTAGATCGAGTAGTATTTCACCGACTTGAGGTTCGCGCGGCGGTGGTCGGCATTGATCGCCGAAAAGCGCGATTGCTCGCGTTTCTCGGTATTGAAAAGTTGGACCACGTTCATGCCCGTGACGTGCTCCTGCACAAAAGTGTTCAGGTTCGAGACCGCGTTGCGCACCAGGGCGAAGGCTTTCTTGATGCGTTCCTTGAAGATGTAGGTGGCGATCAACAAGAGCGGCGTGGTCGCCAGACTGATCAGCGCCATCGGCCAACTGATGTAGAACATCGCCACGGTGATCAGGATCAGTTGCAACAGCTCGGCCACCAGTTGGGCAATGCCCTGGGAGAAGACCTGCGAGAGCGTCTCGATGTCCGAGACGTTGCGGGTCACCAGCCGGCCAATTGGCGTGCGGTCGTAGAAGCGCAAGGGGTGGGCGAGCAGGTGCTCGAACAACCGCACGCGCAAGTCGCGGATGATGCGTTGGCCCAGCCACCCAGCCAGGTAGGTGTTCAGGTACATCAGCACGGTTTGCACCAGGATGATGCCCACCAGCAGGAGGAAGATGTCGAGCAGTCGCTCGAAGTTGCCGGGCACCAGTTCCTTGTCGATCATCTGGCCGATGATCAGCGGAATGGGGATCGTCGCCACCGCCACCGTGATGGTGATCAGAATCAGGCCAATGAACTGGGCGCGGTAGGGCCGCGTGAAGCCCACCAAACGACGCACAATCTTCCAGTCGAAGACGTTGCCGCGCAGGGCGGCGTCCGGGGTGGGCGTTTCTTGGGTGGCCAAGGCTTACAGTTCGATGTCGATCTGGGTGGCAATCAAATCCTCATGGGTCTCGCGGCGACGGATCAGCTTCGCCTCGCCATTATGGATCATGACCTGCGCGGGACGTGGGCGCGAATTGAACTGCGAGCCCATCTCGAAGCCATAGGCCCCCGCGTTGCGGAAAGCTAGGATGTCGCCTTCGTGCGCCTCGGCAATCGGCCGGTCGGCGGCGAAGGTGTCGGTTTCACAGATGTAGCCCACGACGTTGTAAACCCGCTCCGGACCCGATGGGTTCGAGACGTTCTCGATGCGGTGGTACGAATCGTAAAACATCGGGCGGATCAGGTGATTGAAGCCCGTATCCAAGCCCACAAACACACAGGCCGGGGTGGGCTTCACCACGTTGACTTTCGCCAGGAAGAAGCCCGACTCGCTGACCAGGAATTTCCCCGGCTCGATCCACAGTTCGAGCTGGCGACCATACAGTTCGCAGAAGGCATTGAAGGCCGCGCCAAGCTCCGCACCCAATTGGCGCACATCGGTGCGGGGGTCGCCGTCGCGGTAGGCTACTTTGTAGCCGCTGCCCAGGTCGATGAACGACAGGTCGGTGAAGCGCAGTGCTTGGTGGAAAATCACTTCGGCCCCTTCGAGGAACGATTCGATGTTCAGGATGTCCGAGCCCGAGTGCATGTGCAGCCCTTCGACGCGCATGCCGTACTTCTCCACGATTTCGTGGACATGGTCGATCTGCAGGATCGAGATCCCGAATTTCGAGCCCACGTGGCCCACTTGGATGTTGGCGTTGCCCCCCGCTTGGATGTGCGGGTTGATGCGCACAGCAATGGGCACCGAGCCGCCATACTTCTGGCCGAAGCGCTCGAGGTAGGGCAGGTTGTCGATGTTGATCCACACGCCGAGTTCGACCGCTTCCTCGATTTCTGAGAAGGGCACCCCGTTGGGGGTATAGATGATTCGTTTCGGGTCGTAACCGACCGAGAGGCCCATCCGCACCTCGTGGATCGACACGCAGTCAAGCCCCGAACCCACGCCTTTCAATAGGCGCAGTACTGGCAATGCAGTCAGCGCCTTGCAGGCATATTGGATGCGCAGGGGAACGCTCTTGTAGGCCTCGGCCAACAGTTCGTATTGGTGTACAATGCGCTCGGCATCGTACACATAAAGGGGCGCACCGAACTGCTCGGTGAGCGCGAGCACATCGAGGCCTTGAATCTCGTACCGGTCGTTGACCAACTGCATGGCGAATCGCGTTTTATCGGGTGGGAAGGGCAAAGGTAGAGGTCTTGGGAATGAAAGCCGCTTTGCTCTACCTTTGGGTCATGGTGATCAGCCACGGTACATCTCAATCGGCCCGCGAATGGCGATGGCGGCAGCCCAGTCAACCCTGGGCCTGCTTGTCCGTTGCCTAATCCCCCGATTGTACCGTAAGGAAGGCGAACGCTTGCAGGCTCCCCCTCGCAAGCGTTTTCGTTTTTCACCCATTTCAAGATGAGTTCCTTTCGACCCCGTACCACCCACACCGCGCTGCTGGCCGACACCAAGACGCCCGTTGGTCTGTACCTCAAGCTGCGCGATGTCCTGCCCGGCTGCATCCTGCTCGAAAGCGCGGATGCGCACGGCAGCGAGCACAGCGTCTCGATCCTCGCGGGCGCACCGATCGCCGAGTTCCGCGTCGAGAAGGAGGAGATTTACACCCGCCACCCCAACAACGCGGAGACCCGCACGCCGGTCACCGCGCGTCGCCAGGTCATTGACGCGCTGACCGAGTTCCGCGACAGCTTCCAAGCTGATCCCCAGCCTTATAATTTTCCGACCGACGGTCTGTTTGGCTACATCGCCTACGACGCGGTGCGCTATTTCGAGGACATCGACATCAAGGGCTTCCCGGAAGGTGCGCCCCGGATCCCGGATATCCTCTACCATTCGTACGGCATCGTGATCGTGGTCGAGCACCTGCGCGATACCGTGCACGTGTTCGAGCACCGCTACGAGGGCCAACCCGAACGCTTGAACCAAGTCCTTGCGGCGATCCAGCGGTTGGACACCACGGCCTATCGCTTCAAGTTGAACGGCGGCGAGACGTCGAACTTCGAGGACGGCGCTTTCATGGAGGTGATCCAGAAGGCCAAGGACCACTGCCAGCGTGGCGACGTGTTCCAGATCGTGCCCTCGCGACGCTTCCAGCAAGGCTACCAAGGCGACGAGTTCCAGGTCTACCGCGCCTTGCGCTCGATCAACCCTTCGCCCTACCTCTTTTTCTTCGACTACGGCAGCTTCAAGATCATGGGCTCTTCGCCCGAAGCGCAGCTCATCATCAAAGGCAACGAGGCGGAGATTCACCCCATCGCGGGCACCTACAAGCGCACCGGCAACGACGGCGAGGACGCAGCAGCGGCTCAGGCCCTCTGCGACGACCCGAAAGAAAACGCCGAGCACGTCATGCTGGTCGATCTGGCCCGCAATGATTTGTCACGCCACGGCGACCAGACCTATGTGGATGTCTACAAGGAGATTCAGTTTTTCTCCCACGTGATCCACTTGGTCTCGAAAGTAAAGACCACGCTGCCCAAGGATGCACCTTGGATGCAATTGGTCGCCGACACCTTCCCTGCGGGGACGCTTTCTGGCGCACCCAAGCACATGGCCATGCAACTGATCGAACGCTACGAGCGCGGCAATCGCGGGTTTTACGGCGGTGCGTTGGGCTACCTGAGCTTCGACGGCCATTTCAACCACGCGATCATGATCCGCACGATGCTGGCCCAGGCCAACAAGCTGACTTATCAGGCGGGCATGGGCGTGGTCGCCCGCAGCGACATCCAGAGCGAGCAGCAGGAAGTCGCCAACAAACTCGGTGCCTTGCGTAAGGCCATTCAAACCGCTCAAACTCTCGGGTAACATGCGCATCCTGGTACTCGACAACTACGACTCGTTCACCTACAACCTGGTGCACATCCTCCGTGAACTGGGCTATGGCGGCCAGACTGACGTGATCCGCAACGACAAGATTTCCGTCGACGGCGTGGCCGCCTACGACAAAATCTTGCTTTCGCCGGGCCCGGGGATTCCCGAGGAAGCGGGCATCCTGATGGACCTGATCAAAACCCACGGACCCACGAAATCCATCCTTGGGGTGTGCTTGGGAGAGCAAGGCATCGGCGAAGCTTTCGGCGCGACGCTGTACAACCTCGACACGGTGCTGCACGGCCTCGGCATGCGCACCGATGTGGTGAAGGACGACCTGCTTTTCGAAGGATTGCCCAAGAGCTTTCAGTGTGGCCGCTACCATAGCTGGGCCGTCTCGACCGAGAACCTGCCGAAAGAGATCGAAGTCACCGCCCTGGGCGAGGACGGCGTGATCATGGGCCTGCGCCACGCGACCTACGACGTGCGCGGCGTGCAGTTTCACCCCGAATCGGTCTTGACCGAACACGGCGTTCAGCTGGTGAAAAACTGGGTTGAGTACCAAACCCCGGCGGCGAAATGAGCGAGATGAAATCCATCTTCGGGAAGCTGTTCGCCCATGAGGTCCTGACCAAGGAGGAAGCCTACGTGACGATGCTTGGCATCGGCAAGGGCGACATTCCGCAGGGGCAGGTCGCGGCGTTTTTGGGCGCGATGGCCATGCGGGGCATCCATGTGGAAGAACTCGAAGGCTTGCGCCAGGCGATGCTGGAAATGTGCCTTCACGTGGATCTTTCGGACTTCGATCCGATGGACCTCTGCGGCACGGGCGGCGACGGCAAGAACACCTTCAACATCAGCACTACGTCGGCTTTCGTGGTCGCGGGGGCGGGGATCGCCGTGGCCAAACACGGGAACTATGGGGTGTCATCGGGCATCGGTTCGTCCAACGTGCTCGAGCAACTGGGCATCACGTTTACGAACGACAAGGACGCCCTGCGCAAGCAACTGGAGAAGGCGAACATCTGCATCCTGCATGCCCCGCAGTTCCATCCGGCGATGAAGCAAGTCGGCCCGCTGCGCAAGGAGCTCGCTTTCAAAACCTTCTTCAACATGCTGGGCCCGCTGGTCAATCCAGCGCACGTCAAGAAGCAAATGGTTGGTGTGTTCTCGCTGAGTTTGGCGCGGCTGTACGGCTACCTGTTCCAACAGACCGACGCAAAGTATTCAATCATCCACGCGATGGACGGCTACGACGAAGTCTCCCTGACCGGGGCGGTAAAAGTGATGAGCGCCGGGGGCGAGGAACGCCTCACGCCCGCTGACTTTGACCTCCCGCGCCTGATGCCCGCCCAGATCAAGAGCGGCGAGACCATCGCCGAATCGACCGAAATTCTGCTTTCCGTCTTGGAGAACCGCGCTACCGAGGCCCAAACCGCCGCCGTGCTGGCCAATGCCTCCCTGGCGATCCGCACTGCAAAGCC
>CAYGKP010000054.1:0-13363 GCA_964350605.1 uncultured Cytophagales bacterium
CCTCCCCCGTGACGACCGCCCACAACTTACGTTCCTGACCCCTCGGTTGAAGACGACCGAACTTCGCGTCGATGCCCGCCAGATCGCGGTGCGAAAGGAGCAGGCCATCGAGCAATTGGCGGCGGTGATTCATTACGCCCAGGCCGAGAAGTGCCGTACCAAATTACTTCTGGCCCACTTCGGCGAGCACATGGCGGAGGACTGTGGCCATTGCGATTACTGCCTTGCGAAGCGAAAGGCCAGCGGTGGACAGTCGACCGATTGGCGTCGGCGCATCCTTGAGGTGTTCAAGGATCACGTGGCGTTGAGCCCCGAAGACCTCATGGAGCTTGTCGACAAAAAACGATCCGCCCCGGCCATTGAAGTGATGCGCGAATTGCTCGACGAAGGGCTGCTGACCTACGACGGCACGGGCCGCTTACGCACAAAAAAGGCCCGAACCTAAGCCCGGGCCTTTTGGAAAGAGGGGAGGGAGGACTAGCCTTCCAATGCCGCCACGCCGGGCAGCACTTTGCCTTCCATGTATTCGAGCAGCGCGCCGCCACCAGTTGAAACGTACGAGACTGCGTCGCCATAGCCCAGGTTGTTGATCGCGGAAGCCGAGTCGCCACCGCCGATCAGTGAGAAGGCACCGCCTTTTGTCGCCTTCACGACTGCTTCCGCAATGGCGATGGTGCCATGCGCGAAGTTGGGGAATTCGAATACGCCCATTGGGCCGTTCCAGAGGACGGTTTTCGACTCAGCAACCACTTTCGAGAAGTAGTCGCGGGTTTCCGGACCGATGTCCAGGCCCATCCAGTCTTCAGGAATTTCACCACGCTTGACCACCTGCGAAGGCGCATCGTTGCTGAACTCTTGGACGATCACTGTATCAATGGGCAACAGCAGCTTGACACCTTTGGCCTCCGCTTTTTTCATCAGCTCGCCAGCCAGTGCGACTTTGTCTTCTTCCAGTAGCGAGGTGCCAACTTTCCCGCCCAACGCGACCGAGAAGGTGTAGGACATGCCCCCACCAATGATCAGAGTGTCGACCACATCGAGCAAGCGCTCGATGATCAGGATCTTATCCGAGATTTTTGCGCCACCCATGACAGCGACCAGCGGACGCTCACCGTCCTCGAGGACTTTCTTGGCGTTGACCAGCTCGGCCTCCATGACGTAGCCCGCCACTTTTTCTGCAAAGAACTTGGCAACAATGGTCGTCGAAGCGTGGGCACGGTGGGCTGTTCCAAATGCATCGTTCACGTAGACATCAGCGCCCAAGTCGGCGAGTTTCTTAGCGAAGACTTCGTCGCCTTTGGTCTCCTCCTTGTAGAAGCGCACGTTTTCTAGCACCAATACCTCGCCGGGCTTCAGCGAAGCGGCCAGTTCTTTGGCCGAGGCACCTACGCAATCGTCGGCGAATTTTACTTCGACGCCGAAGACCTTTTTGAGGGTTGGCACCAAGTGCTTGAGCGAGAATTTCTCGGTGGGCCCCTCTTTCGGGCGACCCAAGTGGGACATCAGGATGGCAGAACCGCCGTCTTTGAGGATTTTTCCGACCGTAGGAATGACCGCGTTGATGCGCGTCATGTCGGTGATGTTGTAGTCGCTGTCGAGGGGGACGTTGAAGTCCACACGAACCAGGGCTTTTTTGCCTGCGAAGGAATAACTGTCTAAGGTCTTCATGATGGGGCGCGGTGAGCGTTGGGTGGCCTAAACTAGCAAAAAGCGCCTGTCCGTCCACTTCTGGCGGGCAATTCTGGAAACGAAAACGCCCCGGCGGCTGCCGGGGCGTTCAAGTAATGAGGACTAAGCTGGGCTACTCCATGTGGAGCCACTCCTTTTTGGCCTGGAGTTCTTCGACAGTTTCTTCGTTGTCCGGGTCCGGCACGCAGCAATCCACGGGGCAAACGGCCGCACACTGGGGCTCCTCGTGGAAGCCTGTACACTCGGTACACTTGGTGGGAACGATGTAGTAGAACTCGTCTGAAACTGGGGTTTGTTGCTCACTTGCATCGAGCGTCGAGCCGTCTTCCAGCTCCAATTCTTTCAGCGAGGTACCACCTGCGTACGACCACGCCACGCCGCCTTCGTAGATGGCGGTGTTGGGGCACTCGGGCTCACAGGCGCCGCAGTTGATGCATTCGTCGGTGATGATGATGGCCATGGGTGTGCTCGGTTCGTGGTGCGATCAAAGGGGAGAGGCAGACAGATTTGCCCCTCGGTTTTGAGGCAACAAAGGTAGAGGGGCCTTGGTTCTCGTGCAACCCGCGTAGTTTTGTGCCCGATGAACAAGGAGGAGATGATCGCACAGCTGGCAACATGGGAGCAGACCCTTCTGGCCGTTCCCGCCCAGGAGCTAGCGGTAAAGTTTGAAATGGCGGGGCTGAAGAACCCCTGGTTTACCCCCGAGAATCTGGCGTTTGCCTGGAAGGGCTTGCTCGATGGGTTGAGTGATGAGGCCCTGAAAACTTGGCTTCGGGAGTTGAAACCAGCAGGACAACCCAAGCGCGTGGCGATCATCATGGCGGGGAATTTACCAGCCGTTGGCTTTCATGATTTGCTTGCCACCCTGGCCTGTGGGCATCAGGCCATTGTCAAACTCAGCGGGCAGGACGATGTGCTGTTGCCGTGGATGTGCAGCCACTTGCCCGAGCCGTTGAAATCGCGCGTCGAGTTTGTGCAAACAATCTCACCTAAGTCGGTGGAGGCGGTCATTGCGACAGGCACCACGAATACCACCCGGTATTTCGAGCAGTATTTCGGCCACCTCCCGCGCATTGTGCGGGGGCACCGCACCTCGCTGGCAGTTCTCACGGGGAACGAAACCCCTGAGCACTACGCTGCCCTTGCCGAAGATGTGTTCCGCTACTTCGGCCTCGGTTGCCGGAGCGTGAATCACTTGCTGGTGCCACAAGACTTTGATCCGGCGCAGATGCTACCCCATTGGGAGTTTTGGGTTGACAAGCTCCAAGCACACCAAAAGTGGATGCACAACTACGAGTACCGAAAGGCCGTGCTCCTGGTCAACTTGATTCACCATTGGGATAACGGCGCGGTGCTCCTGACCGAGTCGCCCGATCTGAGTTCGCACATTTCGGTCGTTCACCTGGACCGCTACGAAAATCTTGCCCAAGTGCCGCTTCGGTTGGCCCCAATGGCTGACCAGTTGCAGTGTGTGGTCGCCGAGCCAGGTCTGGTCGATGGGAGTGTTGCCTTCGGGCAGGCGCAGCATCCGGCGTTGGATGACTACGCGGATGGCGTGGATACCTTGGAGTTTCTCCAAAGGCTCTAACACAGTCCTTGCTTTTCCAGTAGGGGGAAACGAAGCGAGCCCGACCTATGGTCGGGCTCGCTGCAGTTTGAGTGTGCGGGAAGGCTAACGCACCACCTCGACCCAGCCTTTGAACTCGCGTCCGTCGGTCATGGTCAGTTGGTAGTAGTAGATGCCGTCCGAGATGTCTGAGCCGCTCCAGTTGTTCTGGTAGTTGGTGTTCTCGTACACCAGGTTCCCCCAGCGGTTGAACACGCGCAGTTTGCTGTTATCGGGTAGGCCCGTGACTTCCCAGAAGTCGTTGATGCCATCGCCGTTCGGGGTGAAGATGTTCGGGATGAACAGTTCGCCGTCGACACAGACGGGGAACGGACCGTAGAGGCACTGGTTGATGTCGCGCACGAAGAAGTCATAGCAACCGCGTGAGAGGTCGTAGACTTGGTTGAGCAGCGGGTTGCCCAGGACGAAGGGCACGAAGTTGCTCTGCGTGGTGTCATCAACCGAGAAGGTGTAGCCCGGTCCAGGCCAGTTCACCCCGTACTGTAGGTTGTAGAGCCAGATGATTCCGTTGGCGTCGTCGCGGTTGGCGGGCGTCGAGGAAGTCTGGGCAGTTACCGTGTCGGGGGCGAAGATCACGAAGTACGGTGCTGCGAACGAGTCGAGCGGCGCGAAGTCCTCCTCAATGTTCTGGAAGTACCCCCACTCGGTGGTGGCATTTGTTGGATTCGCCGCCGAGAAGGTGGGAAACTCAACATACGGCCCAAACTCAATCAATGGGTCGAAGTAGGTCGAGTTGTCCACCCAGGTGCTACAAGCGCGCGAGTTGTCATCATCCCACTTGACCAGGTAGAGTTCGTGGTAACCCGGTGCCAATTGAGGAACCCACGTGGTTACACCGGCAGTGTTCACCACCGACCATGTGACAGGTGAGATCGTTGGATCGCTAATGCCCGTGCTGTCATCCACCGCGTAGTAGTAGGTGAAATTTCGGCCCGTTGGCGGACAGTTTGCTGGATCGCGTTCGTTGACCGTCAAGGTTACAAAGTTGAGTTCCCCATCGGTGCTCCAAGGGCAAGTCACGGTGTCGGGAATAATTACCGCTTCTTCCACTTCCATCTCAATGGCGACGCTTACATCTGTTGTACAAGCCACTGCATCTTCAATCTCAATGGTGTAAGAGCCCATGCCAAGACCCGAGTAACTCACTGGGTAAGGTGGCGCTGCGGTTTGCAATCCCCCATCCAGGCTCACCAAATAGTTTGGCGTCCCACCTGTGATGCCATTGACGGTAATGCTACCCGTCATGTCCATGTCGCATTCCACGTTGCAGATTGTCAAATCAGGCACTGCGGGGCCAGGCGAGACGGTGCTCACGTCGGTCGTATCCATGCAACCATACGAGTCGGTGGTTACCAATTGGAACACACCATCGGCCTCCAGCGGATCGAAGGTATGGCTCGGCGAAGGCGTCGCAGGGTTAGGGCCAGCGTAAATGCCACTACCAAGCAATTCGACCGTGTAGGGGCCACCTGAACCGCCCGAAGGCGTGACAATCACGTTCGCGGTGTCCACATAGTAACACTCGCTGTTCAGCAACGACTCATTCGGGAAGATTTGCGGGAACTCGGGGATGTAGATCGTGGTGTCCTCATCACAACCCAAGGCATCGGTGATGGTCACATCATAGCTCGCATTGCCAGCTTTTCCTGTGATGTCTTCGGTGGTTTCGCCATCCGGCGACCAAGCATAAGTGAAGCCACCATTGCCCCCCGTTGGGTTCAAATCAATGCCACCATCCGTTGAAGCGAAACAGGCCGTATCGATGATCGGGTTGAAGCGAATCGTATCCGGTCCATCCAGGAAGAAGTCCACGGTATCGGCACAACCGTTGATGTCTTGGGCCACCAGTTGATAAGTCACATCGCCATTCAGACCAGTGAAGGTGGTGTCGGTTCCGGCAATCTGCATGCCCGAGCCGTCGATGAACGCGAAGTAGGGCAGGGTGCCTCCCGAAATGGTCACTAAAATCGAGCCATCGCTGATGTCGTGACAAGTCGGTGGTGTAGGCGTTGGTGTCAACGTCAATGCAGGGTTCTCAATGATGGTCAAGTCGAACGTATCGCGGCAAAGGCTGTCGTCTTCCAAAACGATTTGATAGGTCCCCGCCATCAGGCCGGTACTGTCGGGGATGGCAGGTGGGAAGGTGCCCCAGAAACCACCGTCGAAGTACACATCAATGAAGCCCGATCCGCCCGTTGGCGCAACGCCAATCTCGCCCGTTGCGTCGCCGCCACAGTCTACATTGGTGATGTTCTCGTTAAGGGCAAAGGGTTGTGGTTCGAACACCTCGTAGGTGGTGTCCTTCGTACAACCGCGCGAGTCGGTGATGGTGACATCGTAGTTGCCGCCAGCTAGGCCTCCCTGTGGGTTGGTCATGGCCACTGGGCCCGCCCCCAAGTCGATTAGGAACGAGAAGCCCGTGCCGCTTCCGCCGCTTGGGTTTAGGTAGATGACCCCGCTCATGTCGCCCGGACAGGTCAACGAGTCGGTGAACCCACCCGCAAAGATCTCGGGGTATTCGGGGATGACAATGGTTGTGTCTTTAGTGCAACCAAGGAAGTCAGTCACCGTCACATCATAACTGCCAGGGGCTTGATTGGTGATGATGGGCAGACCGCCGCTGGCTGGAGTCCAAGCATAGTTGTAACCAGGCGTACCACCAGTAACCATCAAGGTAATCCCGCCGTTGTTGACCCCGAAGCAAGCGGTGTCAACCGTGGCATTCAAAGTCATGGAATCTGGCTCGGTAAGGGTCACTAGCAACGTATCGCGGCACAGGCTGTCATCTTCCAACACGATTTCGTAGGTACCTGCGCCCAGACCGGTTTGAGTAGGAATGGGTCCCGGAGGAACCGACCCGATCGGGGCGCCATCGAAATACACGTCGATCGTACCCGCACCCCCCGATGGGTTGATGCTAATTTGCCCGGTCAAATCGCCGTTACAGACCGGATTGGTTGGGACGGCACCGAAGTCAAACGGAGGGTTCTCGATGATGGTGATGGTGGTGTCTTTGGTGCAACCGTTCGGGATGTCGGTGATGTTAATCAGGTAGGACCCGATGGGCAGGCTGGAGAACGTCAACGAGCTAGGTGAGCTGACCAATTGCGGTGCCCCACCGTCAAAGACAACCGAGTAGTCGCCCGTGCCACCTGTTGGGTTGATGATGATCTCGCCCGTGTTTTCGCCGTTACACGACACATTGGTGATCTCAGGGTTCAGGAAGATGGGCTCAGGTTCGTCCACCACAAAAGAGGTGTCCTTGGTGCAACCCAACACGTCGCGGACTTGAAGTGTGTATACGCCTGCGCTTAAGCCTGTGAAAGAGGGTGTCGCGCCGATGTAGCCCGAACCGTTGAAGTTGTACTGGTAGTCGTTTGGTGCGGCAGCAGGAAACGGTGTGCCGCCAGAAACAGTGACGTTAATTGAGCCATCAGTAAACCCGAAACAAGTTACATCGACAACTATCCCACTAAGGGTGAGGGTATCTGGCTCGGTCATCGTGATGGTCGTATCAAAGGGGCACATGTTGCCGTCCTCAATGTGGAAGTCGTAGCTGCCTGCGGTCAACCCGCCGAACGAATAGGGCGGTGTGCTGATGGTGGTTCCCCCGGGTGTGATGTCGGCTGTGTAGGTGCCGTCGCCGCCCGTTGGGTTCAAAACAATGACCCCGTCAGCATCGCCAAAACAAGTCGGCTCGGTAATGATGGGATTGGCCGCCAGAGGTTCGGGCTCGCCGATGACCACTGGAACGTTTGCTGGACATGAATTCGTGTCCTCAGCAAAAAGCGTGTAGGTGCCTGGCGCTAGGCCTGTGATGGAACCGTTTCCGGGGTTGATGGTAAAGGGACCGCCCGCATTATCGAAACTGAAGGTGTAGCCAGGTGTGCCGCCGGTAATCGTGTAGCTGATCTCACCGTTCGTCGAATCAACACAAGTCACATCTGTTGGTGTGCCAGTAATCATTAGCACGGGAGGTTCGACAATGGTCACAGTCGTGTCGTACGGACAGCTGTTGTCGTCGTCGACCTCGACCGTGTAGGTGCCAGGTGCCAAGCCGCTAAAGAGTGTGCTTGGGTTGGCGTTCTGTACCAGACCACCCGGGTTTACCGTTACTGTATAGCCTGATCCCGAGGTAGTTCCGCCAGACGGGAACACCTCAATCGAGCCATCGTCCGCCCCATTACAGGTTACATCGGTGATCACAGAGTTGGAACGAACCGAATCCGGATCGCGAATAAAGACCGGGCCGAAACCACCCACACTGTTGTTAGGGAATGCGCGGGAGTTCGAGGCACTAATGAAATACGAACCCGCCGGTACGTTGTTGAAGACGGTCGTGTTCCCAGAAATGATGTTTTGGGTGATGACCACAGGACCAATCAACTGAACCCGGTAGGGGTATTGGTCAGGGACATACAAGCCGCTGTTTGCTGGATTGAACGTGACCGATACACCAATTTGGCCCGTCGTATCGCCAGGGCAAAGGGGCTGTACGGTAAAGGTGGTGTCGACGAACAGGCTCTGACCCTGTACACTTGATGAGCCAGTCCATAGGGCGGCCGACGAGAGTGTGATCAAAAGGAGACGTTGCAGGCGCATGATGCTTGCTTACTTCAGGGTAATGGTTTCGACGACTGTACAGCCTTTCGAGCTAAGTTCGACGCTGTAACTTCCAGCGGAGAGCCCCGTGAGGCTGGCACCACTTAAGGATGGATTCTTCCAGCGGATGCTGAATTCGTTGGCGGCAATGTCGATGCGTCCGTCCTCACAGGATGGGCACGAGGGTTGGCTGATTTGAAAAGTGTAAGGGGCCATTTCGCTGGCCACTGTTACTTGGGTGCCACCTACTTGGCCTTTTGCATCCCGAACGCTGATCACGTAACTGGCCGCTGGCAACTTGCTGATCTTGATGCTCGTACCGCTTTGGCGAATCGAAGCCCCTTCGACTGCGGGCATGAGGTAGACCTCAACCGAGCCTGACTGGCCACTCAGTTGCAATTCGGCAACCCCCTTGGAATCAGTGGGGCAATCCACACCCGTGGTGGAAACAACCTTTACGCCCAAGGACTGTGCCTGGGCTTGGAGGGTGCAAAAGCTGATCAGTACAGCGATCAGCCAGAATGGTTTAGTTCCTACATTCATTTGCGCAAGATAGCCAATCGGTCCTTCATTGGGGTACAATAGCGGGCCTTATCCCGTACTATGTACGAACGAAGCCTTTACTTCGTTTCCTTGGGTTGCATACTTTGTGATGGCAAAGGGTAATCCTCTTCAAGCAAATCTCCTGCCACAGACTTCCCGATTACACTTTAAAGAGAAGCGAAAATTCGTTTCTTTGTCTGCTCTCGAACCCCGCAACACTACGCTAGCTACCTCTATGGTCTTCGATCTGGACATGATCCGCGCCGCCTACGCCGCGCTCCCCGAGAAAGTCAAACGCACCCGCGAACTGCTTGGCCGTCCCCTTACCCTTACCGAGAAAATTCTCTACTCGCACCTTCACGCCGACCAAAAGCTGGAAGCCTTCGGCCGCGGCAAGGACTATGTGGACTTCGCCCCCGACCGCGTGGCGATGCAAGATGCCACCGCTCAAATGGCCTTGCTTCAGTTCATGATGGCAGGCAAGAAAAGTGCCGCTGTTCCCAGTTCGGTACACTGTGACCACCTCATTCAAGCCAAAGTCGGTGCCGACACCGACCTGGCTTCGGCCATCGACACCAACAAAGAGGTGTACGATTTCCTCTCGACCGTATCGAGCAAATACAGCATCGGCTTCTGGAAGCCTGGCGCGGGGATCATTCACCAAGTGGTCTTGGAGAACTATGCCTTTCCTGGCGGCATGATGATCGGTACCGACTCACATACCCCGAACGCGGGTGGTCTAGGTATGGTGGCCATCGGTGTCGGCGGTGCTGATGCAGTAGACGTGATGGCCGGAATGCCTTGGGAACTCAAGTTTCCCAAACTGATCGGCGTGAAGCTGACTGGGAAACTCAGTGGCTGGACCGCTTCGAAAGACGTTATCCTGAAAGTAGCCGGCATCCTGACGGTAAAAGGCGGAACAGGTGCCATCCTCGAATACTTCGGCGAAGGTGCTCAGAATCTTTCGTGTACTGGCAAAGGCACCATCTGTAACATGGGTGCCGAGATTGGCGCGACCACTTCGACCTTCGGGTACGACGAATCGATGGCCGAGTACCTGCGCGGCACCAGCCGCCCGGAAGTGGCTGATTTGGCCAACGGCGTGGCCGAGCACTTGACAGGTGATGCTGAAGTGTACGCCAACCCCGAGAAGTATTTCGATCAAGTCATCGAGATCAACCTCACGGAGTTGGAGCCGCACATCAACGGTCCTTTCACACCGGATTTGGCAACACCTATCAGCAAAATGGCCGAGATGGTCAAAAAGAACGACTGGCCTGAAAAGCTGGAGGTTGGCTTGATCGGTTCGTGCACCAACTCTTCATATGAGGACATCACCCGTGCTGCTTCGGTCGCGCGCCAAGCCAAGCAGAAGAACCTGAAGGCTAAGTCGGAGTACACGGTGACGCCGGGTTCAGAGATGGTCCGCTTCACGGTGGATCGCGACGGCTACCTCGATGATTTCAAGGAGATCGGAGGCGTCGTGCTGGCCAATGCCTGTGGGCCTTGCATCGGGCAATGGGCACGTCACGGGGCGGAGAAGAAGGAGAAGAACTCCATCATCACTTCGTTCAACCGTAACTTTGCCAAGCGCAACGATGGCAACCCGAACACCCACGGTTTCGTGGCCTCGCCAGAGATCGTAACGGCCCTGGCCATTGCGGGTAGCATGAGCTTCAACCCCCTTAAAGACAAACTCATCAATGAGGCGGGCGAGGAAGTAATGCTCGACGAGCCGCAAGGAGTAAACCTACCCCCCAAAGGTTTTGCAGTCGAGGACGGTGGCTATCAAGCTCCGGCCGATGATGGCTCAAATGTGGATGTCGTTGTCAAAGAAGACTCCGAACGTCTCCAATTACTCGATCCGTTCAAACCGTGGGATGGCGGCGAGATCAAAGGCATCAAGTTACTGATCAAAGCGCTGGGCAAGTGTACCACCGACCACATTTCGATGGCCGGCCCGTGGTTGCGTTACCGAGGTCACTTGGACAACATTGCCAACAACACCTTAACTGGTGCGATCAACATTTACAACGAACTGACCGACTCGGTCAAGAACCAACTGAGCGGCGACTATGGCGCAGTGCCTGACACCGCACGCGCCTACAAGGCGGAGGGAATTCCAACCATTGTTGTCGGCGACGAGAACTACGGGGAAGGCTCTTCACGTGAGCACGCCGCGATGCAGCCACGCCACCTGGGCGTTCGAATCGTACTGGTTCGCTCGTTCGCGCGGATTCACGAGACCAACCTGAAGAAGCAGGGGATGCTCGGCCTGACGTTCGCCGATCCGAAGGATTACGACAAGGTGCAGGAGCTGGACACCGTGGAAACGGTGGACTTGGCCGATTTTGCCCCAGGCAAGCAGATCACCTTAAAGTTCACCCACGCGGATGGCTCTTCGGATCTGGTCAAGTGCAACCACACCTACAACGAACAGCAAATCGAGTGGTTCAAAGCCGGTTCGGCCCTCAACTTGATTCGTCAGAAGGAAGGCGCGGCCTAGCCCGATCTTTTTAATAAACCTGGAAGCACCCTTTTTGAACTCAGAAAGGGTGCTTTCGATTGCCTACCTTAATTCGAAATACGAACGACTATGCTGACCGGAGAAACCCAACGAATCCTCAATGAACAAATCGCCATGGAAGCCCACGCTTCTTACCTCTACTTGGGCGCGGCTTCTTGGTGCGAGGTGAAGGGCTACACCAACTCGGCGGCCTTCCTGTATAGCCACAGCGAGGAGGAGCGCGAGCACATGCTCAAGCTGTTCAAGTACATCAACGACGCGGGCGGTCATGCCTCGACCCCGCAGATCGACAAGGTGCCCGACGAGTACAAGGACATGAAGTCACTCTACGTCTCGATGTTCGAGAACGAAATGAAGGTGACCCGCTCGATCAACGAACTGGTGGAACACTGCCTGAAGATCAAGGACTACTCGACCTTCAACTTTCTGCAGTGGTACGTGGCCGAACAGCACGAGGAGGAAAAACTCTTCAAGTCGGTTCTCGACTTATTCGAGATCATCGGTACGGAAGGCCGTGGGCTTTACCACGTTGACAAGGAGATCGGCGCGCTGATGCGCAGCCAAGGCGGGCACTAGCCCACCCGCCGCCGCTTGAGTAGGTAGGGCAGGAGCACGTCGCGCACCGGGGCGGAGGCATCCACCTCGATCACGTCGATGCCGTAGGCACCCAGGCGCAGGCGCACGTCTTCGTTGAACTTGGCAATCTGTTCCAGGTAGCCCTTGCGTACATCGCCGGGGGTCAGGCGCAGCTTCTCGCCCGTCTCGACATCGACAAACAGAGTGGGCCGCTCGGGGAAGTCGAAGTCGGCTTCCGTCTTGCGATCCAAGATGTGGAAGACCAGCACTTCGTGGCGGTTGTGACGCAGGTGTTGTAGTGCGCCAAAGAGCGCGTCGGGGTTTGCATTGGCCTCGAACAAATCACTGAACAGCACCACCAGCGAACGCTTACCGAGCTGCTCGGCGATCAGGTGAAGGGTCTGAGTGATGTGCGTTTCGCCCGCGGCTTTGGGGGGGTCGCGGCGCAAGGGTTCGAGTTGGGCCAGCAGTTGATGCAAATGCGTCCGGGTCGAGCGGATGGGCGATTGCCATTGAATCTCATCGGCGAAAAGGGTGAGGCCCACCGCGTCGCGCTGTTTTTGGAGCAAAGTCGCCAGGCTGGCAGCGGCCAGAATCGCGAAGTCGAGCTTGGTCGGTCCCTTCGGCGGATAGACCATGGAAGGGGAGAGGTCAACTAGGAGTTGGCACCGAAGGTTTGTCTCCTCGGTGTACTGCTTGCTGTACAGGCGGTCTGTGCGGGCGTAGAGCCGCCAATCCAAATGGCGTAAACTCTCGCCCGGTTGATAGGCACGGTGTTCAGCAAACTCGACCGAGAAGCCGTGGTACGGGCTGCGGTGCAAGCCCGTGAGAAATCCCTCAACCGCTTGACGGGCAAGGAATTCCAGCCCCTGTGCGCCCTCAAGGGCTTCGGTTGTCAGCAAGCTGGCCATTGAATCCTCAAACTACGCAATTCTGTAAGCCTTTGGGTGAGCTGCTGTTTGCTGATATTTTTATGTACCTTCTGTTGTCACTGAACGCAAAGGCTCATGGCTGATTTTGAGAGCAACGACCGGGACGGGGTATATAGTCAGCGCATTCGCGCAGGGAAACGTACCTATTTTTTCGACGTAAAAGTGACTCGTTCGGAGGACTACTACGTAACGATCACTGAGAGCAAGCGGGTGACGGGTCACGACGGCAACGCCGCGTACCAGAAACACAAGATTTTCCTCTACAAGGAGGACTTTTACAAGTTCCTCTCGGCGTTGCAGGAAACCCTTGAGCACGTCCGCGAGGAATATTTTGATGGCGTAAGCCTAGAAGAACTCGAAATCGAGGCGGCTGACAACCAGGAAGATTGGTAGCTTGAGGCCCATGTGGCGTTCCTTGCTGCCCATTGCGCTGGGCCTTGTATTGGTGTTGGCACTTGGTGTGCTCTTTACCAACGTGTTGGCCTATGTGATCATCGCGCTGGTGATCGCGACGGTGCTCGAACCGCTGGTCAATTTCCTGTGCCGTTGGCGCTTTGGTGGCGTTCGATTGCCGCGAACCATTGCGGTCGTTTTGTCCTTCCTGGTGCTTTTGAGCGTGGGGGGGCTGATTGTGCTGCTCTTCGTGCCCCTCATTGAGCAGCAATCCGAAGTGCTTGGGGAAGTCAGTGGTGCCGAGGTGTCCTCCTGGTTTACCCTAACAATCGGGAAGGTTGAAAAATGGGTGCTTGACGCCGGCTTGAGCGACCAGGAGCCCGGGTTCTTGATGAGCAACCTCGACACCTGGAAGACCGTTTTGCTGGGCAAAATGAAGGTTGGTAACGTGATCGGCCAGGTATTCTCCTGGAC
>CAYGKP010000055.1:0-13132 GCA_964350605.1 uncultured Cytophagales bacterium
CCATCTGGCCACCGGCCAGCAGGTGGAGGTGGTCCCACATTTTCTGCTCTTGTTCCTGACGGTCTTTGCCGGGCGTTGGGTGCAGTTGGCGCATCAAGGCGACCAGGATGTGGGCCCAGCGTGTGCGGGTTTCTTTGTCGGCTTCCGACTGAAGGCGGTGGAGCAGGTCTTGGACCACGCGCCCATACTCGCGGAGCACGACCGGTTCGCGCTCGCTGTTATAAGGAACTGATTGCATAAAGAACTAAAGGAAAGCAGTTCATCGCTGTGCGATGAGACAGTCAAAACTACGGCTTTTCTGGGGGAAAGGCTCGGTTGGGAGGGGATTATGATAGAATGCGCAGCTTCGCGAAGCTGAGCAGAAGGGTTTTCTCCCCTGCGCTGGGGAAGTTGACTTTGGCTTGGCGGTCAGTCCCACGGGCTTCGACCAGGGTAACGGTGCCCATCCCAAACTTGGGGTGTTCGACTTTCATGCCTGCTTGCAGGTTGCTCGTATCGCTGGCCACGAAATCCTTGGGCGGCGTGTAGGCTTTCACCGGCTCCATGGGCCGACGCTGGTTGCGAAAATTTTGAACAACGTTTCGGTAACTGGACGTGGTTTGGGCTTCGCGTTCCTGCGTAGCGGTAGGGATGCGTGTGGCGGCCGAGCGTTTGGGTTGCTCGATGAACTTCGGGTCGATCTCGGTGAGGAAGCGGCTGGGTTCGCAGGACTTGAGCACCCCGAAGCGATAGCGCGTGGTGGCGTAGGAGAGGGTCAGCTTCTTTTCCGCCCGGGTTAGGGCCACGTAGAACAAGCGGCGTTCCTCTTCCAAATCGGCGCGCGAGTTGACCATCATCATCGAAGGGAACAGGTCCTCCTCCATGCCCGTGATGAACACAAAAGGAAACTCCAGGCCTTTGGCCGCGTGGATGGTCATCAGCGAGACCACATCGTCGTCCGGGCTGGCATTGTCTTGGTCGGTCAACAGGGCGATGTCCTGAAGGAATCCCGAGAGGCTCTTGTCCTCCCGTGCGGGGTCGTCCACAAACTCCTTGATCCCGTTGAGCAACTCCTGCACGTTCTCGTACCGCGCCACACCTTCCGGCGTTTTGTCGTTGTGCAACTCACGAAGCAGGCCCGTCTGACTGGCCACTTGGCTGGCCAGTTGATGCGCATCCCAATCGCCCAGGTGCAGACGGTAGGACTCGATCAGTGCCCCGAAATCAGTCACCGCCCCCGAAATGCGAGGACTGAGAATGGTTGCTGCCGCCTTGATCGATTCGGACAGTGAGATGCCGTGATCGTTCGCAAAGATCAGCAGCTTGGCTACCGAGCCGTCGCCGATCCCCCGCTTGGGCAGGTTGATTACGCGCTTGAAGGCCTCTTCGTCATCGGCATTCGCGATCAGGCGCAGGTAAGCGATCACGTCCTTGATCTCCTTGCGCTGGTAGAAGGAAAGGCCCCCGTAGATGCGGTAGGGGATATTCGAGCGGCGCAGGGCTTCCTCCATCGCGCGGGACTGAGCGTTGGTGCGATAGAGGATCGAGAAGCTCTTGTTTGGCAGGTTGAAATTGGTCTTCCGCTCGTAAATCGAGGCGGCGACCAGGCGGCCTTCCTCGTTGTCGCTTTGTGCTTGGAGCAGGGAGATGAGGCCCCCTTCGGGGTTTTGGGTCCAAACGTCTTTGGGTAGTTGGGCCTTGTTCTGGGCAATCACGCCGTTGGCGGCATTGACGATGACTTGGGTCGAGCGGTAGTTCTGCTCGAGCTTGAAGAGGCGCAGGTCGGGGTAGTCCTTTTCGTAATTCAGGATGTTCTGAATGTCCGCCCCGCGGAACGAGTAGATACTCTGCGCGTCGTCGCCCACCACAGTGATGTTCTGGTGGCGTGCCGAGAGCTTGCGCATCAGCAGGTACTGGCAGTGGTTCGTATCCTGAAACTCATCGACCAGGATGTACTTAAACTGCCCTTGGTACTTGTTGAGCACATCCAGGTGGTCGGAAAACAACTTGTGGGTCTGGAACAACAAGTCGTCAAAATCCATCGCTCCAGACTTGAAGAGCCGCTGCTGGTAGCGCGCATAGACCTCGCCGAGTTGGGGGCGTTGGGCGGCTGCGTCATCGGCGATCATTTCGGGATGCGTTGCGTAGGCTTGCGGCCCAATCAGGGAGTTCTTCGCGGCGCTAATCCGATAAAGCACCTGCGCGGGCTTGTAGACCTTATCGTCCAGGCCCATCTCCTTGAGAATGGTGCGCATCAGCGAGCGCGAGTCGTCCGTGTCGTAGATCGTGAAGTTGCTGGGGTAGCCGAGTCGATGCCCGTCTTCCCGCAAGATTTTGGCGAACTGGCTGTGAAAGGTGCCCATCCACAGGCTACGGGCTTGGGCTCCGACTTTCGATTCGATGCGCTCGCGCATCTCGCGGGCCGCCTTGTTGGTAAATGTCAGCGAGAGAATCGAGAAGGGGTCCACCCCCTGGGCTAACAGGTAGGCAATGCGGTAGGTTAGGACCCGCGTTTTGCCCGAACCCGCACCGGCAATGACCAAGCTGGGACCTTCACTGGCGACCACCGCAGCACGCTGTGGTTCGTTGAGTTCGGCCAGAAAATCAAGCTCCTCCATCAACTACGAAACTACAAAGCAGGGCCTCCGGGTGCCCGAAGAGTTATGCACAGCAATCCCTTGCTACTTGAAAGTGGTCTTTCCGCCCCCCATGTCATAGCAGGATGCCAGTTTTAGATTGCCAACGCGAAGCCCTAAATCCAGTGCGGCCACTGAGATTTCAGCTTCCTTGTCGTATTGTCCAAACGGCCTAAATGGTTCGAGCCGATCAAGCAACCGCATGCCAGATATCCAGGAATAGCCGCCCCAAGCCTCCTTCCAGCGATAGTATTTTAAATAGTATTCTGTGCCTTTGGGTGTTCGAACTTCATCGCCCGAGAAAGGGAAGCCTTCCTGCTTGGGGTGGCTGTGAACCACGGAGAGAATTGGGTCTGCATGAATCACATCCCACATTTGATTGATCGCCCTGATGACTTTCGAGCGATACCAAGTGCGGTCGTCTTCCACATGGAAAACACAATTGTTGGCTGCATTGGTATAAAGCCAATCCACGTTTCGGTGTTGGGCGTTATGGGAAGGCGGGTGCTCGTCCAGCATCGCTTTCGAGAACAGGCCCTTGTATTTTCCTTCCACTAACTGGCGAATGCGCGGATCCCCCGAATTGTCAGCGATCAGCCAGTCCCTGACTTTCAGGCGCGCACCCCCTTGTATCAAGGAGTCGAGGGTTTTTTCGAGTAGTTCTGGCCTTGCGTAACTAGTGACACAAACGGAAATGGGGAGTCGTTTTAGGAACATCATTACATCAACCGCCCGAAGCGGATCAGGGTACCTCCACCTTTGTGTGGCCCTTGGAGGATTTCACCGAAGTAGCTAATCTCCTCCACCTTGTGCAACCTGTTGTGTACTGCTCGACGAAGAGTGCCATCTCCTTTTCCGTGGATGACAATCAACTCGTGAATGCGGTCTTCAATGGCTGACTCCAAGGCGTGTTCAAGTGCCCGAAGCTGCATGGAAAGTGCCAGCCTGGTGTCGACCTGGTGTTGGGTGATTGCCTCGGCATGCAGGTCTACCATGCGCTCCTTGCCAAGGCGAACGGGGGCGACCTTCGGTTTGTCGGGCATGCCCATTCGATGTTGGACAGGGGCACTGCTGGTAGTTTGAGTTCCTCCCAAGGGGATCAAATCGCGGCGCAGCACCTCCATTGGTAGCCCGTCCTCGGTTTCAATCCGAACGCGGTCCTTCCCAACCAGCGAGAGGACTACGCCTTTCTCGGTGCCCCGAAGCATCTGTACCCGATCGCCGACTTCCATTTGAGAAAGATACAGATCGTAGTCTAAAAGTAGAGTGCATGCCCTCGCCAGCCCTTGCGGGAATATTCCAATGCAGGCAGGGGCAGGTGGATGACGTTCAAGGCATCAAGTAGTAGATTCCAACCTCGCTTCTCGCCCTTGAAGGCCGCCAGGTTGATGTCCGGCGCGAGATACCACTGGCGGTAAGGGCTCAGCCCCGCCGCGCGGTTTTCGCCGTCGCGCCCAAAGATCATGTCCTCGGCACCGTACCCAACTGCAACATTCAACCATTTTGGCCATTTGCTGTCCTCGGGCAGGAACTTGGCCACATCGAACGCCAACCAATGAGTTTGGCCGTTGTAATCCTTGAGCCACTCTTCGTGAAGGCCATCGCCGAGCAGGTTGGGTCGCTGTGGCGCATACTGCGTTTGGTGGAACGAGAACTTTGGCTGGAGGCGCAGTTCGTCCCAGGCCAAATATTGCCCGAGCACGAGGCCGGAACCCGCCGTATTTGCTACTAGATCACCCCAGGAAGCCCCGTATTGAGGGGAGAAACCGTCGAAAACCTCAATGGGTGTTTGGAACAGGATGCCAGCCGCGCTGCCCCACCAGATGGATTTCTTGCGTGACACACCTGCCCATTGCAAGGCCTCGACCCCCAGATAGCTCCAATAGAACGCCGAGGAGAAGTGGCCCACTTTGTCCACTTGCTTCCATTCGGGGTTGTCATTGAAAAACCGAAAGGGTTGGGGTTCATCACCCGCGTACCAAAGGAAGTAGAGTCCCGTGTAGCCGACCACGTACCCGGCTCCGCCGATGGCGAGCACGGTGCGGGTGCGCCGTTTCTGAAGTTCGGGATCAGGCTGATGGCCTTCGCTGAGCGTGTCTGACTGGGCCTGTAAACTGCCTGCGACACCAGTCAACAAAAAGGCGAGGACCAGTACCCAGCTGTTACTTTTCATCCTCCAATTCCAGTTCCTTGGGCGGCTCAGCCGCTTTGGGTTCTTCCTTCGGCTTAGACTTCTTCTTGGGCGTTTTGTCTTCCTTCTTTTTGAGACCAAGCAGCTCGCGCAGGTTGTTGAAGCCCGTCGAGTATTGAAGCCCTGCGCCATAGGTCTGGCCCAGTCCGTTGTCGATGTTGGTGGCGGTCAAGCTCTGGTTACTCCGGTTGAAGGCCCTCGCACGTAGGCGCCCATCAAGGAGTTTGTATTCGATGGTCCATTCACCTACCGTGTTGCTGCCTGTGTTGTTGTTTTGTCCGCCTAGGCTTCGCGTGTTACTGACCACCAAACGACCTTCGGCAAACTGCCGAGAGACCTGGAGTTGGCCTGATTCCAGGTCAACGTTGACCGTCAAGTCCTCGTCCAGTTCGCTGACCCAACTGGACAACTGATTGGAAAACAATTCAGACAAACTGCCGCCCACCCCGCTGCCAACGCCTTGAAACTCACCCGGTGGGCTTAGCTTCTTGAGAAGAAGTAGGCTAAAGACCTGTCGGTTCATTTCCGCCTCGTTCGAACGCACTTGGTTGATGAAAGCCGATACCAAGGTCTGGGTGCTGACCACGGCACTTCCCTTGCCTGGCAGCGTGGCTGGGTAGTCCTTGATGACCAAGTCAAACTTGATTTCGGGGGCTAATAATTCACCCTTCATATCCATAATGACTTGCACTGGAACGGGTGTGCGCGCTTCGGGCGAGCTGGTATTGACCACCGAGGTATCAAGAATGGGGTTCAGTGAGGTGCGCTGTTCATACACCGCGGAGACCTCCATGTAACCCGAATACGGATCGCCGTTCCAAACAATGTGGCTGCCCGACTGAATGTCGAAGCGTTTGTTCACGATGTTCATCATCGTGAAGTTGTAGGAGCCTTTGTGGATGTTGAAGTCGCCCAGAAGCGAAAAGTCGCCCCTCGTATCGATCTTCATTTCCATGATTCCATCTCCTTGAGCACGAATGATGTCCCCAGCTTTCGAATCAAAAATAATCTCGAAGTATGCCTCGGGCTGAACATCCAGGTTCAGGTTCATGAGCAAGCCCGAGATGTCTGCCTTCCGTTTGTTGATCTCGGTCCGTTTCGCTGCGATGCGCTCTTGTCGTTCACGCTCCACTTGCTCGGCCTCCTTCTCTTCTCGGGAAACGTAGGTGATGTACTCCCGATTGCTGACGGTGGAATAGCCCTCCAACGGAATGTGGAAGCGGGTTCCGTCCATTACTTTGACTTGCTTGCCGTTGACTACCAAATTATCGAAGGGCCCCAAGGCTTCGACCATTCCACTGCATCGCACGGGACCAAAGAAGAGCGACTCCTTCTTTTGCTTCTGGTTCATGACCAAGAAGTTGCTCAGGTTCACTTTGAGGCGTGAGGTCAAGCCGTTGGCCCCTAGTAGCAAGTAGCCATACACGTGGGCCGCCCCGTAGTCGTCGCGCAACTTGAACTTGTCGTTTTCCCGATAGGTGCTGTCGCGCAGGATCAAACAGTTAAACTGTTCGGTGCCTGGTTGGGTGAGGTTGAGCATCTGGATGGTGTCACCGTAGAGTAGGATGTGTGGTACATAGGGTTGGCGGGGGTCTTCGGCATCGGGGCGAAGCTTGGTGAATATACTGTAGGTCGTGTTTAGGTAGTCGACATGAAACTTGGCATTGGCTAGTGCTAAGTTTCCCCGCATTTTGGGTTTATCGAGTCGCCCGCCCACGTGAATCAGCGAGTGAAACTGGCCCTCGACCCGGGACAGGTTTCCGACCGTAAAAGGCTCGATGATGCTCATGGGCAGCGAGTCGAGCACGATATCCAGGTCAAGTTGTTCGGTCTTGTTGCTGTCGAGCGAGATGGTGCCACTGATGTCCAGCGGTGGGCGTTGCCCGCGTTTTCCCATCAAGCGAGACTGGGTGGTGATGAGCTGTTTTTTATGCTCGTAATCCAGTTTCCCGTTCAGCGAACCGACCTCGGTGGTTTGGCCAGTGAGCGGACGAAGAATCCAGATCCGGTTGGTGTAGTAACTCGCGTTGATTTGGGGGGAGTTGTACAGGTCCTGCGCATTGACTTGAAGGCTCATGATTCCCTTGAATCCGACATCTTCGTTCGATAAGAGCTCGCCCAAGTCGATGTTTCGAACCTGCAGATGGGCTTGTTTCTCGGGGTCTTCTGAGATGTCACCATCGATTTGTAGACTTTGTCGCCCATTGGTCAGGCGCAGGTTATCGAAGTGGACTTCCTTGCCGGCGATTCGCACCAAGTTGTCCCCCTGGATTCGCCAGAGTTGGTCGACGATGCGCACGTCAAATTGGTCGAAGTGAATGCGGGTGGTGTCGCGTTTGAAATCCACATCGCCCGCCATTTCGACACCATTGTACGCCTCAGCATCTTTCAGACCCGTGCTGAACTTTACGTGGTCGCGGTCCCAAATGAACTCGATAAACCCATCGCGGATCATGGCCTCCTCGTTCCTAGTTACGGCGGTTGCCTCGGTGTAGAGGTAGACCAATGCAACCGAACTGTCGCGCAGTTTGGAAGAGGAGAACTCCAGGTAGTTTCCGTAGACACCCAGGCTGTCGTACTTCAAGCTGTCGACCTTGAAGGCGATGTTTGCCTCAAAGGCTTGGCCGCTTTTGACGCGCCCTGAAAAGATCGATTTGGGCGACAGGTACAACTGAGGTAAAAAGACCGCCAGCAATGGGTCAATCTCAAGCAACTTGCCGTTAAAATTCAGTTGCTCGAGGGGAAATTGTTGGCCGCGCTGCAGGCGTTTCTTCTCCTCGTAGTAAGCTCGGGTTTTTTGGGTGTTGTTGCGCACCATGAGTCCATACTCCTCAATGACATCGGCAAACTCAGCCCCTAGGCGATCAAAACTGAAGCCACCATACACGTTGGTCTCCAAGAAGTCCGAACGTAATTCGAGGCGGCGTTGGCTGTTGCCCTCGTCATAAACACTGACCAGCAACTGTTTCATGGTCAAGGGCGTGCCATGATAGTAAAGCGCGGTACTATCAATTTGAAGCGTACCCGTTAGGTGTTCGAGGCTGAAGTCCTCCAGGTCGGTCACCAAGTGGGTATGCAGTGTCGAGCTATCGGTTGTGAAGCCGAGTTCCCGCAAGTCTGCCCAATGAACATCAAGATCCAGGTACAATGCCTGCTCGGTGGGGTCGAAGTCGATGCGGCCGTTGCTTGCGATTTGCAGCGACTTGTCATCCACTTTCAGAGTTTCAGTGGCCACGGCGTCTTCTAGTCCCCCTTCCAGGTAGACGTTTTTTACGGCTTTGCCATTGAGCCCGAAGTAGTGCATGTCAAGCTGCACGTCGGATTTGGCGCGCTGTGGGTCGATGCCATGCCCTTTGGCTTTTAGTTGGAAGGTGGTGGGCCCCAGAGAGGTCATTTGAAGGATGCGCCCCAGGTGCAGGTTCTCTGCTTCGAGCGAGATGTCGTAGCGATGGTCGTCACCTTTCGGGTCGAGGCCCACTTTCGCTTCCGTCACGAAGCTGCCCGCTTCGGTCCGGAACTGCCCGTCGAGCAGAAGGTCGGAGGGGCGACCTTTGATCTTGGCATTGAACAGGACGTGGCCGAACCGTGCGATCATGTCGGTGACCGCTGGTGGGGCATAGAGGGCCAAGTCTTCGGCGAAGATGTCCGAGGTTCGGAACTCAGCATCCACGAACAAGCTGTCGGGGTTGGGCAGGCCGGTGATGTGCAAGTCGCCATCCAAGTGGCTATGGCGCGGCCCGAAGCCCAACGTGTAGTTGCGCATCAGGATGTCGTCGAGCGTTCCCACGACGATCCCGTTAAAGGTCCACAGGTCGTGGTAGTCCTTCAGGCTAGGAACCAGGTAGGCCAGGTCCTCGGTGGCAATGACGACTCCGCGCAGGTTGGCCTCCAAGCGGACTTGGTCGATGGCCGTGCTTAACTGGCCAATCGAATCATAGCGGACGATGATATCATCTCCAATGCTACTCTCGCCGAACTGCAGATGGAGGTCCAGGGCTTCAAGACTTTTTGGGGTTTTGCGGAAGAAGACCGAAAGGTCGTCGAGTGTAAAGCCGGAGTGGCGTTCGTGTGCGTGGACGTGGGCCAGGCGCAGTTGCAGGGTGTCTTCGCCCAAGTAGAAGTTGTCCAGGTGGAGCGACAGGGAATCAATGTCCATCTCCTGAAAATCAATTCTACCTGGATGGCTCGTCGGCTTGGCACCTTTGATGCCCGTGGCAAAGCGTCCATTGCGTATTTCCAGGGCCTTGACCTTCACACGCGTCGGTTTGGCGTTCGGATCCTCGGGGCTGGATGGTCCGATCAGCTCATTCAGGCGGACAAGGAAGTAATCGAAGTTGCTCGTGCCGGTGGTGGTGTCTGTCGTGATCCGACCATAGGGAGCCACCAGCGTGACTTGGTCAATGACGATGACCGGGCCCAGGAGCTTGAACAGATCAAAGTCCACGCGAAGCGAGCCGATGCCGAACAGCAACGTTCCATCCGGCTCGTGTACTCGCACCCCTTTTAGCGCCGCCTCGTCGAGCCAACGGATGGCCACGCGGTCCACCTCGACGGGGTGGCCCAATTCGTCGGTCAGGTAACCAGCCGCCCGTTGGGTCACCCAAGTTTGGACAGCAGGTAGTTGCATGGCCACCACCACGAGCACCACAACGCGCAGGGTCGCCAGCGTTCCGCGCACCACAATCTTACGAGTGGTGCGTTTGGTAACTTGCCAGCGGCTTTCCAGGCGACTCACAGGGAGAGAAGAGATGAAATCGGTTGTGGTATTAGGTATTGAGTCGTCCTGCGACGAGACGGGTGTGGCATTGATCCGCGACGGAGATCTGATCGGGCATCGCCTGGCGACCCAGTCGGATCATTCCATTTACGGCGGTGTGGTCCCCGAGTTGGCTTCTCGTGCACACGAACGCAACGTGGTCCCCCTCGTTAACGCGTTGTTGACGCAAACAAATGTACCAAAATCGGGCCTGGACGCAGTGGCCTTTACCCAAGGCCCCGGATTGCTCGGTTCCTTGCTGGTCGGGGGCTCGTTTGCGAAGGGGTTTGCGCAGGCCCTGGAGCTACCGTTGGTGCCCGTGCATCACATGCGGGCGCACGTTTTGGCGCACTTTCTGGCCGATCCGAAACCGACCTTTCCATTTCTCTGCCTGACGGTGAGTGGGGGACATACCCAACTGGTGGTCGTGAAAAGTTTTTTGGAGATGGAAGTCGTCGGCCAAACCCGCGACGACGCAGTGGGCGAAGCCTTTGACAAAGCGGCGAAGCTGCTCGGTTTGCCGTACCCTGGCGGGATCGAGATCGATAAGCTCGCGCGGCAAGGCGACGCCAGCCGCTTCTCGTTTCCGCTCTATCAAATGCCGGAACTCGACTATTCCTTCTCGGGCATCAAGACGGCCATCCTGTACTTTCTTCGCGACCAATTGACGGCTGACAAGGACTTCGTCGAAAAAAATCTCGCCGACCTGTGCGCCAGTATTCAAGGTGCGCTAGTGGACCTACTACTGACAAAGCTCATCCAAGCCAGCGAGCAGTTTGGGTTGACCTCCATCGCCATCGCGGGGGGCGTGGCCGCCAACACGGGCCTGCGTACGCGCTTGCAGCAGGAGGCTCAAACCCGGGGCTGGGAACTCTTCGTGCCCGACCTGATGTATTGCACCGACAACGCGGCGATGATTGCCCTCACCGGATACCATTACTTTCGTGCAGGCCAAGTGGCGGACCTATCGGTCAGCCCATCGCCCCGTTTGCCCTTTAGTTGATCTCACAGCAGATGGCTGTCTCGAAATATCCCAAGACTCTCAACATCAAGAACCGCCGCGCACGGTTCGACTACGAATTGCTCGATACGTTCGTGGCTGGCATGGTCTTGCAGGGTACCGAGATCAAATCGATCCGCCAGGGCAAGGCCAGCTTGCAGGAGGCCTATTGCATCGTAGTGAACGGCGAGCTGTTCATCAAGAGCATGCACATCAACACCTATTTGCAGGGCTCCTATAACAACCACGAAACCCTGCGCGAGCGTAAACTCCTTCTCTCCAAGCGCGAGCTGCGCAAGATCGAGAAGGAGGCCAAAGTGACAGGCATCAGCATCGTACCCACCCGCTTGTTCATCAGCGATCGGGGCTATGCGAAGGTCGAAATCGCCTTGGCCCGTGGTAAAAAGAGCCATGACAAGCGTGATTCGATCAAAAAGCGCGACACCGAGCGGGAAGTGGGTCGCAAGCTCTAGCCAGTTCCCGCACTGGCGCAAACGGCGTGGATCAAACGGCTATCTTGCTGGTTCATGACCCAGTTCGCCACCCACCGCTGCCTGTTTTCCAAGTTCCCGGTCCGGGAAGAACCCGCGCACCGCGCTCAAATGACAACCGAAGTCCTCTTCGGCGAGCAACTTGTGTTACTAGAAGAGAAGGGTGACTGGGGGCGTTTCCGCTTGCCGATGGACGAGTACGAAGGCTGGTTGCCGCTCGAGCCTATGTTTCTTTTGGAGGGAGAAATTGAGACCAGCTTCCGCACGATGCTCGACACCGTGGGTCTGACCAACATCCAAGGCCAAGCGCGGATGGTGTGGCAGGGGAGCCCAATCCCTCCTGGATTGAACATCGAGGCGAAGACGGGCGTGGTCCTCGCGCCGGCGGCCTTACAGATTGGCCTCAGCTATTTGGGCGTGCCTTACCTCTGGGGTGGGCGCACCCGCGCAGGCCTCGACTGTTCGGGCTTGACCCAGACGCTGTGCCGCATGGCGGGCCTCCTGATTCCCCGCGACGCGTACCAACAGGCCGAAGAAGGGGATGGGGTAGAAATGGGCCAACACCAGACGGGCGACCTGGCCTACTTCACCAACGAGGAAAACCGCATCACGCACGTGGGTCTAGTGATGAGCCCCGATCGAATCCTGCATGCCAGCCACTGGGTGCGCCTCGACAAGTTTGATTCCCGCGGAATTTGGCATGGGGAGAAATTAACGCACCATTTATCGGGATTTCGCCGTATTTTCAGGCAACCTGCCGAAGAGAGATGAGCAGCTTGCCTGGCCATGTGTTAGTTCTAAATGCCGATTTTCGGGCACTGACCATGTGCAGCGTGGAGCGGGCTTTTTTGCTTCTCTTCTCGCAAAAGGCCGAAAACGTCGAAATTCTGGAAGGCAGCGTGGTTCGCTCGGTGACTCGCTCGTTCTCGGTTCCCTCCATCATCCGCTTGGTGCGCTATGTGAACGTGCCCTATAAAGGGGTAATGCTCTCGAAGAACAACGTTTTCAAGCGCGACGCCAGCAGTTGCCAGTATTGCGGCAGTGGCCGGAACCTGACCCTCGACCACGTCATCCCCCGCAGTCGTGGGGGCCAAACCAAGTGGACCAACTTGGTGACCGCCTGTTCGCCTTGCAATTCGGTGAAAGGAAACCGAACACCGAAGGAGGCGCAGATGCCCTTGCGGCGCCAGCCTTTTCGCCCTTCGTTCCTGTTGCTTCTGAAAATTTCGGGCGGCAGTTCATACGAACGCTGGCGGCCCTACTTGGAACGGGGCTAGCTCACCAGAAAAGCTGCGGGAAAAGAGTTGCGCCCGCTGCTGGCGATCTGGCAGGGTTTTCCTACTTTTGCGGTCCGCTGTTCGCAGCGGGCTCGTTGGAAAGCCCATCAAGCAAGTTTGATTCTATCCCGCAGGTTGCCCGGGCATGGCAACCGAGAAGTCGTCCCCGCAGTGCGCCCCGCGCCTGCCACACTTGACGCTTCTCCCCGCATCCACTCATGGCGGAACGCAAAGAATTGGCCACTCCTCCCCAGGACTTTAACTGGGATGAACTGGAGGAGGCCGTAGGTTTTACCACCTCAAAAAGCCCCGAGCGCGCAGCGCTGGAGCAGAAATACGACGAATCGCTGGGCACTATCAGCGAGCGCGAACTGGTTGAAGGCACCATCGTTGGCATCTCCGATAAGGACGTGATCATCAACGTGGGCTTCAAGTCTGACGGCCTGGTGCCGGTCAGCGAGTTCCGCGAAGACGAAGGCCCCTTGCGCGTTGGCGGAAAGGTGGAAGTCTTCATCGAAGCCCAAGAGGACGAGAACGGACAACTGATCCTCTCGCGTCGCAAGGCGAAAATCCTTAAAGCTTGGGAAATCATCAAGCAAGGCCTCGAACAGGACAATGTCCTGGAAGGCTTGGTCAAGCGCCGCACGAAAGGTGGCTTGATCGTCGATGTTCACGGTGTCGAGGCGTTCTTGCCTGGCTCGCAAGTGGACGTCAAGCCGATCCGCGACTTCGACGTCTACGTCGGCAAGTCGATGGAGGTCAAGGTTGTGAAAATCAACTACGCGAACGACAACGTGGTTGT
>CAYGKP010000056.1:0-13113 GCA_964350605.1 uncultured Cytophagales bacterium
GGGCCGTAGTAGCCGCCGTTGTACCCACCGTAGTAACTGGACGGATAGTAGGGCGCGTAGTAATTCGGATAGCCGTTATAGTAATTGTTGTAGCCCGGATTGCCCCATTGATAGCCGACACCCATGTAGCTGGACGAACCATAGGGTCCGGTCATGAAGCCAGTGTTGTAATTCCAGTTGCCACTGTTGTTGGGGGCGTAGGGATCGTAGTAAGTCTGATACTGCCCCTGACCCGTTGTTCCCGCGTCCTCGCCCCAGGTTTCGCGCAAGGCTTCCACGCTTTCGGGGTCCTCATTAAGCTTCGGTAAAGTGGGTGCTGGGTCGGTGGTGTTGCCCCGCTCGTAGACGCGCTGTTTGTAGGTCTCGAAGGCCGAAAGGCTCACTTCGCCCCGCAGAAATTCCGCCGGACGGTCCAGCCAGGTGGCATACAGGTCGTCTTCCTCCAGCGTGTTTTGCGCGAGCAGGCCCAGGGGCCAGAGGAAGAGCAAAAGGGCAAGAAGTCTCACAACGAGTTGGGTTCGGGTCGGGTTAGGGGCCTGGTCAGAGGTGAATCTCTATCTTTGGGCCTTGGTGACCCAGCACCAAGGTAACAAGAACCGGGCCCTGCCGGTTTCAACGCTCCGATCCCTCGATTCTTATGGCCAAGGCCATCCCCACACGCGCCGAAGATTACTCGCTTTGGTATAACGAACTGGTTAAAAAAGCCGACCTCGCCGAGCACAGCGAGGTGAAAGGCTGCATGATCATCAAACCCTATGGATACGCCATTTGGGAGGCCATGCAGGCCGATTTGGACCGCCGCTTCAAAGCGACCGGGCACGAGAACGCCTATTTCCCGCTGCTGATCCCCAAGTCCTACCTCTCGCGGGAGGCCGACCACGTGGAGGGCTTTGCGAAGGAATGCGCGGTGGTCACGCACTATCGCTTGAAAACTTCGCCCGAAGGCGGGGTGATCGTCGACCCAGAGGCCAAGCTGGAGGAGGAGCTCATCATCCGCCCCACTTCCGAGACGGTCATCTGGAATACCTACAAGACCTGGATCCAGTCGTACCGCGACTTGCCCTTGCTACTCAACCAGTGGGCCAACGTGATGCGTTGGGAACTGCGCACTCGTCTGTTCTTGCGTACGGCGGAATTCCTGTGGCAGGAAGGCCACACAGCCCACGCCACCGAAGCAGAAGCTGTCGCCGAGACGCGCCAGATGCTCGACATCTACGCTGACTTCGCCGAGAACGTATTGGCCTTGCCCGTCATCAAAGGGGTGAAAACCGAGAGTGAGAAATTCGCCGGGGCGGTCGATACCTACTGCATCGAAGCCCTCATGCAGGACGGCAAAGCCTTGCAAGCGGGCACCTCGCACTTCCTGGGCCAAAACTTCGCGAAGGCGTTCGACGTGAAATTCCTCTCGAAGGAAAACAAACAGGAGTATGTCTGGGGCACGTCCTGGGGCGTTTCGACCCGCTTGATGGGTGCACTCATCATGGCCCACAGCGACGACGATGGATTGGTCCTGCCGCCGCGCCTTGCGCCGATTCAAGTGGTCATCGTGCCGATCTATCGAGGCGAAGAAGAGGCCGCAATGGTCGCCCAGGTCGCCGAGAAGTTGAAAGCCGAGCTGCTGGCCCTGGGGGTCCGCGTCAAGTTCGACGGGCGCGACACGCACAAGCCCGGATGGAAATTCGCCGAGTACGAACTCAAGGGTGTGCCCCTGCGCATTGCCATCGGTCCCCGCGACCTGGCCGAAGGCAACGTGGAGTTGGCCCGCCGCGACTCGAAAGAAAAAACGACTGTTGCCCTCGAAGGACTCGCGGCCACGATTCCCGCACTGCTCGAAGAGATTCAAGCGGGCATCTTCGAGAAGGCGAAAGCCTACCAGCTAGCCAACATCACCGAGGCGAATTCCTGGGACGAGTTTGAAAAACTGCTCGACGAAAAGGGCGGTTTCCTTTCGGCCCATTGGGACGGCACGCCCGAAACCGAGGAGCTAATCAAGCAGAAAACCAAAGCCACGATTCGCTGCATCCCTTTCGAAGGACCCGCCGAGCCGGGCACTTGCATCCTCAGCGGGAAGCCTTCCGCGCGGCGCGTGCTTTTCGCCCGGGCTTATTAACCAAGCAACTCAGGAACTTCCTAGGGGCGGGCGGGTTTTCCTTGTACCTTTTCGCCCCTGCACGAATCACTCATGGACGCCCTCTGGCTCTACATCCTCATCGCCCTCGGCTTGGTGCTAATCATCGTCGAGATCGCCTTTGTGCCTGGCACCACTGTGGTGGGCTTCATGGGCGGCGCGGTGATGATTGGCGGGGTGCTCTTGGTTTATAAGTACGTCGGCAACACGGAGGGCCTTTGGTCCCTGATCATCACCTCGGTTTCAGTGGTGGCGCTGATCATCATTGCGGTGAAAACCAAAGCCTGGAAGCGCCTCTCGCTCGAAGACGAATTGATGGGCCGAGCCGAACTGGTGGGCTTCGACAAGCTCACCGAAGGCCAAGAAGGCCTGGCGATCTCCGGCCTGCGCCCCAGTGGCGAGGCAGAGTTCGACGAGAACCGCTTCGAAGTCCGCACCGAAGGCGAGCTGCTCGCTCCGGGCACCAAAGTCCGCATCAAACGCATCGACGATGGGGTCATTTTCGTGGCTCCCATTTCCTAGATATCTTTCCACTTTCCACTCGACTGAATTCCCTAAGCCATGCCTTTTAATCCCATGTACATTGTCTACGGCATCGTAGGCCTGATCGGTTTCATCCTCTTCATGATGGTGTTCCGCATCCTGGGGCTTTGGTTCTCCGCCCTACTCTCAGGCGTGAGCGTCAACCTGCTCCAACTCGTCTTCATGCGCCTTCGTAAGGTGCCGCCAGCTGTCATCGTCAACGCGATGATCACCTCGCGCAAAGCTGGCATCCACCTGACGCGCAACGAGCTGGAAGCCCACTACCTCGCAGGGGGTAAGGTCGGCCTGGTGACCAATGCGCTCATCTCCGCCGACAAGGCGAACATCCCCTTGGACTTCCAACGCGCCGCTGCCATTGACCTGGCGGGTCGCGACGTGTTCGAGGCGGTACAGACTTCGGTGAATCCTCGGGTGATCAACACACCCAAGGTGGCCGCTGTCGCCCAAGACGGCATTCAGCTTATCACCCTGGCGCGTGTGACCGTGCGTGCCAACATCTCTCGTTTGGTCGGTGGTGCAGGGGAGGAAACGATCCTCGCCCGTGTGGGTGAAGGCATCGTGACCTCCATCGGTTCGGCGGCCTCGCACAAGGCCGTGCTCGAGAATCCCGATTCGATTTCGAAGGTGGTCCTTCACAAGGGCCTCGACGCAGGAACGGCGTTTGAGATTCTCTCCATTGACATCGCTGACATCGACGTGGGTGAAAACATTGGTGCCAAGCTCCAGATCGACCAAGCGAACGCCGACTTGAAAGTCGCCGAAGCGAAAGCCGAAGAACGCCGTGCGATGGCTGTCGCCGTCGAGCAAGAGATGAAAGCCAAGGCCCAAGAGGCCCGCGCCAAAGTCATCGAGGCCGAGGCAGAAGTGCCCAAAGCCATGGCCGAAGCCTTCCGCAAAGGCAACATGGGTATTATGGACTACTACAAGATGAAAAACGTCGAGGCTGACACCGACATGCGTGACGCGATTGCGAAAGGTGGTGAAGGCACGACCTCTAAGCTGGGTGACGACGATTAGTCTTCGTTCTGATTCGAACTGAACGAGCGAGCCGCCCCATTGGGGCGGCTCGCTCGGTTTTAAACAACTGATCAATAGTACTTAGAAGACAGAGGTCTCGAACATGTCTTTGGCGATTTCGATCAAGTCGAGGAATTCCTTGCGGTCGCCGTTGATGTCTTTGCCTACCGATTCTTCCGCCAGTTCTTCGATCAGATTCCAATCGGCTTCGCCTTTGAATTGCGAGTCGCGTAGGAGCAGGCCAAAGCCAGCCACCGAGGCCGAGAAGCGGAAGTTGTCCGAGCTGGCATTTAGGCGCGTGCCCCGGTCGATGGCTGGGATTTCCATCTCAGTGCTTTCCGCCTCGCCTGGCTGTTTGTAGCGCAGCTTCACAGTGCACACCTCTGGGCCACCGGCCTTCGCAGTAAACTCACGATCCAAGTAGCGGTTTGTCGCTGGTTCGCCCTCGGTTTCTTCCACACCATAGGGGACGATTTCGTACAAGGCAGTGACGGTGTGGCCCGCGCCGAGCTCGCCCGCATCCTTCTTGTCGTTTTTGAAATCCTCGTTCTTCATCATGCGATTTTCATAGCCGATCAAGCGGTAGGATTTCACTTTTGCGGGGTTGAACTCTACTTGGATTTTTACGTCCTGGGCGATGGTGTGGAGTGTGCCGCTGACCTGCTCGCTCAGCACCCGGCGCGCTTCCAAGTAGTTGTCGATGTAGGCATAGTTGCCGTTCCCGTGATCGGCCAATTGCTCCATCTTCGCGTCCTGATAGTTCCCTGTGCCGAAGCCAAGTACCGAGAGGTAGATGCCTGTCTCGCGCTTCTCTTCGATCAGTTCGATCAATTCCTGCTCCGAGCTGACGCCCACATTGAAGTCGCCGTCGGTGGCCAGGATCACGCGGTTGTTGCCCTCTTTTAGGAAGGCATCTTCGGCCAACTCATAGGCGGTCTCAATCCCCTCAGCGCCTGCGGTGCTGCCACCCGATTGCAGTTCCTCAAGTGCCTTAAGAATGCTTCGTTTGTCCGACCCTGGGGTAGGCTCCAAGGCAATGCCCGCAGCCCCCGCATAGGTCACGATCGACACGTGGTCCTCCTCGCCCAACTGTTCAACGAGTAGGCGGAACGCATCTTTCAAGAGGGGCAGTTTGTTGGCATCGCCCATCGACCCCGATACATCGATCAAGAACACCAAGTTGCTGGGCGGCAGCTCGTTTTGGTTCATGATCCTGCCTTGTAAGCCGATGTGGATCAAGCGATGCTTGTCATTCCAGGGGCATTCACTGACTTCCGTCTGGACGGCGAAGGGTCGCCCGTCGGTGGGTTGTGGGTAATCGTAGGTAAAGTAATTGACCAGTTCTTCGATGCGTACGGCCTCTGCTGGCGGGCGCACGCCTTCTTGCAGGAAGCGCCGCACGTTGGCGTAGCTCGCCACGTCGACATCGATGGAAAAGGTGCTGATCGATTGCTCAATGGCCGAATGGAATTTGTTCTCGACGATCCTGGCATAAGACTCGCCGTTCCAATAGCTGGTTTCGGTTTCCTCGTAGTAATCGTCGGCCATCTCCTGGTCGTAGTAGGGAGCTTCCCCCTCTCCGCAACCGGAGAGAAATAGCACGGCGGTCGCCCCGACCAGCAGCGCTTGATGTTTGATTGATCTCATGTGTTTGGTCTGTAAAAGTTCAACTTCGATTGAGGGGACGTGCGCACATCCGATTCGAACCTTAGTGCCTAGGAGGCCAAACAGTAACCCTATGTTTTGTAATTATTTCAATATTTTCAGTAGACTAATAAAGTGGAAACCTGGCATAACGATGGGCTTTTGATTCTAGTGTAAAATGGGATTTGGTTTGGGGTAAAAAGGCGGAGGCCACCCTTTCGAGTGGCCTCCTCAGTTGACGGGGACCTAGCCCCGCCAACCTCCTCTCCTGCTGATCCGCCCAGCATATAATTCCTGGGAGGGAGAGAACAGCGCCTTTGTTACTTCATGTCATACTTCACGACTTACAGCACCGAAGCATCGCCGATCAGGCGCAGGAACTCCGCGCGGTAGCCCATCTTGTCTTCGCCGAGCGAGCCCTTGGCCAGTTCGCGAACAATGTCATAACTCGCATCGCCCTTGAACTTCGAATCGCGAAGGATCAAGCCAAAGCCAGCCACTGCCGCCGAGAAGCGGAAGTTGTTCGAGGTCTTGGCCATTGGCACGTGCAGGTCGAGCACCGGGTGGGTCATCAGCGTGCTGACCGAAGCGGTCGGCTGCTTGTAGCGCAGGCTGATGGTCAGTAATTCGCCCGAGGTGAAGGCCTTCGGATCAATCTCGGTCTTGATGTACTTCGAGTCGCTGGCCGAAGGCACTTCTTCTTTCGAGTCGGCGGGGATGATCTCATAGAGTGCCGTCACGGTGTGGCCCGCGCCCATGTCGCCCGCGTCCTTCTTGTCGTTGTTGAAGTCCTCGTTCTGGAGCACGCGGTTCTCGTATCCAATCAGTCGGTAAGCCTTGACCTTCGCAGGGTTGAAGTCGAGTTGCAGCTTCACGTCCTTGGCGATGGTGTGGAGGGTGCCGTTTAGCTCTTGAACGAGCACTTTGCGTGCCTCGCGGTACGTGTCGATGTAGGCGTAATTGCCGTTCCCGTTGTCGGCGAGCTTTTCCATTTTGGCATCCTGGTAGTTGCCCATCCCGAAGCCGAGAACGGTGAGAAAGATGCCTTTCTCGCGCTCGGTTTCGATCAGTTTGACCAGTTCGGATTCCGAGCTAGTCCCCACGTTGAAGTCGCCGTCGGTGGCGAGAATCACGCGGTTGTTGCCCTGGGGAATCAAGTTTTCCATGGCCGAAGCATAGGCCAATTGGATGCCCGCACCACCCGCGGTGCTACCACCTGCGTTCAACTTGCCAAGGGCTGCGAGGATTTTCTCCTTTTGGTCGCCTGGGGTGGGTTCGAGCACACGGCCCGCCGCCCCAGCGTAGACGACAATCGACACGCGGTCGTCCTTGTCCAATTCGCCTACCAGGAGGCCAAATGCTTGCTTGAGCAAGGGCAGCTTGTTGGGGTCCGACATTGAGCCCGAGACATCGAGCAGGAAGACCAGGTTGCTAGCGGGCAACTCCTTGGCAGGAATATCCTTGGCTTTCAATCCGATGTGAACCAGGCGGTGCTCTTTATTCCAAGGGCAATCTGAGACTTCGGTGTTTACCGAAAAGGGGTGCTCATTCTTTGGCTCTGGGTAGTCATAGTTGAAGTAGTTGATCATCTCCTCGATCCGCACGGCACCGGCGGGTGGTTTCTGACCATAGCTTAAGAAGCGGCGCACGTTGGCGTAGCTGGCCACGTCCACGTCAATGGAGAAGGTGCTCTTCGGTGCCTCGATGGCGAGCTTGTAGTTGTTTTCGACAATGTGGTCGTACCCTTCGGTGTTGTAGTCCGCAGGTAGGCCGTTCACAGGTTCGTCGTAGATCAGGCCGTCCACTTCTTCTGCGGGGGCACCGAGGCCATACATCATGTCGCCAGAACTCTCGCTCTTCAGCTTTTTGGGGCTGGATGGGTGGTGGGTATTGTAGGCCGACTCCCGGTCTTTGGTTCGGAAGTCTTGGGTGTTATGGCCTTTCTCTTTCGAACAGGCCGATAGCAGTAGCGCGCTGAGCGCCAGAGTGGAGAGGAGGGTGAGTTTCATCTGTGAAAATGGTTGGAGAGGTGATTGATTACTTGTGCTTACTTGTGCCGTCGTATGTGTTGCAACCACCGCACTTGGTGGTTTTGCAACCAGAGAAAATGATGGCAGCCGCGCCGACCAGTAGGGTCGCGACGACGACGAGTAACAGGGTGGAGAGGTAGTGACGCATCACGGATAAGGTTTGGTGGAGGAGGTCTTTGCTTCCAGGATGCGCGGGCCCGGCCAATTCCACAGCTGCAGGAGAAAAAGGCACAAAAAAAGTCCGGCGTGGGCCGGACTTAGTTCGATGTAATGGGGAGGGGAAGCCCTACTCGCTTTTCGGCGGGGTGGGCTGAAGCTCCAAGTTGAAAAGCTCTTGAAGGGCTTCGATCAGGTTTTCCGCGTCGTCGCGCTGGCAGGCGGCTTTCAGCTTCAGGGCATGCAGCTTGAGGATCTGCTTGGTGATGCCCAAGGTGATTTTCTCGACCTTTTCAGACTCCTCGGCACTTAGTCCACGCAGGGCTTTTTCGATCTCGCCGCGGCGAATCTGTTCGAGCGATTCCTTGAGGGCTTGCAGCGTGGGCGAGATGATCATCTCCTTCGACCAGGCTTCAAATTCGACTTGCGCCTCGGTGATGATGTCCTTCACGCGGGGGATGGCCGCGCGGCGGCGTTCATGGGCTTCGCTGGTCTTACTCTGGATGTCGTCGACGTTGTAGAGCAGCACCCCAGCAATCGCCTCGACTTCTGGGTCGATGCTGCGGGGCACCGAGAGATCAATGAGCACTTTGAAGGCATCGACCGTTTCTTCCAGCAGTGCTTTGGTGAAGATCGGCGTGTCGGCACCCACCGAGCTGATCAGCGCATCAGCACTCTTCAGTTCTTCTTTCAGGTCCGCGTAGTCGGCGACCCGGAACCCCGTTTCGGCGGCCAAGGTCTCGGCCCGCTCGCGGGTGCGGTTCATCAAGGTGACGTTCTGGAACCCGGCGGCTTGCAGGTTGCGCACCACGTCCTTGCCAATGTCGCCCGCGCCGACCAGTAGCACGCGCGGCTCTTTGACTTGCGCGGTCAACTCTTTGAGTAGCTCGCTGGAAGCGTAGGCCACTGAAGCTGCGCCGTCGCGGAATTCGGTTTCCTGCACGATGCGCTTGCTGGCGAAAAAGATCGTGTGAAGTAGGCGGTGCAGGTAGGGTCCCGCCAAGTTCAGGTCGGCGGTTTGTTGGTAGGCGCGTTTGACCTGGCCAGTCACTTGCAGGTCGCCAAGCACTTGGGCATCCAAGCCCACGGACACCTCGAAAAGATGGGCTACTGCTTCGCTGCCTTCGCGCAGGACGGCATGGGGCAACAGGTCTGCGCCTGTATCACCCAACCCTTTGATGATGCCCAATAAGGAGAGAATGGACTCGGTTTGGGCCGCCTCGCTCAGGTAATACAACTCGGTGCGGTTGCAGGTCGAGAGCAAGAGGGCCTCTTGCGCTTCGCTGAAATCGCGTACCTTTTCGAGCAAGGCTTCGCCTTGGGCAGGGCTCAAGGCGACCCGCTCACGCACCCCGATGGGGCAGTGGTGGAAGGAGAACGAAAGTGAACGAAGAACTTGAGACATCCGGCTCTGTACGAGAACGACAGGCAAAAGTACCTTTCGGTTCCGAGCCGAAGAACTGATTGGGGTCAGTAATGCCGTATTTAGAACGTGTTTAAACAGTCCTCCCGCGCCATTCGTTGGGCCCCGCGTGCGTTGGCCATCCTCGCCGTCCTGGTGGTGGGGGCTAGTTTGTACTATTCGCACCTGCTGGTACAGCGCATTGCTGAGGAGGAACGCCAGCAAGTGCGCATCTGGGCCGAGGCCGTTCGCCAGAAGGCTCAGCTCGTCCGCGCCACCAATGGGTTGTTCCAACGTCTTCAGAATGAGGAACGTAAGAAGGTTGAGCTGTACGCCGAAGCCATTCGCCGCCTGTCGCTTTCCACCAATTCGGCGGAGTTGGACATGGCCCTGCGGGTGATTGAAGACAACGAAACGGTACCGATCCTGCTTGTTGACGGGAAAGGAAACATCCTCGCTAACCGCAACCTGGACGAGCGAGTGGCGAACGACACTTTGCGCCTTCGTAACGAACTACGCTTAATGGAAAGTGCCTACGACCCGATCCCCATCAAATTGCCCCGGGGCAGCCAATACGTCTATTACCGCGATTCGAAACTGTTCCGCGAACTGCGCATGCGGTTCGAAGACTTGGTCGAGTCGTTCATCGCCGAGGTGGTGCGCAACTCGGCCTCCGCTCCGGTGGTGTACGTCGACAGCACCAGCGGGCGAATCATGGCCTATGGCCAGATCGATAGCCGCGAGGTGGCGGATAGCACCTCGCAGGCCAACCTGCTCAGAAGCATGACCAGTGCTACTTCGCCCATGCGCTTGGAATTGGGTGGCGCGCGCGTGGGCTACCTCTATCACCAGCCATCGGTCATCCTTAAGCGATTGCAGTATTACCCATACTTCCAGTTAGCCGTCCTGGCGGTGTTCACGATTGCGGCCTACTGGTTGCTTCGCCGCGCCTGGCGGGCCGAACAGGACCGCCTGTGGGTGGGCATGGCCAAGGAGACGGCCCATCAACTCGGGACGCCGATTTCCTCGTTGTTGGCGTGGCTCAGTTTGCTGCGCGAGCAGTACCCCGATGAACCGCTCTTCTCAGAACTTGGTGCCGATATCGAGCGCCTGGAGACCATCACCGAGCGGTTCTCGAAAATCGGCTCATCAAGCGATCGAAAACCCTTAGATCTGATCTTTTTCACCCATGAGGCGATGGGCTATTTAGGCCCCCGCATGAGCCGGCGGGTGGAGTTGCGATTGGTCAATGAAACAGGCGAGGAAACCCTGACCGTGCTGGGCATCGAACCGCTGCTAAGCTGGGTGCTAGAAAACCTGGTGAAAAATGCGGTCGATGCGATGGCGGGCCACGGGCGCATCACCCTCAGATTGCAGGTCAAGGGACGCTGGGCGATGCTCGACATCACCGACACGGGCCACGGCATGACCCGGAGCCAATACCGCAAGGTGTTCCAGCCAGGCTATACCTCGAAAGAACGGGGCTGGGGGTTGGGCCTGAGTTTGGTGCAGCGCATCGTCGAGCAGGTGCACAAGGGCCGAATTTTTGTCCTGAAGTCCGAGGTGGGGAAGGGCACTACGTTCCGCTTGCAGTTGCCATTGGGCCCCTCGGCATAGCGGACAAGCTACCCGGAGGGAAAGCAACCTGAGGAAAGCCTGAAGAACAACTGAAAATTGGGTTGCGTGCACCCCTGTGGGCACTTACCTTTGCGCACCCAAGCCGGGGAAAGACCCGGCCCGCATTGAACCATCCCCCCCTCACCATGGCCAATACTGGCAAGGTCACCCAGGTCATCGGACCGGTCGTCGACGTTAGCTTTGAAGGCGAAGGCAGCCAACTGCCCGGCATCCTCAACGCGCTGGAAATCACCCGTCCCGACGGACAGAAAATCATTCTGGAAACCCAGCAGCACCTTGGTGAACACCGTGTGCGAGCCATCTCTATGGATGCCACCGAAGGCCTTCGTCGCGGCATGGACGTAGTCGACACTGGTCTCGCCATCGCCATGCCGACGGGCGAGAGCGTAAAGGGCCGCCTTTTCAACGTGGTAGGTACCGCCATTGACGGCATCAGCCAACCAAAGGTGAAGAAGCGCATGCCGATTCACCGCGGCGCGCCAAACTTCGACCAGTTGTCGACTTCTCAGGAGGTGCTCTACACGGGGATCAAAGTGATTGACCTGCTCGAGCCCTACGCCAAAGGGGGTAAGATTGGCTTGTTCGGTGGTGCCGGTGTCGGCAAGACCGTTCTGATCATGGAGCTGATCAACAACATTGCGAAAGCCTACGAAGGCATGTCGGTGTTCGCCGGTGTCGGTGAGCGTACCCGTGAGGGGAACGACCTGCTGCGCGAGATGCTCGAATCGGGTGTCATCCGCTACGGCAAAGAATTCATGGAGGACATGGAGAAAGGTGGTTGGGACCTCTCGAAGGTCGACCAAGAAGAACTCGAAAAGTCGCAAGCCACACTTGTCTTTGGTCAAATGAACGAGCCTCCGGGGGCCCGTGCCCGTGTCGCCCTTTCGGGTCTGACCATGGCCGAGTACTTCCGCGACGGCGATGGCACTGGCCCAGGCCGCGACATCCTGTTCTTCATCGACAACATCTTCCGTTTCACCCAAGCGGGTTCGGAGGTATCGGCCCTGCTCGGTCGCATGCCGTCGGCGGTCGGGTACCAGCCGACGCTGGCCACCGAGATGGGTGCGATGCAAGAGCGCATCACTTCGACCAAGCACGGTTCGATTACTTCGGTACAGGCCGTTTACGTCCCTGCCGATGACTTGACTGACCCCGCACCTGCGACCACGTTTGCTCACTTGGATGCGACAACGGTCCTCTCGCGTAAAATCGCCGAGTTGGGGATTTATCCTTCGGTTGACCCGCTTGACTCGACTTCGCGCATCTTGGATCCGGCCATCATCGGCCCCGAGCACTACGACTGTGCGCAGCGTGTGAAGGAAACGCTTCAACGTTACAAGGAACTCCAAGACATCATCGCCATCCTGGGGATGGACGAGTTGTCGGACGAAGACAAGCAGGTCGTGCACCGTGCACGTCGTGTGCAGCGTTTCCTTTCGCAGCCGTTCCACGTGGCCGAGCAGTTCACCGGTATCCCCGGTACGCTGGTCGACATCAAGGACACGATCAAAGGGTTCACCATGATCATGGACGGCGAATTGGATCACCTGCCCGAAGCTGCGTTCCACCTGGTGGGTAGCATCGAAGATGCAGTGGCCAAGGGCGAGAAAATGATGGCCGAAGCCGCCAAGTAGTCCTGCCCCGATGCAACTCGACCTACTGACCCCCGACAAACACATCTTCTCCGGCGAGGTGGAGATTGGCACCTTTCCCGGCTCGAAGGGTTCGTTTCAAGTGCTGAAAGGCCACGCGGCGCTCATCAGTTCGCTCGAGGAAGGCAAGGTGAGCTTCCGCAGCGAAGGCCAGGAGCACAGCTACGAAGTGCGCGGCGGCGTGGTCGAAGTGAAGGACGACAAGATTGTCGTGCTGGCTGACGGTCTCAAACAGGCGTAAGCCACCCTAGTACCAAAAACGAAAAGCCCACTCAAGGAGTTGGCTTTTTTCATGCACTAGAGGGAAGGGCTAGTCGGCGAGTCCGTCGATCGCGATGGCCGAGAGCTTGTAGGCCCGCGTGCGCATTTCGCCAAACGCCTTGAGGTCCTCATCGATTTGCGAGCGGTTCTGGTTGAGGGTCTTGGTGGCCTGGCGCACGTACTTCTGTGCCTTGGGAATCTTGAGTTTGTTGGGCAGGTGCTTGCACTCCCAAATCATCTTCCGGCTAATTGAACCAAGCTCAATGCCCTCCTGACGCAGCGTCTCGTACCCCTCGCCAATGGCATCGGCCCGGGGGCCAAAGGTTTTCGCTTGGTCGTAGGCCACGTCCACATTCTCAATGGCGGTCGAGTCGGGCTTTTTGTAGCGTGCCTCGAAGGCTTCCATCTCCGAATTCAGCGATTGAGTCTGGGCTGCTAACGAATTGATTTTCGCATCCATCGAATAGCAGGCACTCACGTAGTTGTCGATGGGCGGGTGGCCGACCGACTCGTACTGTTGGGCCTGAAGCGGGATGGTGGCCAGGGCCAGCAGGAGGAGTGGGAGAAAGCGTTTCATAGGTGAGGTTGTGCAACTTACGAAACAAGCGAATGCGACAGGTGGCTTTGTAGGCAAGAAAAAAC
>CAYGKP010000057.1:0-12949 GCA_964350605.1 uncultured Cytophagales bacterium
ACCACTGCCAGAATCGCTCGATGCTCATCACATCCTGGACATACAGGAAAAGCAAAAGAGTGATCATCAAGCGAATGCCCACCTCGCGGACGAACATGGGAAAGGCCGCTCGTTGTTGTGCGGTGCACAGCAATTCGTACTGTGTGCCAAAAAGCATGAAGGCACACAACGGGAGGATCAAGTAGAAATAATCGGTGAATAGCGGCGAGCGAATGACATAAAAAGCCTCAATGGGGCCGCGAAATAGGAACAGCAGACCCGCAATTGCAGCGATGCCCACCAGGGACCAAAGCGCAATCAACCGCCAGAAGGAGCCATTCTCCCCTCGTCCTGCGTAGTGAGCATAAAACCGAATGAGCACGCCCGTCGAGCCCAAAGCGGCGAACTGGGACAGTACGAGCGCTGAATCGCTCAGTGCCCAACGCAACCCGTTGTGCTCAGGGGAAAGGGCATCCGCAAAAAGAATCGATACGTTGTAAAAGCCAATCGGTACCCCGACAGCTGCACTCGCAATGCCCCAGAAACTTTGTTTGGCTAATTTGCCCACTTGCGCAAGTAGAATGCGATCGTCCCGATCTTTCGAGTACAAGGTCTGTCATTTGGCTTGCCAGACCAAAACACCATGTTAATCAGCGTTGTGATATGCACCTATCATCGAGCAGCGATGCTCGGAGAAACACTTCAGTCCATCAGAGAGCTGGGCGTTGCCATGCCAGAATTTGAGTTGCTGGTGATTGACAACAATAGCCCTGATGCCACCCATGAAGTAGTGTCTGCTTTTCAAACGGCAAACCCTGAACTTTCAGTGCGATACATCCATGAGGCAACACAAGGCCTCTCACACGCCAGGAATCGAGGCATTCACGAATCAAAAGCACCCTGGATCCTGTTTTTGGATGACGATGTAAATTGCGACCCTGGCTTATTGAAGGCCTATCAGGTTCATCTCTCCCAAACCGACGCTTCGGCATTTGGAGGCAGAATCCTACCCCACTTTGAAGGAGAGAGACCACGTTGGCTCAACCGATTTTTGTTGCCAGCCTTTGCTGTTCTCGACCTAGGCACTCGCTCGAAAAGGATGCCAGCCAACAACTACCCAATGGGCGCAAACATGCTGATCTCCAAAGAGTCATTAGCGGGCTTGGGCGGTTTCAATACCAATTTGGGGAGGCAAGGCACCAAGTTGGAAGCAGGGGAAGAAAAAGACCTATTTGAACGACTTCGTGCCGCAGGAAAGTCCATTGGCTATACAGGCGAGGCCTTGGTTCATCACCGCATACCAGAAAAACGAACCCAATGGGCCTACCTTCGACGACAAGGCCTAGGCACGGGACGCAGTGCATGGATTCTAGCTGGCGGAGCCAAGGGCCGCACCGTTGTGCTACTTAAGGAACTGGGCAAATGGTTGGCGACCGTTGTACTATTTTTCGGCTACTTGTTACTGCTGCGCCCACAGGCATCTTGGATGCTGGTTCGGTTTCGGGCCATGGTCACCTTTGGCCTTCTGTCTCATTGATACCCAAAGAATGATCTCCCTGTTGTTTTCGCTCAAGCATTGGTTTGGCCTGCTGGGTCAAACGATGGAAAGCATCGTAAAAGTCATGCTGCTTTCCAGGTCTTCTGCTAGACTAGGTCAAGCAGCTAGAACAACTCTGGTATTGCTCGGAAATGGTCCCAGTCTGAAGACTACAATGGCAAGACACCCAGGCTTGCTGCTAGACAAAGATGCCTTGTGTGTAAACATGGCGCCTATCTCCGAAGGCTTTATTGTGTGGAAACCCAACTACTACTTGCTATCAGCTCCTGAGGCGTTTTTGGCCAACGCCGATCAGCAGTATCGCGATCAGTGGAAAGCTCTTTTTGACCACATGGCTGAGGTGGTTGATTGGCCGCTGACTTGTTTCCTCCCCCAATTCGCGCGCAAATCGAAAACAGGCTGGGACCAAAAATTGAAGCAAAACCCGAACATCACCCTCTGCTATTTCAACACCACGCCGGCCGAGGGTTTTCGTTGGGTCCGCCACTTGGCGTACAACCGTCAATGGGGCATGCCTCGGCCGCACAACGTGATGATTCCCAGCCTGATGATGGGCCTTCGAATGAACTACAAAAACCTGGTGATGATCGGCGCGGAACACAGTTGGTTGCCAAGCATTCAAGTGGACGAAAACAATGTGGCAACCGTAGGGTACAGTCACTTTTATGCCGATAATGAAATGCGGGCACCGATGCACCAGCGTGGGCAAGGCACACGGAAATTGCACGAGATTCTCCACAAGTTTATGCTCACTTTCGCCGGCTACTTCCCGATTCGGGCCTACGCAGAAAGCCGCGAACAAAAGGTTTGGAACGCCACGCCAGACTCGTTCATCGATGAGCTTGATCGGCTGAACCTCGAGGAATTCGAAAAGCAGGGCTATCGCTTTGCTGAAACCGACTAGTTTTGCCCCATGGCCATTCGCCCCAGCTCTTCTTTCGACTTGAACGGCAGCTCGCTGCTCGTAACCGGTGGGACCGGTTCGTTCGGTAAGGCCTTCATTGCACGCCTCCTAAACGACTTCCCTCGCATTCGTCGCTTAGTGGTTCTCTCGCGAGACGAACTCAAGCAATTCGAAATGGCCCAAATGTTTTCACCCAAGGAATATCCGCAGATGCGCTATTTCCTGGGCGACGTACGCGACAAAGATCGCCTTCACAAAGCCTTCGAGGGCATTGACTACGTAATCCATGCGGCGGCCCTCAAGCAAGTTCCGGCGGCGGAATACAACCCCATGGAGTTCATCAAGACGAACGTCCTGGGTGCCGAGAACGTAATCGATGCGGCGATCCATTGCGGCGTCAAGCGCGTGGTTGCGCTCTCGACCGACAAGGCCGCTGCGCCGATCAACTTGTACGGGGCCACCAAGCTGTGCTCCGACAAGCTATTCGTAGCCGCTAACAACACCAAGGGCCACCGCGACATCCGTTTTTCCGTGGTGCGCTATGGCAACGTAATGGGCTCGCGCGGTTCGGTCATTCCGTTCTTCTTGGACCGGAAAGGAAATGGTGTACTGCCGATCACCGATCCGCAGATGAGCCGCTTCAATATTTCGCTCGAGGAAGGCATTGATCTGGTCCTCTTTGCGTTGGAGACCGCTTGGGGTGGCGAGGTGTTTGTGCCCAAGTTGCCCAGCTACAATATCAGCGTGTTGGCTGAAGCCATCGATCCAAAGGCCAAGCAAGAAACAGTGGGCATCCGTCCAGGCGAAAAGCTGCACGAGGACATGTTCACCGCAACCGACTCGTACTACACCGTCGAGTTCGAAGAGCACTACGAAATCCTGCCAGCCATGCCCGCTTGGGACCCCGAGGAATTCCTGCAGGTCAAAGGCGGCACGCGCACCGAAAAAGGCAAAGCCTATAATTCGGGCGAAAACACCGAGTGGCTGACAGTCGAAGAGATTCGCGAATTGATTCGCACCCACATCGACCCGGCTTTCGCCGTCGAGTAATGGGGGGCATCCCCTACGGTCGCCAGCAGATCACCGAGGCCGACATCCAAGCGGTCAGTGAGGTGCTGCGTTCCGATTTTCTGACCCAAGGCCCGGCCATCGAGGCCTTTGAAACGGCCTTTGCCGAGTACGTCGGTGCGCCTCATGCCATCGCCGTTGCGAACGGAACGGCTGCGCTTCACCTCTGCGTTCTCGCCTTAGGGCTGCAACCTGGGGAACGTGTCATTACCACGCCCATCACGTTTGCGGCATCGGCCAACTGCGTGCGCTACGCGGGCGGCGAAGTATGGTTCGCTGATGTGGACCCAGCCACCGGGCTGCTCGACCCCAGCGAGGTTAGAAAGCTACTCAAGGCACACCCCAAAGGCTTCTTCAAAGGCATCATTCCCGTCGATTACGCCGGGCACCCCGCCGACCTTCGGGCCTTTCGCCAATTGGCCAACGAGTACGACCTCTGGCTAATCGAAGATGCTTGTCATGCCCCCGGCGGCGCCATCGTAGAGGGAAACAAGGAAATCCGTTGCGGATCGGGGCAATTGACTGAGTTGGCCATTTTCTCCTTCCACCCAGTCAAACACATTGCGTGCGGCGAGGGAGGCATGGTCACAACCGCCAACGCCGAACTGGCCGAGAAAATTCGACTGCTCCGTACCCACGGCATCACCAAGGACCCTGTTCGAATGGGCCAAAATCCCGGCGGTTGGTACTACGAAATGCAGGAGTTGGGCTACAACTACCGCCTCTCGGACATGCAAGCCGCACTGGGCAACTCGCAATTGCAACGCGCCGACGAGGGCTTGGACCGCCGCCACGAAATCGCCGAGCGGTATGACGAGGCGTTTGAGGACATGGACGACATCGCCCCCCTGGAAGTAGCAGAAAACATAGCACATGCCTACCACCTCTACGTGGTGCAAACCACCCGTCGGAAGGAGCTCTACGACTACCTGCGCAGCCAGGAGATTTACGCGCAAGTCCACTACATCCCCGTACACCAGCTCCCCTACTACCAGGGCAACCCCACCACTCCTGAACGCTTGCCCTGCGCGGAAGCCTTCTATGGCGGCTGTTTGAGTTTGCCGATGTTCCCTTCCCTGACCGACGAAGAACAAGAACGTGTCATCGCTTCGGTCCTAGCTTTCCACAACTAAGACAAGATGAGTGTTCACAATATCCTGGAGGTAGCCAATGTTCACGGGGGCAATTTCGATGAACTGATGGGACTGATCGACGATTATGCCGGCTATTCTGCCCCGCAATTCGGCATCAAATTCCAACCCTTCAAGTATAATCGCATCGCCACGGCAGATCATGCCTGGTACAGTGTCTATCAAGAACTGTTCTTTGATCCAGCGAAATGGACCATAGCAATTGATGCGGCGGCGAAAACCAAATTGGTGTGGATCGACACCTTCGATACCTATTCAGCAGAGATCATCAAGGCGAACTTGAGCAAAATTCACGGCTTGAAATTCCAAGCCTCGGTGGTCCATAACCAACGGTTGATCGATGCACTGGCCCAGATCAACCTTTCTAAGCAGGTGCTGGTGGTCAACATATCTGGCTACCCCATCGAACAAATCGCCGCTTTGGCCAGTGACTTGAGTGCCCGTTTACAGCCAAAGGCACTGCACCTTCAAATCGGCTTCCAGGCTTACCCCACAGCACTCGAAGACTCGGGATTGGGTAAAATCGGAATACTTCGACAGGCCTTTCCCAATCTGCTGATTTCCTATACCGAGCACCTTGATCCTAACGATGTCGACAGCCGTCTCTTGCCGGCAATTGCTGCTCAAATGGGCGTCTCCTCCATTGAGAAACATGTGCGCCGCACGGGCGAACCACCGAAATACGATCACTATTCAAGCAGCACGCCCGAGCAATACGCTGAGTATGTTGCGTTGTTCAATCGCTATCAAAAAGCAGTTGATCAGCCTTTTATTAATCAATCGGAGACTGACTATTTGAAGAACTCATACCAAGTCCCCCTGTTGGACGAAGACTTGGAAGCCGGAGATGTTGTCGCACCAGGGCATCTTTCTTTTCGCCGAAGCCCTCAGACAGGCCTCACCTACCCCGAACTGATTGACACCCTGGCCAGTCGTATGGTGCTCGCCCAGCCAAAAAAAGCCGGACAAACACTACAATCTGAAGACTTTCGGCCTGCCAAAATCGGGGCACTCATCGCCTGCCGACTCAAGTCGACACGCCTGCCGAAAAAAGCTGTGCTGGACATCGAAGGGTTATCAGCCACAGAGCTTTGTGTGAAGCACTCCATGATGCTGCCTGTCGACAAAGTAGTCCTTGCGACCAGCGACTTGAAAGATGACGCAGAGCTGGCGGGCCACACCCATGATCCATCCGTACTGTTTTTTCAAGGTGATCCGGTGGATGTCATGCGCCGTTTTCTCGATGCGGCCACTTTACATGATATCGATACGATCGTGCGGATCACCGCAGACTGTCAATACCCCGGAGCCGAACTCACCGATCTATTGCTTGATGCCCACTTCCGTACTGGTGCCGACTTCACGCGGCCCAAAAAAGCCGCAATTGGCACCGGCTTAGAGATCATCTCGACCAAGGCCCTGGCAAGGGCGAAAACGTTATTCCCCAAGGCGGACTATTCGGAGTATATGACTTATTACTTCATCAACAACCCCAGCAAGTTCCGCATCACTGAAATCGACTTGCCACAGGAGATGATTCGCGACTATCGGTTGACATTGGACTATCCCGAGGACCTTGAGATGTTTCGAGAAGTACAGCGGTATTTCAATCGAAATCGCCTTGAATTTAGCCTTCCACGCCTCTTCGAGTTTCTTGACAAGAACCCACAGGTAGCAAAAATGAACCAGGGAATGAACGTGAAATACCTTCAAGACCCCGACCTGATCGAAACGCTACGCAGAGTCACGACACTTTCCTGATAAATTGAGCCTGGCTAGGGCCGAACATCCTACGTGCGTATCATACATCCGTGCGAAGCTCGCCCAGCGGAATCAATCCCACCGACCTTTTGAGGGGTATCATCTCAAGTAGCGAAAGAAACTGGTGAGCAGCACAATCCAAACTTGGTGGATCCCATTCGACTGCACAAAAAAACGATGCTAGCTGGTGGCGGGTGATTGGCTTTTTTATTGCAACGCCACTGCTACTACCGGCCTGGGCCACTTGATGCGTTGTTCCAACCTGGCAAAAGCCCTTCGGTCTGTCAATCCAGACCAGAAAATCCGCTTCGCCGGTCGGTTTGATGGGTTCGCCCAGTCAATCCTTCGGCTGAGCAATTTCGAGGCAATTGAAGTGAACGACCTCGCTAAACTGAGTGAGGTGATGCCGCTCCCCAGTTTGGTGTTCTGGGACAGCTACGAATTGACCCAAACCCAACTTGACTGGCTGGCCAAGCAGCCCTTCCAAGTGGCTTGCTTCGACGACTTCCATACGCTGGATCTCGGTGGCATGGACCTGGTGATAAACTTCACTGTCGGCGCAGTGGCAATGGGCTACGATGCCAAGCGCAGTCTTTTGGGCAGTCACTACCTGCCCGTCCGCCCAGAGCTCGTGCCCATACGGGAGTGCAACCTGTCTCGTCCAGTGCCAGTACCAAGGAACCTATTGGTCCTGATGGGCGGTAGCGATCGCAGTGGCCTTCGGCCCAAGCTATTGCCGGTGCTAGCCGATGTCTTTCCCCAGGCAAGCATCACCTACTTGAGCGACGAACCACTGGCGGGCTTTGATCAGCCTCCCTTTCACTCGGTGCCCTTTCGATTGGAGGTGGAACACTACTACGAGCCCGCCGATCTTGTTATCAGCGGTGGTGGGCTGGCGAAGTACGAGGCCGCGTTTTGTGCCATTCCAAATGCCACATTTTCGCAAACGCGCGACCAACAATCGGAAACCGATCAATTTGCTGCACTCGGCCTGACCTTAGACCTAGGTCTTGCCGAACACTTCGAAGCAAAAAAGGCAATCGCTGGTTTGCGTAGGCTTGCCGAACCTGAAACCCGCGAAGCGCAACGAGCCGCTTCGCTCGAAAATTTCCGCAGCGACTCGCCAATCTTGCTGGCCCAAGCCCTGATCAAGCGGCTGGCCTCGCACTAGATTACTACCTTTCGGCTCATGGACCTCAAAGCCCACTACCGCCGCCGATTTGAAGCACACGGCCCCTCGGCCGAGGCGGTTCAGTGGTCCTCCCTTGAAACCCAGCAGCGCCGCTTTGAAATCCTCACTGAGATTACCCAAAATCTGGGCTCGGTCATGGATGTTGGCGCAGGATTGGGCGACCTATTGGTTCAGCTTCGCGCAGGGGGCTGGGATCAGGCGTACCTGGGCTTCGATTTCGTGGAGGAATTTGTCCGCCATGCCCAAGAGAAGTTTCAAGCCGATACCAAGGCAAGTTTTGCCACCCTAGATTTGTGGAACGACGAATTGCCAAGTGGGTACGAGTGGATTCTACTCAGTGGTGTGTTCAACAACGAAATGGACGACAACTGGGGCTTCTTGACCCAATCGCTTCGCAAGATGTTCGCAGCCGCCGAAAAAGGGGTAGCGTTCAATGCACTTTCTACCTATGTGGACTATCAGGACAAGGGGCTCTACTATGTCGACCCCCTGAAGGTGTTCGATTTCTGCAAACGGGAGTTAACTAAGAAGGCTACCCTGCGCCACGACTACTTGGTGAAAGCAGGCAGCATTCCCTTCGAGTTCACCATCTATCTCTACAAATAGGCCCGTGGTTTGCGCCATCATGCAGCCGACCTATTTGCCCTGGATTGGGTACTTCGACTTGATCGACCGGGTCGATCAGTTTGTCTATTACGACGATGTGCAAGTGGTGCGCCGCTCCTGGGCCGTCAGGAACCGGGCCAAGCAAGGCGACCAGGAAGTTTGGCTGGCCGTTGACGTAGCACACCAGGGCAATCGTGCTGAAACCACTTTTGCGAACGCGCCTGTTACCTATGCCCACAACTGGGCGAAGAAGCACCTGAAAACCTTGGCGATGTGTTACGCCAAAACACCACATCGCGACGCGATCCTCGACCGACTGGAGCCCATTCTACAGAGCGAACCAGCTACACTGGGCGAGTTGAACATCTCGATCATTGAAATGGTCTGCGAGGGTTTAGGCATTGATACTGAGCGGATTCGCAGCTCCTCCCTTCCTGATCTCACGGGAAGCAAAGATCAACGACTGGTGAGTGTTTGCCAGGCCATTGGCGCGGATAGCTACCTTTCCGCCCCCGGTTCGGCGGAGTACATCAACGCGACAACTCCGGGTGGTGAGTTTGTCAAAGCAGGCATCGACCTTCACTATCATCATTACGCACACCCCACCTACCCCCAAGGCAAGGGCGATTTCTTGCCCTATCTGTGCATTGTTGATTTGCTGTGTTGGTTGGGTTGGGACGATGCCTTATCGGTCATCCGGTCCGGGCGACGCGAACCAATTCCTTACGACAGTCTACCTACTTTAGGGGCATGAATCCTTCCTTTCAGATTGGCACCCGAGAGGTGGGCGCAGATGCCCCGGTCTTGATCATCGCCGAGCTGTCGGCCAACCACAACCAGGACTTTGAGTTGGCCCTTCGCACCATCGACGCAGCCAAAGCAGCGGGGGCCGATGCCATCAAACTCCAAACCTACACGGCCGACACCATTACACTGAATAGTGATGCGGAACCATTCCGCATCGGTGGTGGAACGGTTTGGGATGGCCAAACGCTCCACGCAGTGTACAGCGAGGCCTACACCCCTTGGGACTGGCAACCAAAACTGAAGGCCCATGCCGAGAACCTGGGCTTGCTCTGCTTTTCATCGCCCTTCGATCCCACGTCTGTGGCTTTTTTGGAGGAGATGAACATGCCCGCTTACAAGGTGGCCTCACTGGAAATTGCCGATATCCCTTTGATCCAATTGATGGCCAAGACTGGCAAACCGATCATCGTCTCAACTGGCATCGCGGAAAAGGAAGACGTAGATCGCGCAGTCAAAGCCATTCGCGAGGCCGGAAACCAGCAAATCGCGTTGCTCAAGTGCACCACCGCCTACCCCACCCCGCTCAATGAGGTTGACCTGAAGGCCATCCCTTGGCTGGCCGAAACGTTCCAAACCATTGTCGGACTCTCCGATCATACCATGGGGCTATCGGTACCCATCGGAGCCACGGCACTGGGCGCAAAAATCATTGAGAAACACCTAATTCTCGACCGGACCATGGGCGGGCCTGATTCCAGCTTTTCACTCAATCCAGCGGAATTCACTCAAATGGTGCAAAGCGTTCGCGACACCGAGGCTGCATTGGGCCAACCCGGGCTTCACCTGACTGAGAAAACCAAAGGTACCCGCCGATACGGCCGCTCGCTTTTCGTAGTTCAGGACATCGCGGCGGGTGAAACACTGACCGAGGCCAACATTCGTTCGATCCGCCCTGCCGATGGGTTGCCGCCGCGCCATCTGCCCGAAGTCCTGGGCCGAAAAGCCAGCCGAAACCTAACATTCGGAGAACCCCTCGCGTGGGACGACCTGGCCTAACACACTGCCCCAAGTTTTCTTTTCTTTGAAGGCCCCAACCGCTCGACCATGACCCAGCCTACCTTACGCCAACGCATCGTCCCCCACTTGATCGCCATCGGGGTGTTTCTGCTGTTGGTGATTGTCTACTTCTCGCCCCTCTTTTTCAAGGACCACGCACCGGTAGCGAACGACGTTCTACAGTCTTTTGGTGCTGCGCAAGACGTAACCTTGCACCGGGCTCAAACTGGTGAGGAGCCTCTTTGGTTTGGTAACCTGTTTTCAGGCATGCCTTCCTACATTCTAAACGTCTTTTTCTCTGGTGATCTCACCCATTACCTGCGGTCGGGGCTCGCCGCCATTTTCCCGAACCCGACCAACGTTGTGTTGCTCGGGTTTCTGAGCTTCTACCTGCTCATGTCGGTGCTACGTATTCGCCCACTGTTTGCGTTTCTGGGCGCGGTTGCGTTCAGTTTTTGCACCTATACGATGGTCAGCCTCGAAGCAGGTCACGTATTCAAATCGCTCGCGACCGCTTACATCCCGTTGGTTCTAACGGGTATGATCCTACTCTACCGCGGCCGTTACCTCGCAGGTGCCGCGGTGAGTGGGTTGGGCGTGGCCTTGGAACTGGGCGCACAGCACTATCAAATCACTTTCTACCTGGCGCTTATGCTGCTCGGGTTTGGAATTAACGAGCTGGTGATCGCAATCAAGGAGAAGCACATCAAACGGCTAGTGGTAGCGACCACTCTGTTCGTGGTTGCGGCGTTAATCGGCCTTGGCCCCAGCATTGGACGAATCTGGCAAGCAAGTGAGTATAATAAATATTCCATTCGCGGTGGCGCAGAACTCACGCCCCAGTCACCTGAAGAAGAAGCGGTTGCCTCGAAAGGCGGGCTTACCAAGGACTACGCATTCTCCTGGAGTAACGGGGTGTTTGAAAGCTTTACGCTGCTCATTCCGGACCTCTATGGTGGTGCCTCGAACAAGAACTTGGGCGACAAATCCACCTTCTACGAAGACCTGAAAGGGATTGGCTATTCCTCCGGGCAGGCCCGTCAGTTGGCTGAGTCAGCACCCATGTACTGGGGCGATCAACCGTTCACCAGTGGTCCAGCCTATGCGGGTGTTCTTTCGGTGTTTCTGTTTGTTTTTGCGATGGTGACACTGAGCAACCGCCAGCGCATTTGGATCGGTGCAGCGGTACTGTTCTTCCTGGCGATTTCTTGGGGAAAGAATTTCGAGCTGCTCAACTACACGCTCTTTGACTACGTGCCGGGCTTCAACCGATTCCGATCGGTTTCGATGGCCATCACCATTGTCATCTTCTTGATGCCTTTTGCAGGCCTCCTCGCACTCCACAAGTTGTTTACGCAGCCGAAGGCGATGGATTGGGCCAAGAAGCTGCGCACTTCGGGGATCATCACCGGAGCGTTGTTGCTAATCGGCTTCTTCGGTGCTGCGAGTGGCGATTACACGGGCTTGGTGGATGCCGAGCAGTTGGCCGGCGCACCCACGGAATTCTTGGATGCCTTGCAGGATGCACGTGCTTCACTGCTGCAAAACAGTGTTCTCAAATCGCTGGTGATTGCGGGTTTAGGCTACCTGTTGCTGCTGTATTTCCTGAAGAAAAAACTCAGCCTACAATACCTGGGCCTTGGCCTTGCAGCACTCATGGTCGTCGACCTGTGGAGCGAAAACCGCGACTACCTCAACAAAGACGACTTCGAACCAAAAGCCACTGCGCAGACTATCCGGAAAACCGAAGCCGACCGCCAGATCCTAGAGGACGAGTCGATTCACTACCGGGTCTTGAACCTGACAGTCAGCCCGTTTAACGACGCAACGACTTCGTATTACCACCGTTCGATTGGGGGCTACCACGGCTTCAAAATGCGCCGCTACCAGGACCTGATCGAACGACAACTCACACCAGAGATCGGCCAGAGTTATCAGCAATTGCAAGATTCCGGTCGTTTCTACGCGCCGCTTCCGGTGCTCGACATGCTGAACTGTAAGTACCTGATCCTACCCATGCAGAACGGACAAGCACCGATGGTTGCCGAGCGGCCTACAGGCCACGGAGCCGCGTGGTTTGTGCGATCAATCAAAGAGGTTACCAGTGCGGACCAGGAAATGGAAGCCCTCGCCAACACCCAAGTGGGCCAGACAGCCATCGTCAACAGCGAGCAGTTCGAACTACCCGCCACGACTAGCTACACGCTGACCGGCGATGCCTCGATTGAACTGGTCAAGTATGCACCGAACCGATTGACCTATCGAACGAAGAACGCAAACCCCGGCTTCGCGGTGTTCTCCGAGATTTACTACCCAAAAGGCTGGCAAGTCACCATCGACGGGAAGGAGGCCACGCACCTGCGGGCCGACTACGTCCTTCGGGCGATGGAACTTCCAGCAGGCGAACACGAAGTTGAATTTTACTTCCACCCCCGCTCTTACGTGCTAGGCAACCAGATTGCCTTGGCCAGTTCGCTGGTGTTGATCGCCAGTCTTCTTGGGACGTTGGTCTTGGGCTGGTGGCGCCGCAAGAAGGGCATCGCGCCCACCGGGGAAGAGGAATTACTCGAGTTGTAGGTCCTCCAAGTCGGGGAATAGCCGCGCGGTAAACTCGCGAAACGCACCCGAACCGCCCGAGCGATTCATGAGCCAGATGCCAGGGATGCGCTTCACGCGCGTGACGGCATTAGCTGGGCAGCCCGCCACACCCACGGCTTCGAGCAGGGGTACGCAGTTCACGTCATCGCCAATGTAGGCCACCCGTGAGAGCGTCGTGCCCATCATCCGGCAAATGTCCTCGACCGCCGTTCGCTTGTCTTTGATGCCATGCAGGTCGAAGTCCAAGCCTAACTTTTTGGCGCGCCAGCGGTTTAACTCGCGGTCCTCGCTGGTCACTATGCCGACCTTGAGGCCCTGTTGTTGAAGGA
>CAYGKP010000058.1:0-6344 GCA_964350605.1 uncultured Cytophagales bacterium
AAGGGCATCCTGATCGGCAAGGGCGGCGAGATGCTGCGCAAAATTGGCATGGGTGCCCGTAAGAAGATGGAAACCTTTTTTGGACGGAAAGTCTTCTTGGAACAATTCGTTAAGGTCGACGCCAATTGGCGCGAAACGCCCGGTAAGCTCAACCGGCTCGGCTACCGATAATAGATACGTATAGTTATGAGTGGTGTCATTGCCATTGTAGGCCGCCCCAACGTGGGCAAATCGACGTTGTTTAACCGCCTGGTGGGCGGACGTGAAGCCATCATGGACGACCAAAGCGGGGTGACCCGCGACCGCCATTACGGCCTCTCCGAATGGAATGGCCGGGGGTTTTCGGTGATCGATACAGGCGGATACGTCGTGGGTTCGGACGATCGGTTCGAGTCGGCGATCCGGGGCCAAGTTGACCAAGCCTTGAAGGAGGCCGACGTGATTTTGTTCATGGTGGATGCGCGGGTGGGACTCACCGATTTGGACCGCGACTTTGCCGGCGTGATCCGCCGCACGGGTCGCCCGGTGGTGGTGGCCGCCAACAAGATTGATCAGCCAAAAGACGAGGCGATGGCCGCCGAGTTCTATGGCATGGGCTTCCCCGATGTGTTTCCGTTGGCCTCGGCCAGCGGCGCGGGGACGGGCGATCTGCTCGACCTAGTGGTCAACCTGCTACCCGAAGAACCTGAGGCGGAACCTTTGGAGCTGGACGAAGACGGCGAGCCGATTGAAAAAGACACGCCGCCCCCACCCCCGCGCATTGCGGTGGTTGGTCGCCCGAACGTCGGGAAGTCGTCGCTCATCAACGAAATTTTAGGTGCCCAGCGCAGCATCGTGACCGAAGAAGCGGGCACGACTCGCGACGCGGTGGATGCACCGTTCTCAGGTTTTGGGCTCGACTTGGTGCTGGTTGATACGGCGGGGATTCGCCGCAAGGCGAAGGTGAGCGAGGACATCGAGTTCTATTCAGTCATGCGCGCAGTGCGGGCGATTGAATACTCGGATGTGTGCTTAATGATCCTGGATGCCACACGGGGCTACGAGTCGCAGGACACCAACATCATGCGCATGGCACACCGCCACAAAAAGGGCGTAGTGATCGTGGTCAACAAATGGGATTTGATCGAGAAAGATCACAAAACCATGCTTGAGTACGAGAAGACCATCCGCGAAAAGCTGGGCCCCGAAGGACACATCCCCATTATCTTCATCTCGGTCAAGGAGCGTCAACGCGTCCTCAAGGCGCTCGAAGAAGCAGTCTCGGTCGCCAAACGGATGCGCCAGCGGATCTCGACTTCGAAGCTCAACGAATGGCTACGCAGTTCGGTACAGGCCTACGGCCCACCGGCGGTACGAGGCCATACTGTTCAGATGAACTACGCCACCCAACTCCCAACCCCCACGCCAACAATCGCCATCTTCACCAACAAACCCGACGATGTGAAGGAGAGCTACACGCGGTACCTGGAGAACAAACTGCGCGATGCGTTCCCGCTTAACGGGGTCCCCGTTCGGATCATCTACCGCCAGAAATCGTAATTGAATAGGAGTCTGGTGCTGCGTGGTTTGTGTACTAATCCCATTGGTCATTTAGCAGCCTACCTAGGTGCTACGAATATCTCCCATCAAATCGGTGAAGAGGTGGAGGTAACGATCGAAAAGGCGGAAAAGTAGCATTCTTCTAAGGAGAAATACTTATATTACAAGCCGTTTTGACAACCAACCAAATCCAAAGATTATGAAAAAGGTATTTCTGACCCTGACTACTGCTGCTGCATTGTTCGCTTTCACCGGTTGTGGTGAGTCGACCAGCGAAGAGCAAGCTGCTGACGAAATCGAGAAAGCCCTCGAAGAAGCCAAAAGCGAAATGGACAAAGCCATGGAAGATGCTGAGGCTGAAGTAGAAGAAGCTGCTGAGGAAGCTGCTGAAGAAACCGAAGAGGCTGCTGAAGAAACTGAAGAGGCCGTCAAAGAAGCTACCAAGTAGTTTTTGCGTCCTTCTGGAATAGTGGCGAGAGCCGCCCCAATGGGGCGGCTCTCGCTGTTTTATCCCCTCGGTCCGGCTAGGGACGTATCTTTAAGACATGGAATCCACCCATCCGGTTTGGTTGGAAAAACTGCCTGACTTCGCGCAAGCCCAGGGGCTGGCGCTTTGGCAACGCTATCGCTTCCGACTGGACATGCCCCGCAAGCGGGCCACCAAGCTGGGCGACTACCGCTTCGAGCGGGCGACGGGCCGCCACCGGCTGACCGTGAATGCGGACCAGCGACCGCTGGCCTTCCTGATCACGTTCCTGCACGAGATCGCCCACCTGCTCGTCCACGAGCACGGACCTCGCGAGCAGGCTCCTCACGGGACAGCCTGGAAGCAAGTCTTTCGCGATTTGATGGCACCCTATGTTGAGGATGGACATTTTCCGGAGCCCTTGGGCCAGGCCCTCGAACGCCACTTGGAGAATCCCAAAGCCAGTGCCGGGGCCGACGCGCGGTTGGCCATGGCCCTCGAAGCTGTTGAGCCGAGCGGAAAAGCCGGAATTCCGCTCGCCGAGTTGGGCCTCGGGGCCGTCTTTACCTACCGGAAGGTCCAGTACAAAAAGTTGGAAGTTCGCCGTACGCGGGCGCTCTGCGAACGCACGAAAGACGGCAAGAAGTATCTGGTGCCCCTGATTGTGCCCGTCGAGCCGCAGGGCACAACTGCGTAGGCGGCTTAGGCCGAGGCCGCCCCCAATCGCAAACCCATGATGCGCTCCATGCGCTGGCAGAAATCCTGCGGACTTAGGGTGCGCCAGTCGATGGTCTCGAGGCTCTCGCCCCAGGTGAGGTAGTAGTCGATGCCGTAGCGGCGAAATTCCGCTAGCACAAAATCACGGAAGCCCAGGGCCACTACCCAACCGTCCTCCACTTCCTCGAACCACTCCTCGTAGTAACAATCGTCGCTGCCGTGGAAATTCAAGACGTTCTCGCCAATCAAGATGAAGCGGTTGATGCCCTCGAGCAAGAGCGGATCAATCAGGTTCCGCTTCAGGTGCATGATGTCGTTGTGCAGCGCGTCGTTCCACTCGCCGATCAGTTCGATCACCGCCGTCTTGCGGCGATAGTCCGCATAGATCAGCTTGACGTACAGCGTCTCGGAGCCCACAAAATCCCATTGCGGGTGGATGTAATAGCCGTAGATCGTATCGGTGAAATACAGCTCGCTGTGCTCGCGGCCATGGAAGGGCGATCTTTTGTCTTCCTCGCTTTCGTAGTAGTCGCGCCAGCCGTAATAGGGTTCCAAGTTATGCATGGCTACTGCTGCAAATGGGCGTCCACCGCGGCGCGGACGCTGCCGTGTTCCTTCAACAAGGCTTCGGCTGTGGTACGATCCAATCCTGTTCCCTCCATGACGTAGCGAACGCCGCGGTCGACCAGTTTGGTATTCGAGAGCTGCATGTCGACCATCCGGTTGCCCCTAACGCGGCCCAGCCCAATCATCACCGAGGTGGAAAGCATGTTGAGGACGAGCTTCTGCGCCGTCCCGGCTTTCATGCGGGTGCTGCCTGTCACGAACTCGGGGCCGACCACCACTTCGACGGGGTACTCCACAGCCTCAGCAAGGGCCGAGCCTGGGTTGCAAGTAATGCCTCCGGTCAGGATGCCTTTTGAGCGAGCGGTTTGAAGTGCGCTGACCACGTAGGGCGTACGGCCTGAGGCGGCAATGCCGACCACCGAATCCAGGTCGGAGATCTGGTGGGCCTCTAGGTCCTTCCAGCCTTGCGCGGTATCGTCCTCGGCGAACTCGACGGCCTTCCGAATGGCCGAATCGCCGCCTGCTATGAGCCCAACAACCAGCCCTTGCGGTACCCCAAATGTCGGCGGACATTCCGAGGCATCCACAATGCCCAGCCGTCCGCTGGTGCCCGCACCCAGGTAAAACAGCCGCCCGCCTTGCTTCATGCGCGCGGTGACCGCCGCCGCCAGGGCTTCGATCTGCGGAATGGCTTTTTCAATGGCCAGGGGCACCGAGCGGTCCTCGGCGTTGATGCCCACCAGGACCTCGCGAAGCGACATGCGCTCCAATCCGTCGTAGTTCGAACTCGACTCGGTAACGTTCGTCTCGCTCATAAGACTACTACGGAATTACTGCGCGCCGTGATACGCCACCAGCCCTTCGATCGCCGAGGGCTCGAGGGTTACAATGCGCATGCCGATGCCCTTGCAGGCCGCGGCCAGTGGTTTGGGGTAATGGTAGGCCACCGAACCGGTGAAATGAATCTCGGGTCCGCCTTGGGCGGTTAATTGCAGAACATACCGACGCAAGAATTCCGAGAATCGCTCCTGGGCCAGCTTGCGCACGAAGGTGTGGTCCTGGTACCCGCTCAGCACTTCAGCCACCGAGGCAATCACCGACGGACCGCCTTGTTCGCTGCGGCTGAGGATTTCCACTTTGCTGCCCCAACCAGCCTCCCCCAGAACGGGGCGCAGCTCGGCGGGCAAACTGCCGTCGATCAAGGCGCGAAGGGCAGCCCGACCGATGTCATAGCCGCTGCCCTCGTCGCCAAACAAGTGGCCCATCGAGGGCACGGCTTGTTGGCGCGCCGAACCATCGTAGTAACAGGCGTTCGAGCCGGTCCCCAGGATGGCGACCGTACCGATTCCATCGCCCACGGTCGCGCGAATGGAAGCCCACAGGTCATCACGAAGTTCAAGGGTCGCGGACGGAAGAAGGGTGCGGAAGACACCCTGCAGGTGCTCGATCCATTCGGGTCGGCTCAGGGCGGTTCCGTAGTACCAAATCGTGGTTGGCTTTGGATTTCCCAAGGGGCCGAGCACCTGGGAGGTCAGAAACGAAGAAAGGTCCGCCGGTGCGCTCGCGGGGTGCAATCCCTGCGACTCGACACGGCGGACCTCCAGTCCCTGTTCCAGAAGCACCCACGTGGAGCGGGTGCCACCAACCTCGCCGATCAGAGTAGTCATGGCGAGGAATTGATGGAATTACTTCTGCTTAACGACGATGGTTTTGGCAACCTGGTCGCCCAAACGCTGGTAGTTCTTCTCGGCACCCGAGACGAACATGATGATCAGTTCAACAATCGAGATGATCATCAGCAAGTTGCGAAGTGCAGACTTGCCGAAGTCTTTCTTGATCGGCGCACCGGTTTCGGCGTTGATGACTTGAATCTTCATCATCTTCTTACCAAAGCTCTGCCCCTCGTACAAGGCATCTTTCAAGAGGAAGTAGGCGATCACGCCCAACCACACGAGCAGCGAAATGATCGAGATGAGAAACCACATACTGAAAGGCAGGATGCTATACAGAATCGCGATGATCGCATAGGCACCAATGACGACACCGTAGTCGATCAAATAGGCCAGGATTCGGGTGCCAGGTTCGGCCAATGTGTAGCCACCGGGGATGGTTTTAGATTCTTCCATGATGGGAGGGGGTTAGCGGTTCAGTGAATGCGTTGAGAGAGAAAGATACGAAGCCGCCGCTAGGGCGCAAGCAATTCGCCGATTCTTAACCCCGACTCCGCTTGAGAGCTTCCAGCCAGGCTTCAGGCAATTCGCCACGCATCGCACGCTCGTAATCCTGTGCCGAGCAGGGCACTTTGCGCCGCCCCGAGAAGGAAGCGGGCAGGTCATCGGGTACGATTTCTAGCCACCAATGCTCGCTCTGCCCGTCATGGAGAAACACCATTTCTTCGTTCGAACCTTCGATGGGCACGCGGTAGCGCGTGTAACGTCGCTTGGTCTCGGGCGTCAATCGCTCACCTTGAGCGACGCCTTCGAGGAAGTACCACAGCATCGTCGCGACCACGAACGCCGTCTGGCCGCCTTGGTCGGTGTGAGGATCCATCCCGTATAGCCCGAGGCTTTGGAGCTTCGGGCTGCGGCCTGCGTACCAGGCAATCTGACAAGCCTCTTCGCCCGAAAGACCAAAAGGCAAGGGCTCGGCGGTTCCCGGTGCATCCTGACGGCGAATGACGCTTAGGTCGATGGTCAGCAGGTCCGCCTCGCGCAAATGGGGTTCTACACTGGAAATCTCTGCTTTTAGGCGGCCCAAGCGGAGCGCTTGAAACTCCAAGGCTTCAAAGGCTTGCAACACCTCGGGGGGGACCAAATAACTCTGGTGTGCGAGGTGGGTGTAGTTCATGAGGAAATTGGGCTCGTGCAGCAGCACCCGATGCAAGAAATGACGCGAGAGAGTGTGTGTCTTGGGCTCCTCCAAATCAATGCGGGCATCCAAGCCAACCACATTAATCAATCGCTCCTGACTTTCGAACGCCTGATACTGGCCGACGGTTAAATCGTGCGAACCACCCAAGACCAACGGGATCGCACCCGCTTCCAGCACCGCTGCG
>CAYGKP010000058.1:6354-12944 GCA_964350605.1 uncultured Cytophagales bacterium
CGCATACTTCCCGCAAGCGGTCGGCGGTGTCAAGCGGTGTCTCACCGGGGCGCAAATCGCCCAAATCAACCACTTCAACCGGGTGGGCGGGGCGCGCCAAGGCATAAAACTGCTCACGAATTCGGCGTGGCGCGGGGGTTTGGGCCCGGCCTTGGCCGGTGCCCCGCATTTCAGACACCCCAATCAGGACCACCCGCGCTGACCGCCAATCAGGCGGCAACTCCAAATAGCTGTTGACCTGCGCCCCCCACTGGCGCGAATCGTAGGAACGCGACGGGAAGCCGGGTGGCAACGGATCGAAAAACAACTCGACCTTCATGGGGACTAAAGGTGCTGAAAAAATGCGAGCGGCGCGCCCTTGGGGACGCGCCGCTCGCAGCTTGTCGTCAATTTGACCGGGGACTAGCCACCGAAATCGTCAAAGGCAATGTTCTCTTGGGGGACACCCAAATCATCAAGCATATCAAAAACCGCTTGGTTCATCATGGGTGGTCCACAGATGTAGTATTCCACTTCCTCTGGCTCGGGGTGTTTTGAGAGGTACTCTTCAAGTAACACCTTATGAATGAAGCCCTGGTAGCCATCCCATTTGTCCTCGGGCATCGGATCCGAGAGAGCCACATTGTAGGTAAAGTTTGGAAACTCCTTCTCGATCTTGCGGAAGTGGTCGGTATAGAACAACTCGCGCTTCGAGCGGCCACCGTACCAATAGCTCACCTTACGGTCCTTGGTCTTCTCGGTGTGGAAAAGGTGGAAAAGGTGCGCACGCAGCGGCGCCATGCCAGCACCACCACCGATGTAAATCATTTCCTTTTTGGTGTCCTTGATAAAGAACTCACCATAAGGCCCCGAGATTGTCACTTTATCGCCCGGCTTGCGGTCGAATACATAGGATGAACAGATGCCTGGATTCACGTCCATCCAGCCATTCTTCGCGCGATCCCACGGCGGGGTTGCCACACGGATGTTTAGCATGATGATGTTGCCTTCCGCCGGGTGGTTGGCCATCGAGTACGCCCGGAAGATGGGCTCGTCGTTTTTCATCTTCAGGCTCCACAGGTCGAATTTGTCCCAGTCGCCTTTAAAACGCTCAGGACCGTATTCATCACCAGGAGCTGGCGCGATGTCAATGTCTTTGAAGTCCACTTCAACTGGCGGTACGTCAATTTGGATGTACCCACCCGCTTCGAAGTCCAGGGTCTCGCCTTCTGGCAAGCGCACCACAAACTCTTTGATGAAGGTGGCCACGTTGTAGTTCGACACTACCTCGCACTCCCACTTCTTGATCCCGAAGATTTCTTCCGGGATGCGAATCTTCATGTCGCTCTTCACCTTCACTTGGCAAGAGAGGCGCACACCTTCGGCTTTTTCCGAACGGCTCAAATGGCCTTCCTCGGTCGGCAGGACGTCGCCGCCACCTTCTTCGACTACGCACTTGCACATTGCGCAGGTTCCGCCACCACCACAGGCTGAAGGCAGGAAAATGGTCTGGCCCGAGAGGGTGGTGAGCAGTGTGGTTCCTGCTGCGACGCTGACTTTCTTCTCGTCGTTGATGGTGATAGTTACATCACCGGTTTGCACCAATTTCTTGCGTGCAAAGATGAGCATCCCCACCAAAAAGAGGATGACGATCGAGAAGGCGATGATCGCGGCGCCGATGATTGAGAAATCCATATCCTGCTGCGGGTCTGCCCGCGTTTGTGACGTGAGCGGTAAATATAGGTCCTACGTTGCTTTGATTAAAGGTTTCGTGCCCTGCTTGTTCACTTGCTTCTGCCTGGAAGGCAACATTTCTTTCCAAGTGCCCTTCATTCGGTTGTATTTCAGGGTCGAAGGCAAGGCCATCCAGAAGTAGCGGTTCATGTTGACCGCGAACGAAGGCTGCATATAACAATTGATCGTACAGCCCTCACAGGCCGAATGGCGGCCTTCCATCGCAATCTGATCTTGGACCTTTTGGCTGCGGTAGAGCTCGTAGAGGATCCCTTCGATGGGCAATTCTTCGAGCCCCAAGTGATAGCAGGGCAGTACCAATTTGTCTTCCGGACTGATGACCAGCGTGGTGCTCGCGGCCTTGCAGACCGGGTCGTCCGCGTGATTTCCCCCCTCCCGGCGCAGGGCGATGAACGCCCGGTTCAAGTAAACTCCCGGCTTTTTGCCCCAGGCTTCCAGAGCAGCGAGGGCTTTTTCGTCCAACTCCTCCCCCACTTCATTGTAGGCAAACGCCGGGTTGAGGATCAGCACCAAGCCATTGGGTTTTGTGATCTGCTCGTACATCGCCTCGATCTGGTGGGTGTTGTGCGAGAAGACGGTGAACAACACATCGGGCCGCTCGCCCAATTCTTTGGCGATTTCGATTGAGCGCATCACCGCGTCGAAGCACTTCACGCCCCGCGACTCGTCGTGCTCGGTACCGATCGGTGAATCGAGGGAAAAATGGAGCATGTCGACCAAACCCCGAAGCCGCTCGGCCCATTTGGGGTAGAGCAATCCGTTGGTCGTGATGGTGGTAATGAAGCCTTTGGACTTGGCGAGGGCCAAGAGCTGATCAATTTCGCGGTGCAGCAGCGGTTCGCCGCCCGTGAAATCAATCACTTTAACCCCAAGCCGTTTGAGGTCCGAAAGGTTTCGCTCGGCTTGTTCGAGGGTTACATACGGCGAGGGCTTCTCCCAAATGTCGCAGAAGCTACACGTCGCGTTGCAACGGTAGGTGACGTAGTAATTGGCGAGAACAGGGCGGCGGCGTAGGCGCATCTTACAAAGAACGGAGAAAGCCCGTCAATGGTGCCGAGACCTACTCGAACACCCGCTCAGGTTAGTTGGGCAACTCTGCCTCGCCGCTTCGCACCAAAGTGAAACGGCCTTTTAAACGCAAGAAGGGTTGCTCCAAGAATCGATACGACAATTCGCTTACCACGACCGTGGCAAGGCTTACCGCCAGCAGCATGACCAGGTGGCCGCCCCAACTCGGCGGACCACCCCCCCAACGCAGCCACGCCCAAACCACCAGGCCAATCAGGAAGGAATGGTATACGTAGAGCCCAAACGAAATGCGGCCCAGCCAACGCAGCCAACCGGTTTCCAACCGCAACAAGGGCTTGGGGTTGGTGGCCACGTTTAAGATGATGACCGCGAAGACCAACGCACCCAGCATGTGACCAATCAACAGGACGTGCCAATGGAAACAAAAAAGCCCAAGCGCGGCCACCCAAGCTACCAGTTGGATCAACGGGTGATAGAGGCGGCCCAACCAGGGGGCCCGTTGGTAGTAGAACCAGGCGGCAAGGCCGCCAACAGCCATGCACTCAAACCGCGTGAAATAGAGGAACTCGCCGATCAACCGCCACTGATCCGCGCCATCGAAGCGGTAGAGCAGGCCCAAGACCAGCTTCACGGCCAGTGGAACCAGGGCAACGCTCACCAGCACCACGAGCAAGCGCCTGGACCGCATGAGCCAAGGCCAAAACAAATAAAACTGCTCTTCCACAGCGACCGACCACAGCGGGCCCAATACCCCCGCCGGGCCCAACACCACCGCCAAGTTCGCCAAGAACAGCAGGTACAACAGAAGGGGCGAATCGCCCGTTGGGGTCAGGTTTTCGACCGCGCCGGCGGGCAATCCCTCGATCCGCCAGTACAACCCGAAGCCCAACAAAATCACAAAGAAGTAGAGCGGCCAGATCCGAAGCACCCGGCGGGCGTAGAACTTACCGAGCTGGATGCGGCCTTTTCGTTCCTTTTCAATCAGCAGCAGATAGGTGATCAAAAACCCCGACAGGACGAAAAACAACGTAACCGCATAGGCCCCCATGTGCGTCATGCCCAAAACCTGGGTCACACTCCACCAACCTTGGGCGGCAAACTCGGCCTCCAAGTGGCGAAACAAGACGAAAAAAGCAGCGAAGAACCGCAGTCCGTGCAACCCCGGAAAATACACCCCAGCGGGCCGGGACTCCATCGTTTTACTTCTGGGCCGCCAAGTGGGCGAGCAGCGTCGAGAGTTTTTCCTTCATCTCCTGGCGTGGGACGATGAAGTCCAGAAAGCCGTGCTCCAGCACAAACTCCGCGCTCTGGAAACCCTCGGGCAAATCTTTTCCGATGGTCTCGCGAATAACGCGCGGCCCTGCGAAGCCGATCAATGAACCGGGTTCCGAAATGTTAAAATCGCCAAGCATGGCGTAGGAAGCGGTCACCCCTCCTGTTGTTGGATCGGTTAGTAGCGAGATGTAGGGCACTTTTGCCTCGTCCAGCAACGCCAGTTTGGCCGACGTCTTGGCCATTTGCATGAGCGAGAAGCCCGCCTCCATCATCCGGGCACCACCCGATTTGGAGATCATCAAGAAGGGCTGTTTGGTCTCGCGGGCGCGGTCAATGGCGCGGGCGATTTTCTCGCCGACCACCGAGCCCATCGAACCGCCAATGAACGCAAAGTCCATGCAACTGATCACAATGCCCTGGCCGTTCATCTTACCTTCGGCAGAGCGGAGCGCGTCCTTCAGGCCGGTTTTCTTTTGCGTGGCCGCGATGCGGTCCGGGTAATTCTTGGTGTCCTTGAACTTCAGCGGGTCGGCCGAGGTAAGGTCCGCATCCAGTTCTTTGAACTTGCCCTCGTCGAAAAGCAGCTCGAAGTATTGCTCCGAGCCAATGCGCTCGTGGTAGTCACAGCTCGGGCAGGTGTAGGCCGTTAACGCGTGCTCCTTGGTCTGGATGACCGATTTGCAGTTCGGACACTGATACCACAGGCCATCGGGGGCCTCCTTTTTCAGCTCGGTGGGGGTGACGATTCCCTTTTCCTTACGCGTGTACCAACTCATAAAACCCTGATCTTGAAAACAAGTGGAAGACAAAGATACGGCTTCCCCCTCGGAACCCCCAGAGGAACGAAGCTTCTCTTGTCCGGCGGCTGGTTATTGTACCTCCTCGTAATCGACGTAATCGCCGCCTCGGTCGGTAGGCTTGCGGGGGGCTTGCGCCGACTGATGACGCTGCATCTCACGCTCCTGCGCCTCACGGGCTTTTTTGCGTTGCACGCCGCGCACAATCGTCGCCCCAACCCAGAAGACCAGGACGATCAGGCCAATTTCCCAGAGACCCAGCCGCGCGCTATCAATCTGTTGCATCTTAGCGACTTAAGTAGAGGTTGCGGCGCGAATAAACGTCCAGGAAGAAATCGTCCTGGAGGTTGTCGATGAAGTAGATGCCCTCTCCGGTCGACTTCATTTCGGGTCCGAGTTCCTTGTTGACGTTCGGGAACTTGTCGAACGAGAAAACTGGAATCTTGATCGCGTACCCCTTGCGATAGGGCTTGAAGTCGAAGTCGGAGACTTTCTTGTGGCCGAGCATCACCCAGGTAGCAAACTTGACGTACGGCTCGCGGTAGGCTTTGCAGATGAACGGCACGGTCCGCGAAGCGCGGGGATTGGCCTCGATAACGTAGACCACGTCGTTCTTGATGGCGAACTGGATGTTGATCAAGCCTTTGGTCTTCAGCGCGAGGGCCACCTTTTTGGTGATCGTCTCGATCTGGGTGAGGACCAAGTCCCCCAAGTTGTAGGGGGGCAGCACCGCATACGAATCACCCGAGTGGATGCCCGCAGGCTCGATGTGCTGCATGACACCGATGATGTAGACGTTCTCGCCGTCGCAAATCGCATCGGCTTCGGCTTCATCAGCCCCATCGAGGAAGTGGTCAAGCAGGACGCGGTTGCCCGGGATGTCCTGAAGCACCTTGACGACATGTTGCTCCAACTCCGTTTCGTTGATCACGATTTTCATCGATTGACCCCCGAGCACATAGGAAGGTCGGACCAGCAATGGGAAGCCAATTTCCTCGCAAATCTGAAGGGCCTCGTCGGCGGTATCGACCGCGCCGAATTGAGGGTAGGGCACACTGTTCTCCTTAAGGAGTTCAGAGAAGCGACCGCGGTCCTCGGCTAAGTCAAGTGCCTCGTAGCTGGTACCGAGGATCGGGATGCCGTAGCGTTCCAGCTTCTCGGCCAGCTTGAGTGCTGTTTGCCCACCGAGTTGTACGATCACCCCTTCGGGCTTCTCGTGCAGGATGATGTCGTAGATGTGCTCCCAGAAGACAGGCTCGAAGTAGAGCTTGTCAGCCACGTCGAAGTCGGTTGAAACCGTCTCGGGGTTGCAGTTGATCATGATCGTCTCGTACCCCGCCTCCTTGGCTGCCAGCACGCCGTGAACACAGCAATAGTCGAACTCGATGCCCTGGCCAATTCGGTTGGGGCCCGAGCCCAGGACGATGATCTTTTTCTTTTCCGATCGGACCGACTCGTTCTCGCCGTCAAAAGTCGAGTAGTAGTACGGGGTCTGGGCCTCGAACTCCGCCGCGCAGGTGTCGACCAACTTGTAGACCCGCTGCACGCCCATCTCGTGGCGCTTGGTGAACACCTCGCTTTCCAGACAGCCGCACAAGTGGGCAATCTGGCGGTCGGCAAAGCCCTTCTGTTTGGCTTCTACCAAAAGCTCGCGAGGCAAGTCGTCGATCGTAAATTCGGCGATCCACCGTTCCATCTTCACCAAGATCTCGATTTGGCCGAGGAACCAGGGGTCGATATTGGTGATGCCCTGAA
>CAYGKP010000059.1:0-12733 GCA_964350605.1 uncultured Cytophagales bacterium
CGGTTTCACCCTGGTTTCGGGCGTGGCATTCGGTCAAACGACAACACCCCCGGTGCCCATGGCCGACGGCCTGCGTCCCGACGGGAAGATCTACGTGGTCGTCGCGGTGATCCTGGTCATCTTTTTGGGGCTCCTCGTCTACGTACTTTCGCTGCAACGCCGGATCAAAACCCTGGAGAAACGGTTGAAAGACAACGAGTCGTAATACTTACTACCCCGCATGAAACCCATTCACTTACTCTTTCTGGTCGTCTTGGCGGTCGGTGTGGGCATCGTCCTCTCGTCCCTGGAAGGGGCCAGCACCTACGTGACCTTCGGCGAAGCGAAGACGTTGGCCGAAGAAGGCGAGTCGCAGAAAGTCCACGTCGTGGGCCAACTCTACAAAAACGAAGCAGGCCAGATTCAAGGCATGCGCTACGAGCCGACAGTGGACCCGAACCACTTCGAATTCGTGATGATCGACGACAGCTTGAAGGTTCAAAAAGTCGTGGCCCTGCAACCCAAGCCCGCCGACATCGAGCAATCAGAGAAAGTCGTCGTAGCTGGGCATTACAAAGGCGACCTGTTCATTGCCGAGGAAATCCTCATGAAGTGCCCCTCGAAATACGTGGACGAAAACTTGGAAGCCGAAGAGGCAACGATCTACTAACTGAATGCCTGCCTTGTTCCATCAGGCCGTGGGCGATGTAGGCCGAATGGCGGTCGTCGCTGCGTTGCTTTCCGCCCTGCTCGGGGCGATTGCCTACTTTCTTTCAACGCGCAAAAGTGCCGACGAAGCCCGCAGTTGGCGGCGCTTTGCCCGGGTGATGTTCCTGGTCCACCTGGGGGCGATTGTGACCATCGGGGTCTGCCTCTACCAGATCATTCACGGGCACTATTACGAGTATCACTACGCCTGGGCGCACAGCTCGAACCGCTTGCCGCTGCGCTACGTGGTTTCGTGTTTCTGGGAGGGCCAGGAGGGCAGCTTCCTGCTTTGGATGTTCTGGCATGCAGTGCTTTCCGGGCTCCTGATTCTCCTCTCTCTGCGCTCGAAAAGCAAGTGGGAGGCCCCCACGATGACGGTCATCTTCCTGGTGCAGGTCTTCCTTTCGACCATGATCCTGGGTGCGGCATTTGGCGAGGTGCGCATCGGTTCGACCCCCTTCCTGCTGCTGCGCGACTACTTCGCGAACGCCCCGGTGTTCCTTCAAAACCCCTCGTTCGTACCGACCGACGGCAGTGGTCTGAACCCCTTGCTCCAGAACTACTGGATGGTGATCCACCCGCCCGTGTTGTTCCTGGGCTTTGCCCTGACCACCGTGCCCTTTGCTTTCGCCATCGCGGGCCTGTGGACGGGCGATTTGAAAGGGTGGCTGCGGCCTGCCCTGCCGTGGATTTTGGTCGGCGGTGGGATTTTGGGCCTCGGCATTCTGATGGGTGCGGCCTGGGCCTACGAGACGCTCAACTTCGGCGGGGTCTGGAACTGGGACCCGGTCGAGAACGCCGTGTATGTGCCCTGGCTGGTGCTGGTCGGAGGGCTGCACGGGGTGCTGATGTTCCGCCGGAAAGGCAAGGGCCTGGCCCTGACCACCACGCTGGTCATCTTCTCGTTCCTCTTGATCCTCTACTCCACCTTCCTGACGCGCAGCGGGATTTTGGGCGAATCGTCGGTGCATTCGTTTACCGACCTGGGCCTCTCGGGGCAACTGCTGATCTACCTGCTGTTCTTCGTGGTGCTGGCGATTGCGATGCTCGCCGTTCGCTGGTCGAAACTCGCCGATCCGAAAACCGAAGGCCGCGAGAAATCGGGCCTCTACTGGCTGATGGTCGCGGGCATTTCCACCCTGCTGATCGCGGGCTTCCAAGTGATTTTCGCCACCTCGTTCCCGGTCATCAACAAGATTTTCGGCAGCAAATTGGTCGTCGAAGAACAAGTGCAGTTCTACACCGACTTCCAGATCTGGCCTGCTGTCATCTTGCTATTTCTCTCGGCACTGGGCCAATGGCTGTGGTGGCGCAACCAAAAGACCAACTGGAAAGCCGAAGCGCGCGGCGTCATGCTGGCGGCGGTGGGGCTACTCGTTGTCTCGGTACTGTTGATTCTCTACCTCCAAATTCAAAATGACAGCCACACCCTCGAACTCCAGAAATGGGGCAGCGAGGAAAAGCTGCTCGGCGACAGTGCCAGCGGGTTCATCGGGCGGACGTTGTCGTATTCCCTCCTGCTACTCGGCGGTCTGTTCTCCGTTTTCCTGAACGGCAAGATGTTCTTCCGCCTCTTGCGCCAGCAACCCAAACTGGTCGGGGGCACGGTGGCCCACCTGGGCCTCGCGCTGCTGCTCATCGGCATGCTGTTTTCGGCGGGCTATTCGAAGGTGGTGTCGATCAACCGCTCGGGCCTGACGATCCTCAATGACGAGGACATCCCCGAGAATTACAACGCCGAGAACGTGGTGCTGTTCCGCGGGCGGCCCATCCAGATGGCAGGCTATCGGATCGCGTATCGCGGGGCCTATTACGAAGCCCCGGCGCTGCATGCCTACGTCAACGACGACGACCTGTACGACATTCCCACGGTTACGCACTTGAAGATTGCCCGCAAGCCGATTTTGGTCAATGGCGAGGTATTGGCCCAAGCGAACGACACAATTGAAATCCGCGAGGAGAACCGCTACTTCCGCGTCGATTACCAGAAGGAGGGGGCCGCGCCCTTCTCGCTCTACCCCCGCGCGCAGGTCAACGAAAAGATGGGCGGTTTGATCCCCAGCCCCGACATTGACCGACGCGTCATGGGCGACCTCTACACCCACGTCACCTTGGTCACCGATCCGGACAATCCCATCCAATGGCGCGACACGGTCTACCACGACCTCTCGATCGGCGACACGATTTTCATCAACGACTACGTGGCCGTGCTCGATACCGTCGTGCCGACGCGCACCGTGCAGGGCACAACCCTGGAGCCCAACCAGATGGGCCTCTCCGCGCACATCAAGATCTTTGCAGCGATGGACACCCTTGTGCTCACTCCGGCCATCGTCCTCGACGATCAGGAAGCCTTCACCGTCCCCGACGAAAGCGAGGAGGCGGGTGCGCGCCTGACGTTCCTGCGCCTGAATACCGAGACGCCCGAGAAGTTCTTCCGCGTGGGCATCAACACCAAACAGCTGGATTACGTGGTGCTGAAAGCCGAGGAAAAGCCGCTGATCAATTTGTTGTGGGCAGGCTGCATCCTGATGACCCTTGGCTTCGGGCTTGCCGCCTGGAAGCGGGCGGGCGAGCGATAGGCGGCAGACTTGGCATTCCTGACTATCCAACCTAACTTTCGCCCCGCTCTAAGCGGTCCTTTGTCACTTCGCATGCGCGCGTTCCGTCTTCTTTTGGTTGTTCTGGGCTTTTGGGCCCTGGCCGTTGTTCCGCAACTGGCTATGGCTGCCCCTGCGCCCGAACAGACGAAAGAGCAGAGCGATCAGAAGCAAAAACCCACCGAAGATGCCCAGGAACTTCCTTCCTTTCAGGAAGTAACGCCCGGTGTGTCGGCCCAAGTCCCCGCGTCTTCGCCGGTGGAAATTCTAGGCTTTGCCGCACCTGAGGCCCCAAGTGGGCACGAAAGTTTCGCCGCGGTTCGCCGCAGCGAGCGGCCCAGCCGCATCCGCCAGGTGGAACGCACCCGCCTCGCGCCAGCCCAAGCACCGTAGTCTCGGCCTGACTGCCGATTGTCCCCCGTCGGCCCGCGATGAAAGGGGGACCAACTACCGATTTACTTATCCGATCTGACCGATCCCCTGACCCATGAAGAACAAAAAGTTCGTCATTTTCCTTGCGCTGCTGATCACCTTCTTCTGCGCCTATTTCCTTTCGTTCACCTACAAATCCTGGAAGCTCGACGAGGCCCGCGACCGCTACGTGGAGAACCGCTTGCTCGCCTTTGAAGGCGACAGCCTGCCCCGCGCCACGCTCGATTCGCTGAAATCCAGCTTCAAGAAGGACTACCGCGATTCGCTCTGGAACCAGAACGTGTTCTCGTTCCTGGGCATGGCCGACTACACCTACCGCGAGGTCAAAAACAACGAGTTGAAGCTCGGCTTGGACTTGCAGGGGGGGATGCACGTGACCATGGAAATCTCGCCCGAAGGCATTCTGAGCAGCCTTTCGGACAACAACGAGGACCCCGTGTTCCTCGGCGCGATCGAGAAAGCCAAAGAGCGCCAGCAGACCGAAGCGCGTCCCTTCGTGGACCTGTTCTATGAGGCCTGGCGCGAAAGCATGCCAGAGGGTCGCTTGGCCGAGGCCTTCCTGACCGCCGACAACCAGGACGAAATCACCCTGAAGACCACTGACGAGGAAATCCTCGACATCGTGCGCCGCGAGTTGGACGATGCCATTGAGCGTTCGGTCGTCGTGTTTCGTTCGCGTTTGAACCCTTATGGTGCCTCGCAGGTGACGATCCGGACCATCAAATCGACGGGCCGCATCGAAATCGAATTGCCGGGTGAAGAAGATCGCCAGTCGGTCAAAGAACAGCTTGAGTCGGTCGCCCAACTGGAGTTCCTGAAGGTCTACAACAACGACCGCGCGATCCTGCCGGGCTTGATGGAAATCAACCGCCTGCTCGTGAAAGAAAACGGCGCGAAAGCCCCGGTCGTCCCCGATTCGGGTGCTGCGCCAGCCGAGCCGACGGCACCCGCCGAAGTGCCTGCGTCCGACGGCCTGTTCGCCGATGCGCCTGTGGATACCGCTTCGGCAGCCGCAGATACGACTGCGTTGGCGCTGGATACCCCAGGGGTACAGACACCCGCTGTGGCTGGGGTCGATAGCATGCCGCTGTTCCAGTTGATCTTCACAACGCCTGGTGCGCGCACGCAGGAGGAGGTCTACGTGGAGTACAAACTCAGCGAGAACAAGACGATCTACGACGCGCCGCTGTACGGCGACATCGCCCGCCGCGACGAGTTGGAGGCCATCTTGGCCCGCCCGGAAGTGAAGGCACTTTTGCCCGAAAACTGCACCCTGCTGTGGGGCCTCGGCGAAGCCGACCAAAAAGGCCAACAGAGCCGCATCGTGCCGGTCTATTTCGTCTACAAAAGCCAAAGCAACCCCGCACAATTGACGGGGGAATCCATCACTGACGCCCGCGCCGACCAGAACCAACTGGGCCGCATGGCCGTGATGATGACCATGGACACCGAAGGTGCCGCCGAATGGGCACGCATGACGGGTGAGGTGGCTTCGGACCCCGACATCTTTCGCATTGCGGTGGCCCTGGACAACGTGGTCTACTCGGCCCCGACGGTCTCGCAAGCCATCACAGGCGGTCGCTCGGAAATCTCGGGCTCGTTCAGCCTGGAGGAAGCCAAGCTGCTCGCCTCGGTCATCAAAGCGGGTAAGATGCCTGCCCCCGCCAAGGTCGACCGCATTGTGGAAATCGGGCCAACGCTGGGTAAGGAGTCGATTGGCCGCGGACTCACCTCGATGGTGATTGGTCTGCTTCTGGTCATCGTCTTCATGGTGATCTACTACGCCAAGGCTGGCCTGGTCGCCAACGTGGCCCTGCTCGTCAACTTGTTCTTCATCATCGGAGTCATGGCCCAACCGGCCCTGGGAACGGCCTTGACCTTGGAAGGCATCGCGGGCATCGTGCTGACCATCGGTATGGCCATCGACGCCAACGTACTGATCTTCGAACGCATCCGCGAGGAACTGCGAGAGGGTGCGTCGCTGCAAGCAGCCATTCGTGGCGGGTACAACCGCGCCTTCCTCACGATCATTGACTCGAACCTCACTACCCTGATCACGGCCTTCATCCTGGCCACCTTCGGGACGGGCCTCGTGAAAGGCTTCGCCGTCGCTCTGATCGTCGGGATTGCCTGTTCATTCTTCACGGCGGTCTTCGTTTCGCGCCTGATCATCGAGTGGCTGGCCCGCAAAGGCGACCAGTCGAGCATCTCGTTCGAGACGGGTTTCTCGCGCCGCCTGTTCCGGGGCACCAAGCCGATCAACTTCGTGGGCAACCGCAAGATTGCCTACGTTATTTCGAGTCTGGTAATCGCCGGGGGCATCGGGGTCATCGCGACTCAGGGATTGAACTTGGGGGTCTCGTTCAAAGGGGGCTACTCGTATGTGGTCAAGTTTGACGAGCCGGTCAGCAGCCTGCAAGCACGTGGTAGCTTGAACCAAGCACTCGGTGGGGCCAGCATGCAGATCAAAACCTTCAACGGCCCCGATCAACTGATGATCACCACCAGCTACCTGGTGGAATCGACCGAGGAGAACGCCGACAGCCTGGTGCGTGTCGCGGTGCTCGGCGGGCTGAACAAGGACTACGCCGACTTGAACCCGACGGTGATCCAGTCGATTTCCGTGAACCCGACGATTGCTGCGGATATTAAGCAGACGGCCCTGACTTCACTGCTGATCTCGCTGGTCGCGATCTTCTTCTACGTGGTGCTGCGGTTCCGCCGTTGGCAGTTTGGCCTGGGTGCGCTGATCGCTCTGTTCCACGACGTGCTGGTGGTCCTCTCGGTCTTTGCCATTGCAGGGCTCGCGGGCTTCTCGTTCGAAATCGATGAGGTGTTCGTGGCCGCCATGCTGACAATCATTGGCTATTCGATCAACGATACAGTGGTGGTGTTCGACCGCGTGCGCGAGTTCATCAAGAACCGTTTCACGGTCGACATGAAGGAGACAATCAACAACTCGATCAACGCCACTTTGAGCCGAACGGTGATGACCTCGTTCACCACCCTGATCGTGATTGGTGTGTTGGTGATTTACGGCGGCGAGGCCCTGCGCGGCTTCAGCCTCGCGCTGCTCGTGGGAATCATTGTGGGTACCTACTCCTCGATCTTCGTTGCCACGCCGCTGGTGCTCGACACCACGCCGAAAAAGAGACAGAAGAAGGCCAAGAAGGCGTAACCGCTTCTTGCCGCTTTGAACATGCCCGTTTGGAAAGGGCCGCCCGAAAGGGCGGCCCTTTTTCGTGGGCCCTACTGGACTCTGGCCCAGGGATTTCCCACCTTATGGAAATGAGCCCACTGTTGGGCTCGGTCCGGAATTTTCGGTGCGGTGCTGTGGAAACAGTTCTGTTTTTTCATCCCCAGGACAAATGCTTTTCTCGATGGCTCGAACGCTACTCTCCCTCCTTCTTTTTCTTTCGGTTTCTCTGGCTGCAGTGCCTCGCCTCTCGGCTCAAGAGCATCCGCCATATGACTTGCTCGACAAGGCCGCTCGCGGCGATACCGCCGGGCTGATCGGCTGGGTCGAGAAGAACGGATGGACCAACCAAAACGACCGCATGATAAAAGCTGGCGGCGTTGTGACCAGAACGTGGAAGAAGGCCGAGGCAGAAGGCTGCGAGTTGTCGTTGGCACTGACCTACGACCGGTACCCTGGCACCCCGCAGGTGAAGCTGACGATTTCGTGGCAAGGCAAGCCCGCGCATTCGGTGTTCAAGGAATTGCCCAAGACGCTCCGTAAGCAGTTGAAGTGGGCCGATGTCTACGAAGTGTATTCGGACGGAAAGCAACAGGCGGCCCATGCCGTGGAGAACAGCCTTCAAGTCGGTTGTTTTGAGATGAGCCCTGGCAAGAAAAATTGGTACTTGGCCTACCTGACGCTCGACGCGCTGACACCTTAGGCAAGACTTTTGCCTTTCCTCTCCCGATGCGCATTCTACTGCTGGCTTGTTTGCTGCTGCCCCTTTCTGTGCGGGCCCAGCCCGGCGATCCGTATGTACCGCCCATCGAGCCGGAGCAATGCCCTTCGCTCTCCGAAGTGATGGAAGCGGTCCAATCGCGTCGTGTCATCGAGTCACCCGAATGGCTGATAGATTCGACCTGTTTTTTCCAGCTCCTGCAAGAAGCTCATGCCCAACCCGAGCAACTCAGCTTTCACAATCAGAAGGGAGAAGACATCGTCTTTTTGCCCAATAGTCGGGTTTCCTTTGTCCCGCCTGGTACGCATGAGTACGCTTACGGGTCTCGCTGGGCCCTCTGGCCTTCGGTGGACTTTGCGAAAACCTATCAGCAATTTCAGTCAGGCAAGCTCGGCTGTTGGGACCGCGACTTTCTTGGCTGGTACTCCCTGACTTTCCAGGACTGTCGAGAACGCCAGATGACACCAAAGCCATGAGAGCTATCCTAACACTCCAGCTTGTCTGTTTTGTCCTGGCTGCTCAGGCCCAAACTTGGCCGGAGTATGAGACCCTCGAGAAATGCCTTGCTGGCGACTCGGCCCCGCTTTATGACTGGATGGAAGCGGACGGATGGGAGCAGGTCGCTACGATGAGTAGGCCACGAATCGACCGACGAGGGCAGCAGATCGGGCATCAACACACAGCTCGCTGGGAAAAGACAACCACCGTCGGCTTTCAGAGCTTCTTTGTCCAGCACTATGCCGCCAAAGAGGAGCACTTGGATCACTGGGAGATTCAGGCCCACTTCTATCCCGACTCAACAGGCTCGAAGGCCAAAGCCTATGACTTGCTACCCAAACGGGTCCGCCGAAAGCTGAAGTGGGAGGACAAATTGACCCGCTATTCCGCCGGTCGGCAGCAAGCCGCGCAATACGTGAAGGAGCCAATCCTGATTCAAGCCATCGACATCGGGCCCCAATCCGGTGTAGCAGAATCAAAGCCCGACTACTACGGCCCCTACGGCTGGAGCGAACTGATTTTCCATAGTTTCGGGAAGAACTACCTGGAACGCATGGACATCTACCAATGGTAAAACGACTGCTCTTTTTTCTTGCCCTCGTGACTCCTCTGGCCGCCCAGGCGCAATTCGACTTTGATTGGCCCAAACTCTGGGAAGTCGAACGAAGCGGGCAACCGGGATCCCCTCGCCAGCTGTACCAAATGATCCTCGATCAAGGTTGGGAACCCGTGTCAAAAGAATGGCATCAGATGGGCCAGATGTGGTATTGGCACCATCCGGATTTGAACCCTGTGTGTGAAGGCTGTCTGACAACCGGAATCCAGACACTCCATGATCGGTTGGACTCCACGGGGGTGAGCAATGACTTTCAAATTGACTTGCAGCCAGAAGCCGGTGGGCGGGCCTTTGATAGGAGCATGTACAACGCAGGCTTCCAATCCATCGGAAAGCGAAAGTGCACCTGGAAGAAAACCGAGGAGGAAACCGAAAGCATCTATATGCGCTACCGGGAGGAAGCGTGGGGCTTGCTGGCCGAGATCAATTATCGGGACGGTGTTCGGACAGAAACCTACATTCACCTAGAGACACTCGAACACCTCAAAGCGGACCTCTACTACAAGGGGGACGAGCGGAAGAAATGTAAAGTGACCAAGAAATAGCCATGAAACGCCTTCTCTTACTTTTTGTCCTGATCACTCCCCTCGCCGCCCAAGCGCAGTGGGATTTGGAACTCGATTCGATTCAAGCGGCCTTGTATAGTTCGAATCCCCAAGACAATCCTCGGTTTTACCAACTGATCGAACAAGCTGGTTGGCGTGCGAAATCCGAAGAAAAATTGGATCCGAATCAGTCCCGACTCATGGCCTCGAATCAGTATCAAACCATCTGGGAGTACCCAAACACCGAGTGTCCTGACTGTGCGGCCTCCCAGCTTGTTACTACATCCTTTTTCGGGGACCGAAAAAATGGCATTCCGGCCAGTTTTGCCATCTGGCCAATCAACAGTGACACCCTGCAAGTAAAGGAGATGTTACGCCTACCCATGACCTCACCCATTGTCATGAATGACTCGTTGGTGTACTACTTCGCGGTCCAAGACACTTGGGGGCTGAAGTGGAAGACCAAAGTGGGCGAACGCGGAAAGGAAATCCGCATTGAGTTGTTTGCAACCGAGCCGGGTTGGTCGAGCCACTAACTATGAAAAAACTCCTTTTCCTACTCCTTCTCAGCTCCCCATTCGCCGCCCAAGCGCAGTGGGACTTGAATTTAGCACACATTCATGAGTCGATCGAGGATGGTGAGTTCAGTCTGATCAGCATTCACCTCGGGTTAGACGGCTGGGAGGTTGGAGAAACCGAGCTGCGCGAGGACGGCTATTACTATACGCACTTCTCACACCCCAAGGCAGTGGCAGATTGCGATACCTGTCCGTCCTCCCACATCGTGGTGAGCTGGGGCCTACGGAAAGGGGATGGGCTGCGGTACCCCGTTGGATTCGAGGTCTACCCAAAGGGGGAGGACAAGCAAAGCCTAAAACAACTGATCGACAGCACAGGATTCAAGTACACCGTGTCCATGATCACAAATGATCCGCGGGATGAGAGCAGCACAACTCTCTATGCTTATAATTGGGACGAAGGCACAGGGGGCGCACTCTGGGAATTGATCGAGATGCCCGGCTCTCATCCAAAAGCCTGGTTTCGCTTCGCGAGCGAAGAGGGAATAACTGAGGCGATTGAGTTAGACTTCGAGCTTCTCGATGAACTATTACTGTTGGAGTAGCTAGGGCTTCCTCACCACTCTTCATGAAACAATTCCTTTTCCTACTCCTATTTAGCTCCCCACTGGCCGCGCAGGCGCAGTGGGACTTGGATCTCCCCTTAATCCACAGAAGTCTTTCTAACCCCTCTTCTAGCGGCGGCTTTGAGGTTACTCTACGGCTTGTTGAAGAAGGCTGGGAGGACAAGGTCAACACAATCAGCGGCTACGGCAGTCGATACATCACCTGGGAGCATCCAGACCTGAAGCCCAAATGCGAGACCTGTGAGCGCACAAAGATCATCACTGATATTACAAATGGTACGAGCGAACTTCTTTCCTTCACCCTAGTCTCCCAGTTGCCCGACTCCGTCGCTTGCCAGCAAATGCTCCTCGATCAGGACCTTCACTTCGTGGCTCGGTTGAAGACCTACCAAAAACACACAACTGATCCGCAATCCGAAACTCGGTATCGAGACTTCTATCGACAAGGTGGTTCAGACTGGGGCGCGATGATCGAAACCACCTACAAGAACGAGGCCCACCAACACGCCTACTTCAGCTTGTGGAGTTGGGAAGACATCCAGATTCAACTGGAAAATCTGCCGAAAAAGCCAGACTGGGAGCGTGTTCGCTAGGGCTTCTTAATCACCAACCCGAGCTCCACGAGCTGCTCCGCGCTGATGTCGTCCGGCGCGTCAATCATCACGTCGCGGCCCGCGTTGTTCTTCGGGAAGGCGATGTAATCGCGAATCGAATCGGTCCCACCAATCAAGGCACACAGGCGGTCGAACCCAAAGGCCAACCCTCCGTGCGGCGGCGCGCCATACTCGAAGGCATCCATCAAGAACCCGAACTGTGCTTGGGCCTCCGCCTTCGAGAAGCCGAGCAGATCGAACATCTGCGACTGCACCGTGCGGTCGTGAATTCGAATCGAGCCACCGCCGAGTTCCACCCCGTTGATGACCATGTCGTAGGCATTCGCCCGCACCTTGCCCGGCTCGGCGGCAAGCATGCTCATGTCCTCCGGCTTGGGCGATGTAAAGGGGTGATGCATGGCGTGGAAGCGCTGGCTATCCTCATCCCATTCGAGCAGCGGGAAGTCCACGACCCACAGGCACGAGAAGGTATTCGGGTCGCGCAGACCGAGACGGCTGCCCATTTCCAGGCGCAGTTCATTCAGTTGCTTGCGCGTCTTTTCGGCCTCGCCCGCAAGGATTAGGAGCAAGTCGCCGGGTTTGCCACCCGCCTTTTCGACCCAAGCTTTCAGTTGCGCTTCGGAGAAGAACTTGTCGACCGACGACTTAACCGTGCCGTCCGCGTTGTAGCGCACGTAGACGAGGCCCTTCGCCCCGATCTGGGGCCGCTTGACCCATTCGGTCAACGCATCGACTTCTTTGCGGGTGTACTCCGCACAACCCGGCGCACAGACGCCCACGACCAGCTCCGCGCTGTCGAACACGCCGAAACCCTGGTTCTGGGCCAAGTCATTGAGCTCGCAGAACTCCATGCCGAAGCGGGTGTCCGGCTTGTCCGAACCGTAGCGGCTCATGGCCTCCGAATACGGCATTTTGGGGAAGGGAGGAAGGTCGACACCTTTCTCGGTTTTGATGATCTCGCGGATCATGCCTTCGAAGAGTTGCAGGATGTCCTCCTGCTCGACGAAGGCCATCTCACAGTCAATCTGGGTGAATTCCGGCTGGCGGTCGGCGCGCAGGTCCTCGTCGCGGAAACACTTGACGATCTGGAAGTAGCGGTCGTAGCCTGCCACCATCAAGAGTTGCTTGAAGGTTTGCGGCGACTGGGGCAGGGCGTAAAACTCGCCCGGGTGCATGCGCGAGGGGACCACGAAATCGCGGGCGCCTTCGGGTGTTGATTTGATCAGGAAAGGCGTTTCCACTTCGAGAAAGCCTTTGGAATCGAGGTAGCGGCGGCTCACTTGCGCGAGGCGGTGGCGCAATTCCAACTTCCGGCGCACGGGGCCCCGGCGCAAATCGAGGTAACGGTACTGCATCCGCAGGTCCTCGCCCCCGTCGGTGTCGTCCTCAATCAGGAACGGTGGGACTTTGGCGGGGTTCAAAATTTTCAGGTCGGTGACCTTCAGTTCGATCTCGCCCGTGGGCAAGTCGGGGTTCTTCGAATGGCGTTCAGTCACCACGCCCGTGGCTTGTAGCACAAATTCCCGACCCGCGGTGCGGGCGAGGTCCATCAACTCCTTCGGCGCGTTGCTCTCGTCAAAAAGCAGTTGGGTGAGGCCGTAGCGGTCGCGCAAGTCGATCCACAATAGGCCGCCTTTGTCACGGCTTCGTTGCACCCAACCGGAAAGTGTGGCTTGGGTG
>CAYGKP010000060.1:0-12719 GCA_964350605.1 uncultured Cytophagales bacterium
ACCGCGGCGGCGGTGCTCGCGGTCGGGCAGCGTGGGCGGGTAAGAGCGACTGGCCACTTTGTCCGCGTATTCCAAGTAGGCGCGCAGCAGCTTTGGACCTTCGTGTTTGGTGTCGTCCACTTTGAGTTGCGAAGGCAGGATGCTGCACACCAGCGAGATGCGCCGACGAGCCCGGGTCACCGCGACATTCAGGCGGTTTTCCCCACCCTGCTGGTTGAGTAGGCCGAACTGCATGGCCATCTTCCCACCGCGATCCGGCGCATAGCCCAGCGAGAACACGATGTGGTCCCGCTCGTCGCCCTGGACGTTCTCGATGTTCTTCACGAACACCTCGGCGGGAATCGAAACCTTCCGGGCGATGCTTTCTTCCTCCAACCGCTGTTCGATGAGTTGTTGCTGTGGGTAGTTGAAGGTGACCACGCCGATGCTCGTCTCCCCTTCCTTGATCGCCCCAAGCACCAGATCAACCACGCGATCGGCTTCGACCGGGTTGGTGCTTTTGATCCATTGCCCCGGCACGCGCAGGACCTGGATGGCGGGGTCACCCTTGAGCCAATCTTCGGCATGGGGTATTACTTGCAGTTCGCCGCGATAGAAATGCTCGTTCGAGAAGGAAATCAAATCCAGCGTCCGGCTGCGGTAGTGCCCGGTCAACTTGACTTCGCGCAAGTGCTCGCGCGCCATGTCGAGCAGCGAATCGATCTGCGTTTCGGGCACCTCATCGTCTTCCTCTTCTTCCCATCGGATGCGGTACAAATCACTTGGCTGAAGCTGCTGGCTGTCGCCGACGACGACCACTTGCCGACCCCGTGCCATGGCGGGTAGACCCTCCTCGGCGAAACACTGCGAAGCCTCGTCGAAGATCACCAGATCAAAGTGTTTTTCCAGCGGAAAGAGCGACGACACCGCTTCGGGTGAGGCGAGCCAACAGGGCACCAGCGGATACACCTCCTCGCCCAGATCGTGCAACAAGCGACGCAGTGGCCAGATCAGGCGCTTCTTGGTGACTTGGCGTTGCAGTTCGCGGTAGGTCACGCGGTTGTGTAGGCGGTTGAACGTCACGTCTCGATAGGTCCGTTCGCGGGCGCGAAGAAGGACCAAGTCGCGGCTGCGCTTGTCCTTGATTTCTTGCGCCTCGGCCAACTCGCGTTCCAATTGGCCCATCCGTTCGGTCGAGACAATGCGCAGCACCGGGTCCTTGAGTTCCAGGTGGGTGAGCCACGAGAGGCGCAGACTATTTTCCAGGTGTGCAACCGTTTGGTCGGTGGTCTGCTTGGGGCCAATCTCCGAGAGGGTACCCAGCACCTCGACTTCCCAGCGTTGCCAATTCTCGCGTTCCGAATCGTATTCCACCAGCGCGTCGAAGTCCTGTTTGAGGCTCTTCTTGAGCGATGCTTCGATTGCCTCCTCCGACCACAAGCGGCGGACTTGGCTTTCGGTGAGGTCTTCGAGCCAGGCGGTGTGGCGGGCCTGCCAGGGCGCGAGTTCTTTCTTGAGCTGGGTCCAACGTTCCAAGGCGGTCTTTCGCTCGCCGCCGACCATCCCTAATTGGATCGGCAGGGGGTGCAGTTCGCCCATCTCCTTTTTGGCCACGTACACCAGGAACCACTCGTGGAAAAACTGCTGCCAACTTAGAAGATCGCCGGGCGTGGGATGGGGTTCGCCGGGCAGCAACTGGGCAATGCGCTGGCAGGCATCCTCGTAATTCAATCGGTTGTCCAAGCGTTCGCGCAGCAAGCGAATGCCGCCCTTGGTCCATTTCAGCTTACTAGCGGCCAGGGCCTTCTGAATCACCCGCTTGTTGCGGTTGAACATGCTCCAGCGGATGCGCTTGTCCAGTCTCTTTTTGGCCAGTTGGTACTCGTTGAGGATCTCGAGGAAGCGGCCCAGTTCGTCGGACTTCACGCTCGCCTCAATCCCCGAGCCGCGGTGCAACCCCAGCACCCGGAACTCCAGGCGGTACCACTCGCCCTCGTCCCATTGACGCTCGTGGTGGCGTTGCAGCAGGTCCCAAACCTGGGGAGCCGTCGTCAGGTTAAATAACTCCTCAACCCGACCCTGGCGGTTCCAGGCAGTCAAGGTTTCTTCGCGATCCAAGACACTACCGAGAAGCTGCTCGGTCCGCTCGGTCCATTGCTTGGCCTGCGTGCCCACTTCAGTCAATAGATCGGTGAGGCGTTTCAAATCAGTCAGCGGTCGCCCGGCGAACGAACGCCGCTCGCCCCAGGGGTGCGCTTGCCACGAGAATTTCGCCTCGTACGGCAACCGACGGCGCAGCTTGCGCACGTAGTCCGGCCAGGTGTGAACCGTCAGGCTGCGGTAATGCTCGCCCAGGTTCAGGCTCTCCCCCTCGGCATCGGTGGTCAAGTAGAGTTCCTTGGGGCTCCAGCCGCATTCGTCCTCGCGGAACAGGGCCGTGCGAAAGGCTTCCAACTCCTCCAGAATCGCATCGATTCGGCGGCTGGCTTGCAGGAATTCCCGTTCGAGGACCACGGCATCGAGGCCATCGTTGCGCGCCTTGTACTCCTCGATCCGCTCGATCTGTCGGTCGAGTTGCTCGTAGAGTTTCTTTCGGTCGCCCTTCACGTCGTGAACCAACCCCACGAACGGCGCAAGCGCCGCCTCGGACAACCGGGCATGGACCACGTCGAGCGCGGCGCGTTTTTGACAGACGACCAGGACCTTCTCGCCCATGGCGATGCGGTCGGCCACCAAGTTGCAGATCAGTTGGGATTTGCCCGTCCCCGGGGGGCCTTGAACGACCAGCGAATGACCCTTCTTGACCGCTTTCACGGCGTTCTCCTGCGCGGCATCGAGGGGAAAGGGCGTCAGCAATTGCTCCTCTTTCACCGCATGGAGAAAGAAGTCGCGACGGCCTTCCTGCTCGGCCTCCGCGGGGACCAATTGGCGGTCGACAAAAAAGGCTTCCAAGCTCTCGGCGGGCACCCGTTCGAGCATCGCTTGATAGTCGGGCACCAAGTACGAACCCGCCTGGGGGTAGAGCCCCAGCACTGCCTCGGGCTGAAGTTTCAACTCGCCGAGTTTGGCTTGGTTGCGGTACTCTTGGGTCTTGAAATTCTGGAACGGCCTGATGCGGTCCTCGAACAGTTCACGGTTGAATTGCAGTTCGAGCGGGCTCTCCTTCAGCAAGGCATAAAGCTGATTGCGGAAGGCTTGGCTGTCGCCCAAAAAATCCTCGAAGGGCTGATCCAAAAATTCCTGAGTCAGTGGGGTATTCAGGAAATGGGAATAGGCCAACAGAAAGCTGCGGTTCCAGGTCAGGGCCTCGCCCTCGCGCAACCGCAGTACCCACTTGTCCTTCTCAATCACCAAGCGGATGGGAAAGAACAACAACGGCGCACGCACGGGCGCATCGTCCGACAGCTTGCCGTGGACAAAGGGCCAACCCAAGTGCAGGTCCATCGCACCGCGCTCTTCAAACAGAAATTCGGCCCGCTTGGCGAGGCTCCGCAAGCGGCGGCTCAGGTCGTTCGAAGCGGCGTCCCGCGCATCCTGAACGGTGCAGAGCGACACGGTTTTCTTACCCCCCAATAAGTCGTCGATGATCGAGAAGGCCGGACGGTTCAGGGCGAAGTCCGTCTCGCTCAGGTCCAGGTCTTGCGCACGGCGCAGTCGCAAGTGCAACAGACACTTGTTGGTGCTCGACAGGTTGGTGAGCCGCTGGAGATAGGCGCGAAGCAGTCGTTCCATCAGGAACTCCGAAGTTAGGGACTAGAGCCGGAGATAGGGCCGCAGCTTATCCACCTTCTCGGCGGGGACTAGGTCGTGCTTCAACAGGTCATCGAGGCTGGTGAAGGGCCCGTTGTTCTCGCGGTGCAGGACGATGGTCCCCGCTTGGCGGTGGGTCAAATACGGGTGGCGGACGAGGACTTCGAAGGGGTCGTCGTTGAGCGAAAGTTGCTTCGGGGTGATCGACCCCAGGTCGGCGTGACGCAGGACTTCCCGGACCAACGCACTGTCGAGGCCGAAGACCTCGTACATTTGATCTGTGGAAAGAAAGCCGCCCAGCTTCTCGCGGTAATCGACAATCCACTGGCTTCGCTTGAGGCCGATGCCGTCGATTTCTTGGAGTTGGCCCATCGACACGGTGTTTAAATCGAACCGGAGTAGTGCCTTGCCCGCGAAGGTCAGTTTGCTTTTCAGGCGGTAGTAGTCGCCGAGCGGAAAGCCGTCGAGCCGCAGCAAATCTTCGGGCCGCTCGAAGTGCCCACCCGCCCGTTGATACGCCGCGAGCCGCTTCGCCCAATCGGGGTGCATCCCGACTGATACCCAACCTACGGAGTCCAGGTCATTCGGATCGAATTCGGCCAGTTCGGCGGTGTCCAAGATGCTGTGCGCTGTGACGAGTGAATCCCAATTTTGCGTTTCCCCTTTCGGGCTGTTCTGCCACAACCCGGTTGGCAGGAAAAAACTCCCGACCACGACCAGCGCCGTCAACCCCCACAGCCAAATCAAACTGCGCTTGTGCCCCCGCCGACCGCTCAGGGCCTCCTCGGTTCGGGGGCGCGGGCTCATCGGTCTTTGAGTCGGTGCGACTTAAGCTGCTTGGGCTTCGCCGCAATGCCCCCGTTCTTAATCTGCCGGACAAAGTCGTTCAACTCCCGACGCACTTGCGGGGCCAGCAGCAAACACCCGATCAGGTTGGGGAAGGCCATTGCGAAGATCATCGCATCGGAGAACCCGATCACGGGTTTCAGTTGGACCGACGCACCAACGATGACAAAGAAGCAGAAGATCGACTTGTAGAGGTTCCCTTTCCAGGTTTCGTACCCGAAGAGGTATTGCCAGGCTTGCAGGCCGTAATAGCTCCACGAAATCATCGTGGAGAAGGCGAAGAGCACCACCGCAATGGCCAAGACGTATTCCGCATGATCGATCTGGCTGGAATACGCCGCCGAAGTTAGGTCGATGCCGTTAAGGTTCGGATCGTTCCACACCCCCGTGATGACGAGCACCAAGGCCGTCATCGTGCAGACCACAACGGTATCAATGAAGGGCTCCAAGAGCGAGACCAATCCTTCGCTGACCGGGTGGCTGGTTTTCACCGCGGAGTGGGCAATGGGCGCCGAACCGATACCCGCCTCGTTCGAGAAGGCCGCCCGGCGAAAGCCTTGAATCAGCGAGCCAAGCACGCCGCCCGCAATGGCTTGGGGCGCAAAAGCACTGGAGAAAATGAGACCAAAAGCACCGGGAATTTCCGAGGCCTCCGAAAAGAGAATGTACAGGCTCGCCGCGACGTAGAGGATCACCATGACTGGGACAATCTTGTCGGTCACCTTGGCGATGCTTTTGATGCCGCCGATAATGACTGCGCCAACGAGCACGGCCATGATGAGTCCGAAGATCCACCCGTGGGTGCCGACCCAAGTTCCTTCCATCATGTCAAGCGAGGAGAATTGCGCTTGCGCCTGGTTGGCTTGGAACATGTTGCCGCCGCCAAAAGAACCGCCTACGCAGAAGACCGCGAAACCAATCGCGAGCACGCGCCCAAAGCCGCCCATCTTCATGGCCTTGAGGCCCTTGGTCAGGTAGTACATCGGCCCGCCGTGGACCGTGCCATCGGCATCCACGTTGCGGTACTTCACGCCCAGGGTACACTCCACAAACTTGCTGGACATGCCGAGCAGTCCGGCGCAGATCATCCAAAAGGTTGCGCCCGGTCCGCCAACTGAAATCGCAACAGCTACCCCCGCAATGTTGCCCAGCCCAACCGTCGCCGACAGCGCCGCGGTCAAGGCTTGAAAGTGCGTCACTTCCCCGATCGCATCGGGGTCCTCGTACTTGCCGCGCACCACGTTGATCGCTGTGCCGAACCGCCGGATGTTGACAAACTTGAAGAAGATCGTAAAGAACACCGCCCCGAAGATGAGCCAGACCAAGACGAGCGGCACCGACACCACCCCGTCGTCGGTATCGACCTCGAAGGAGTAAAAGACCACTGTTTCCACCACATCGGTCACCGGCTGGAAACCGCTGGAAATGGCCTTGTCGATTTTGTAGAGCGTCGAGGTGGTATCAACGGGCGCTTGAGCACGCGCCAGGAAACTGGAACAGAGAAAAAGAGAAGCGAGCAGAAAACGAGTCACGAGGAAAGTAAGGAGTCTTAGGAATGCATGTGGAGCACGGTGAGCTGTTTACCCACCACGTCGAGGCCCCGTTCGAAGGTATGGGGCGCGTAGCCCAATTCACGTTTGGCTTTATCGATGATAAAACCCGTTTTCGGCGGACGCGCCGCCGGTTGGGTGAAGATCGAGCCATCGACTTTCTCGATCAATTTGGGATCAAGTTCGAAGTGGTTGGCGACCCGAACGGCCAGTTCGTAAGGAGTCATCAATTCTTCGCCTGAAATGTGGAAGACGCCCTCGACTTGCTGACAGGCCAACCGGAAACAGCCGTCCGATAGGTCCTCGGCGAGGGTGGGCGTACGCCACTGGTCGTCGATGACTTTGATGTTCTTTTTGGCCTCAAGGCTTTCCTTCACCCAGAGCACGATGTTCGAACGGCTCATGCCGGGAGTCACCCCGTAGACCAGCACCGTCCGCGCGATGCCATGTCGTAAGCCGCTGGCGGCCACTCGCTTCTCGGCCTCCCACTTGCTCTCGCCGTAATAGCTGAGGGGCTTGATGCCTTCGGTATCCGTTTCGGCATAGGGCCCAGCCTCGCCATCAAAAATGAAGTCGGTCGAGACTTGCAGAAAGTAAGGATCTGGGTGGGCGGTTGCCCCTTCCAACAGGTGATCAACCGCCTCCACGTTCGCGGCCCAACAGCCCTCTTTGTCGGCCTCGCAGGCATCGACATTCGTCATCGCCGCGGTGTTGATGATCACGCCTGGTCTGGTGGCTTCCAGGTAGCTGAGCACGGCCTTTCGGTCGGTCAGGTCGAGGTTGGTATAGGACACCCCTTCAGGCAATTTGAACCGCACATCGCCCCGCGAAATTGCGAGCACTTCCACTTCGCCATCGGCAGCCAGACGGGCCACCAGTTTTTGGCCAAGCAGGCCGTTGGCCCCGGTGACCAGGACACGTGTGGGCGAGGGAAACTTCGAGATGGTCACAAGCGTGTGGAAACTTAGCGGTTGAGTTCGAGGCGAATCTGGTCAAGAAGTTCGCGGCCACCTTTCTCCAGGAGTAGAGCGGCCACCTGCTCGCCCAGGGCCTCAGGTTGGAAGATAGGGCCCTCTCCGTCCTCTCGCAAAAGGGTCTGGCCATCCAGGCCGATGAGGCCGGCGGTCAGGGTCAATTTGGTGCCCAGCGTGCGGGCATAGGCGAAGGAAGGAATGCTGCATCCGCCCTCGAGTACACGCAGGAAGCCCCGCTCGGCGCGCACGGCATAGCCGGTCGGTTCGTCGTGGCACGCGGCTTTGATTTTCTGGCGGATCGCCTCGGGCATCGCCGAAGAAATCTCCAAGGCCAAGCTCCCCTGCCCCACTGCCGGGGTGAAAGTTTCGGTCGGCAAATGAACTTGAATCATCCGCGCGAAGCCCATGCGATAGACCCCCGCATAAGCCAAGACCAACGCGTCACATTCGCCCTCTTGGAGCTTGCGCAACCGAGTCTGCAAATTCCCACGGACCGAGACGGTCGTATGGCCGGGGTAGTAGTGAGCCAACTGGGCGACCCGGCGGGTGGATGAAGTGCCGAGGCGCAAGCCCTCGTCCGTCTCCAAGCTGACCAAATCGGGGGCGACGATGACATCGTGAACGGGTTCGCGCACCGTGAAGGCCAGAATCTCCAAGCCCTCGGGCAACTCGCTCGGTAGGTCCTTTGCGCTGTGGACAGCCAGATCCATCTCACCCGAACGAAGGCCGTCCTCCAATTCAGCGGTGAACAAGCCTTTGTCGCCGACTTTCGAAAGCGTCCGGTCCAGGACCAAATCCCCCTTCGTCTCAACAGTAATCAACTCGCTGTCCAGCCCCCGCTCTTCCAGCATCGACTGCACGTGCTTGGCTTGCCACAGGGCCAGCGGGCTTTTGCGCGTCCCGATCTTCAGGCGGGCGTCGCGTTTCTTATAATCCGCTTCGTCGTCCATTAACTGGCGCGCAGGAGTTGGTGAATAGAAAAGGCCGTGTCGAGGTGAACCACCCGCGAGAGGCCATTGCGCTCGATGTGATAGCGCGCTTCGGACAGGATGTCGCAGAGCTTCATGAGGCGCTCGGTATCGGCAACGGTGGCGAACTTCCGGGCGAAGTCTGCATGTGGGTCGTCGGTGGGCAATTGGCTGGCCCCCGCTTGGTGGTGCATCACTTCGCGGAGCAGTTGGAGGCCCAAGTCGAAGTAGTGTTTCTGTCCTTCGCGGGACAAGCCTTGGAAGGCTTCGCTTTGCGCAACCAGTTCAGCGGGTCGCATGGCGAAGGCCGCGCGCAGCCAGGTGATGAACTGCTCGCTCAAGGGGTCTTCGCGGTGGGCGGCCAGCTCGCGGGCATACGGTAGGTTGCCCTCGGCGCGGCGGGCGATGGCGCGGGCCTCGGGTTCGGGGACGTTCTTGCCGACCAGATAGGAAGTCAGATCGTCCTCGGCGAAGGGGCCGACGTGGACCTTTTGGGTCCGCGATTGGATGGTGCCCAATACGCGGTCATACGCATCGCTCACCAAGAGAAACACGGTACCCGCAGGGGGTTCTTCCAGCAGCTTCAGAAGGGCATTCGCCGCGGCGGGGTGCATGAGTTCGGGCAGCCAGAGCAGGACGACTTTGCGCTCACCCCCGTGCGACTTGAGCGAAAGCGTGCGAATCATCCGGCGGCTTTCGGCCACCGAAATCGCAAGTTGTTTGTTCTCAGCGGCCAGCGAAGCCACCCAATCGGCGAAGGTGGCAAAAGGATCAGCGGCCAGCAGGGTGCGCAGTTGGGGCAGGTAAAACTCGCTGGGTGTTTGGTCATCGCCCTTTACCGAGGGGGCCGGGACCACTACATGAATGTCAGGATGAACAAGGCCCTCCGCCTTCCGGCAGCTCGAACAAGCCCCGCAGGCCTCCCCTTCCTTCGCTTCGGGGCAAAGCAACGACTGGGCAAACGCCCTCGCCATGGGCCATTGCCCCCCGCCCTGGGGGCCGAAAAAGAGTTGCGCATGCGCCAAGCGACCGCCCAACACGTTGGCACGAAGCCGAGCCTTCAACTCGGCAAACCCGGGAATCTCCGCGTACGTCATGCGCCTCGCTGGGCTGCGGTTCGTTGGAATACGTCGGTGAGAAGCGCCTTTTCTTCCTTGCTGAGTGCCACCTGACGACGGGCCATCACGTGCTCTGCCACTTCCAAGGCTTTCTCCAGCCGGAACTCAACTAAGCCCTCGGCCCCGCCCCACGAGAAGGAAGGGACAAACTTCGGCGGGAAGCCCGCCCCGAAAAGATTCGCGCTAACCCCGACGACCGTCGCGGTGTTGAACATCGTGCCAATGCCTGCCTTGCTATGGTCACCCATTGTGAGACCCAAGAATTGCCGTCCGGTGGGGACGTACTCGCCCTGTGCCTCGCTCCACGCGGAAATCTGGCCGTAGTCGTTCTTGAGGTTCGAGCAATCGGTGCCCGCCCCAAGGTTGCACCATTGGCCCAGAAGGGCATGACCCAGGAAGCCGTCGTGCGCCTTGTTCGAATAACCCCACAGGATTGAGACACTCACCTCGCCGCCCACCTTGCAGTAGGGGCCTATGGTCGTGCCTGCGCGAATCTTGCCGCCCATGTTGACCGTCGCGCCTTCTAGGATCGCCACGGGGCCTTGGATCATCGAGCCAGGCTGGATCACCGCTTTCGGGCCAATGTAAATCGGACCTGCCGACGCATCGAGAACAGCACCGCGCACATCCGCCGTCGGATCGACGTAGACTTTCTCGGGCGAATAGATCGCCGTGTGGATGTCGCGCAAAAAGCCAACCGGCGGATCCAGGCGTTCGATGTCCTCGGCAATCTCGCCGGGGTTGTGGTCGAGCAAATCCCACAGCCGTTCAATGCGCGGCGGGGCTCCTGGCAATTCCTTCCAGACGGTTGTCGAAGCCACCCAGGATGTGTCGTGCACAGCGATGGCCTCGTCATTCCATTTGAGTCCCTCGCCCGGTTTGAGGGCCATGACCGCCTCGACCAAAAAGGAAGCCGGCAACAAGCGTGACTCAATGAACAGTACTGGCTCACCCTTCGGCGGCTGGGCGTAGCGATGCGCGAAGAGCGCGTCGCACTGAAAGGTCGTTCGGTCGGGTTTGAGGGCGAAAGCCCACTTCTCCGCGAGGGTCAAAATGCCCACGCGCAGATCAGCCACTGGCCGCGTATGGGTCAGGGGGAGGAAGGCCGCTCGGGCCTCGGGCCGGTCCACAAGGCAAAGGACCATCACCCGAAGTTAGGCAGAGATGAAATGAAATGGCGGTTCGAGGCGCGCCACGAAGACCGAATTCTTATTCGGCGGACTTCGCTGGCTCGGCGACAGGCGCTTTCGGCGCTGCGCCTTTGTAGCGGCGGTTGAACTTCTCAACGCGTCCAGCGGTGTCAAGCAACATGCGCTGGCCAGTGAAGAAGGGGTGCGAAGCCGAGCTGACCTCGACTTTCACCACCGGATACTCCTTGCCGTCTTCCCAGACGATGGTCTCCTCGGAGTTCATGGTCGAACGAGTCAGGAATTTGAATTCGCTGGCTTGGTCCTGAAATACGACGAAACGATACTCGGGGTGAATTTCCTGCTTCATGGTCTGTTGTGCTTACGCTCCCTTAAAAAGGGCTACAAAGATAAGAAGTCCGCGCGTTGATTCCCAAGCCTTTCCTTCCGCTTGCTGCGAATTCGTATTTTGTGGCCATGACAACGGCGACCACCCTGCTACTCGACCCCGCGCTCATCGAGCAGAAAATCCGCCGAATGGCCTTCGAGGTGTACGAATACCACGATTACGCGGGCTATTCCGAGCTTCTGATCGCTGGGATTCACGGCCGTGGCGCGCAATTGGCCCGCCGTGTCCAAGCCGTTTTGGCCGAGATCAGCCCCCTTCAAACCGAGCTAATCGACATTCACCTGAGCAAAGACACCCCCGCCCAAGCCGAAATTCGCCTGGAACCCCAGGTCGAGTTAGCGGGCCGTTCGGTGCTGCTGGTCGATGATGTGTTGAATAGTGGCCGCACGTTGGCCTATAGCCTTAAGCCTTTTCTCTTGGCACCGATTCAGAGCATTCAGACCTTGGTTTTGGTCGAACGGACGCACCGCCGCTTCCCGATTCGGGCCGATTACGTGGGCTATGCCCTCTCGACCACAGTGAAAGAACACGTGCGCGTCGAACTCGGCAAGAAAGAAGGGGTCTACTTGGAGTAGACTGAATCGCCCGGCTACTCGCTAAAAATCGCCGTGCCGCCCTCGACCTTCAGGTTGATTTCAAGCACGCCGGGGGCCGTTACGTAATACGCATCGTTCATCCACACGCCATCCTGGCCGTGGTAACTCTTGGGCAGGATCACATCACCCATCGCGCCTTTTTCGAATGTGATGCGCACGGGCACCTGCTCGCTGGGCAGTTGCATGATCAGCTTGCCGAGGCCAACCGTAAGGTTCATCTGCGTGATGTCTACGTCGTTTTTGCCGGGGAATAGCAAGGTCAACTCGCCGTACTCAACACGCCCGTTGATGACCCGAACCCGGCCCAGGTGCAGGTTCTCGACGCGCAGCTTCCCCATCCGGCAATGCAAGGTGAGGGTGTCCATCTTCACCGCGTTACCACGGCTGGGTTGATAGCGCAGACGAATGGTCGCCTTCGCCGAGCGAACCGCCAAGCTCTTCACCGACAAGCCCGAGAGGTCGATTTCGGCGGCCCCGGTGCCGAAGGCGAGGTCCATGTCCAGGCGCTTGTGCTGGGCCAGAAACACCTGCCACGTACTGACCTCTTCGGTCCACAAACTGGAAATCGCCCGCTCGCTCTCCAGGACTTGGAAGATGGCTTCCTCGGTCTTTCCCTCGCGGCCGTTGTGCCAACGAGCATGCACGCGATCAGGGTCGCGGGTGCCGTAGATGGTCAGCAGGTTGGGGTTGGTGGTCGGCGCGATGGCGACGTTGCCTTCATCGAAGAAGGTCGCCATCCGAAAATGCGTGGTCGTTGCTTCGCCGGGCAGGGCCAAGCGCAGACGGTCCTCCTGTGCGCGGGCCGAAACCAGCCCGAGGACCAAGAGCATCAGAAGAAAAAAGCGTTTCACGCAGTGAAGAATTCCCGTAGGCTCTGGAAGAAACCCTTGTCGGCTTTTCCAGGCGTTGGTTGGAAGTTCGCGCTGTTTCGCAACGATTCCAACTGGGCTTTCTCCTCTCGGCTGAGTTGTTTGGGGGTCCAGACGTTGACGTAGACCAACTGATCTCCAACGCCATAGCCATTCAAATCGTGCATGCCCTTGCCACGTAGGCGCAAGACTTTGCCCGGCTGGGTGCCCGGCTCGATCTTCAATTTTGCCCGCCCGGTGAGGGTCGGCACCTCGACGTTCGCACCCAAAGTGGCATCCACAAAGCTGACCCACAGTTCGTAGACCACGTTGTTGCCGTCGCGTTGCAATTCCTCGTCGGGCACGCCTTCGACTACAATCAGCAGGTCGCCCGGCTGGCCGCCGCGTTCGGGCACGTGGCCCTTGCCGTTCATGACCAGTTGCATGCCGTCCTCAACTCCCGCAGGGATGTTGAGCGACACAGTTTCTTCTTCCAACGTGCGGCCCGAGCCACTGCAAGTGGGGCACTTTTCTTTGACCACACGGCCTTCCCC
>CAYGKP010000061.1:0-12544 GCA_964350605.1 uncultured Cytophagales bacterium
GGCACGATCAACCCATAATCATGTTCTGGGGCATGCTCGGGTACTCCACACGGCTTTTTTTGACAGGGGGACTTTTAGTCCTCCTGTCGGCGTTTGGAGCCTGCCAATCCAAAAAAGGGAGCGCACCGGTCGCCAAACCTCGCCCCCAACTAGAGCGCGAGGCTGGCGAAATGACTCCCGATCCAAAGGATGATAAGCTAGAGGAAGAGTCCGATGGCTTCGGCGACTTTGAGGAGTTTGACTTGAAAAGCAGCGAAACGATTGTTGATACCACGGCGCGTGGCGTGATCGACGAGCCCTTACATGAGTTCGGGACCGTCCCACAGGGTATGAAAGTCGAACACGTGTTTCGGATCGAGAACGTGGGCCAGGCACCCCTTCGGTTGATCAACGCAAATGCCTCTTGTGGCTGTACGGTACCCAGCTTCAGTACCGTGCCCATTCCACCCGGCCAGTCGGGCGAAATTCAGGTGGTATTCAACACCGAAGGCAAGATCGGCGAGCAGCGAAAAACCGTGCTGATCAACACCAGTGGCACCCCCGCCGTCTTTGAGGTGATGATTGTGGGCACTGTCACCGCGCGCTAGAACTACTTTTCGACCCGAGGGGTTTGGCCTAGTCCATTCTCCCCTCTTCGTGTCTAGCAAACTCCACCGCTTCGTTCCTCTCACATTGCTGCTTTGCAGCAGCCTGACTGTCATGTCCGGCGCGGTGATCTCCCCCTCGCTGAAAGCCATCGGCGAGGCATTTCCGCAGGATGACTCTGCGTTCTGGGCACGCCTGATCCTTACCCTTCCCGGCCTGTTCATCGCACTTTCGGCACCTTTTGCGGGCCTTATCGCTGATAAAGTGGGTCGGGTCAAGCTCCTGATCGGTTCGTTGATTCTGTATGCCGTGGCGGGCAGTGGCGGCCTCTGGATTTCAGAGTTGTGGTTGCTACTCGCCAGCCGGGCGGCCTTGGGCTTGGCTGTGGGTGGTTTGATGACAGCGGTCATCGCCCTGGTGGGTGACTACTACGAAGGCCCCGCACGCGGGAAGTTCCTCGGCCAGCAAGCGAGCTTCATGGCCATGGGTGGCGTGGTGATTGTCCTGATAGGTGGTCTACTTGCTGACATCTCTTGGCGTCATCCTTTCTTGATCTATCTCTTTTCGGTGGCCTTCCTGCCAATGGTCATCTTCTTTGTTCGTGAGCCAAGTGCCGAGGATAAGGCAGGCCACAGCGGTGGCCTGCCCGAGAACGTCGATGCCCACAAGCAACGAACACTGGTAATCCTGTATGCCACGGCCTTGATCAGGATGATCCTGTTCTATGTCGTGATCACCGAAGCCTCCTTCCTGCTCGAACAACTCGAACCAGGTATCTCGAAAAGCCGCGTCGGGTTGGCGATTACTTGCACAACCTTTGTCTCGGGGCTTACCTCGCTATGCTACCGATACCTGCGCCGCTGGATGAGTTATCAAGGTGGTTATGTGCTGTGCTTCGGCTTCATCGCCTTGGGCTACCTGACCATCCACTACGCCAGCAGCGTGGGCGGCTTCATGGTTGGCGCGGCCATTGGCGGCATCGGCATGGGCCTGATGATGCCCAATTCGTCCACGTGGTTGCTTTCGCTCAGCACGCCAGTAAACCGTGGACGCCTGACCGGGCTGCTTACTGCGGCGGTCTTCATGGGCCAGTTCCTCTCGCCCATCGCGACCCGCCCGCTCGACCAACTCTTTACCATTCAGGGGACTTTCCTGGTCAGCAGCCTGGTGGCCGCAGGGGTTTCGATCGCCTATTTGATCTGGGAATTGGGCCTTCGCCGCAACCAACCGCAGGGTCTCGGGGTTAAGAATTCCTGAATAACCCGAAGAGAGGCCGATTTCGATTTGGGCTGAGGCTGAATTATCGCGTATTTTCAGGCCGCTGTCCTTCTGAAGGACGGTCTTTCTTTCGCTAACCCTACGCTGACCTTAACACCGATGAGCGCTTCCGCACCCGTTACCTCGACCGCTACCCTGACCCTCGACGGCAAGACCTATGAGTTCCCCGTGATCGAGGGCACTGAAGGCGAAAAAGCGATCGACATCTCCAAGCTGCGCGCGCAGACTGGGCACATCACCATCGATCCGGGTTTCAAAAATACCGGCTCCACGCAAAGCGGCATCACCTTCCTCGACGGGGAAAAGGGGATCCTCCACTACCGCGGCTACTCGATCGAATCGCTGGCCGACAACGCCAGTTTCCTGGAGGTCGCCTACCTGCTTATCAACGGCGAACTGCCCAAACAAACCGAGTTTGACGGCTTTGTGGCTCAGATCAACCGCCACAACAACCTGCACGAGGATTTCAAAGACATCCTGGAAGGCTTCCCGTCCAGCTCGCACCCCATGGGTCTGCTTTCTGCGATGATCTCGTCGCTGACGGCGTTCTACCCCGGCTCACTGAAAACTGATCCCACTCCCGAGGAATTGGACCGCACCATTGCCCGTCTTCTCGGTAAGGTGCCGACCATTGCGGCCTGGGCCTACCGCAACTCGCGTGGGTTGCCGCTCAACTACCCCTCCGACATGGAGTACTGCGCGAACTTCTTGAACATGATGTTCAAGATTCCGAATCGCGAGTACGAAATTGATCCAGTGGTTGTTGACGCGCTGGACAAACTTCTGATCCTCCACGCCGACCACGAGCAAAACTGTTCGACTTCGACCGTTCGCATCGTCGGTAGCTCGCATGCTTCGCTCTACTCTTCAGTGGCCGCAGGGATCAACGCCCTTTGGGGTCCGCTGCACGGTGGTGCGAACCAAGCAGTAATCGAGATGCTTGAGTCGATCAAAGCCGACGGCGGTGACACCAAGAAATACCTGGCCAAAGCCAAGGACAAGGACGATCCGTTCCGCCTGATGGGCTTCGGACACCGCGTCTACAAGAATTTCGACCCCCGCGCGAAGATCATCAAGAAGGCCGCCGACAACGTGCTGGCGAAACTCGGTGTCAACGACCCGATCCTCGACATCGCGAAAGGATTGGAGTACGAAGCACTCAACGACCAATATTTTGTCGACCGCAAGTTGTACCCGAACGTCGATTTCTACTCGGGGATCATCTACCGCGCCCTGGGCCTCTCGACCGAACTATTCACCGTGATGTTCGCCATGGGCCGCTTGCCCGGCTGGATCGCCCAATGGAAAGAAATGCGCGAAGGCGGCGAGCCCATTGGCCGACCACGCCAAGTCTACATCGGCGAAACCGATCGGCCGTACGTTCCGATGAACAAGCGTTAGTTTTAACTTAGGTACACCCACGCAAAGAGTCCGGCCCTTGGTCGGGCTCTTTTGATTTGCGAGCATCCTCCATTTCCAATCCGCGGGAAAATTCGTAGCTATCGTTTCTAATTCACACCCCCATGAAAGTGCTCAAACGCATCGGCCTTGTCCTTCTCATTTTGGTCGCCATCGCTGCGATCATCCCCTTATTCGTTTCCCCTGAATTCAAGGTGGAACGATCGATTGTCGTCAAGCAGCCACGCTGGTGGGTCTACCTCAACTTGCTGGAGATGGAAAACAACAAAAGGTGGGACCCTTGGTACATGGAGGGCAATCCGGACACCGTCACCATCTATACAGTTGCCGGGGAACCGGGAATGGGCCAAGTGGAGAACTTCGTGATGAAAATGGGCGCGGACAGCATGAGTGGATCAATGACGACCGTCGAGCTTGTCGAAGGCGAACTGATCGGGCGCGACCTAGTCTTCAATGAATGGGACATGACCATGCGGGCTGATTTCTTGCTCTCGGACACCACGGGCGGCACAAAAGTGATATGGACGAACTACGGAACGGTCGACTACTTGGGTCGCTATTTCCTGCTCTTCGGCGACATGGAGAAAAGCACGGGTGCCGAATTCGAGTTTGGACTGGCGAAAATGAAGCCTTGGCTTGAAGCCCTCCCGATCCCCAAACCCAAAAAGCCAGAGATGGCGACCGACAGCCTGGGCACCCTAGTGGAAACCGTGCTGCCAGCCGACTCGATCTAACAGACTACAACCAAACCCTTTTTACTGATGACCTATGCACTCTACGGCGCCGGAATCGGTGTGGCCATTGTTCTAATCTTCATGTTTGTGATCCCCGCGTTCCTGCCCTCTGGGTATCGAATGGAACGCAGCACGATCATCAAGGCCAAGCCCGAGCAGATTTGGCCCTACATCTCCGACTTTGGCCAGGGCGAGAAATGGAGCCCCTGGGCCAAAATGGACCCGAACATGGAAAAGAAAGTGGAAGGCGATCCAGGCCTGGGCCAGAAGTATTCCTGGGTCAGCAAGCACCGAATGGTAAGCACCGGCGAGCAGACTACGACCGTCTTCGAACCTGCCAAGGTCATGCAATCGCGGATATGGTTTCCCAAATTCAAGATGACCTCCGACTCGAAGATGGAGTTGGAGCCGCTGGCCGAGGGCACGAAGATGACCTGGAGCGCCTGGGCCGACTACAAGTACACCCAGCGCACCACCAGCTTGTTCTTCAACGCCGAAAAACAGATGGGGCCCGTCTTCGAGAAAGGCTTCGAGAACTTGAAGGGGTTAGTGGAGGCTTAAGCTGGCCGATACTCCCCCTGCCCAAGCAAAAACTGGTCGAGGCGCTGAAGCTCGTCGATGAACTTCGCGCGTACCTCGGCGGCAAAGGGATTCTGCTGCTCGATGGTCAAGAACAGGTCCATGCTGTCCTGGCCCAGGTTCCGCTTGATGTCCAGTAGGTATTGATAGGCGGGCGTCTTCTGATCCACGTCAGGGATGTCGAGCTCGTTTACCGCACGACCAATGAAATGCGTCAAGGCCTGGACGTAGGCCATCTGGCGGTCGTGCACTTCGGCGCTCCGCTCCAAAACATTCAGGCGTAGGTCGTAGACAAAGTAGTGCTGCACGTCGCGCAGCTTGGTGGTGCGCACCGGGCACAGCACCATGTTGAGCCCCTCGATACCGTGTTTGCCCGACTGGGGGCCAAACAAGGGGTGCGTTCCCAAGATCTCCACCGATTCGGGCAAATGCTTCAGCATCAGCTCGATGGGCTTCACCTTGACGCTCGATACATCAGCGACCAGTGCCCCGGGTTTGACGTGTTTTTTCACCTCCAGCAGGCACTCTTCTAGGTACTGGACCGGGACGGCTAAGACCACGAAGTCACAAGCAGCCGCATCCTTCAGGGGAACAAACCGAAGGCCCAGGGCACGAGCGGCGGACGACTGATCCACGCGGTCCGCGGCCAGGACCTCGAAGCGTTGCTTTAGGTACGGGGCGACGAACTGGCTGAAACTGCCGAATCCGATGAGGCCGAGGCGGGGTTTTGCGGGCGATTCCACGGCGCAAAGATGAAATATTTTTGGGCGAGCTTACCACGCAGCCCGTTTTGAATGCCAAGTGCGGTCCGGGCCATCAAGCCGTGGGCCCACCCCCATCGACTCATCACGCGGAAAACCAGGTCGCGCAGCGGCCCAATTCGCGCCTTCCCTTGGAACAGCGGCGTAACCCAGCGACACGCCCACTGATAAAAGCGTACGTGCGTTTCACGAGTGGTCATGAAAGCGTTAAGTGCCTCGTCCAGGTCGTTTTGGGTAGCCAAGGCTTCCGCAAGGGCCTGAGCATCCAGCAGGGCGTTGTTGGTACCGCTCGATAGCTGGGGGCTGGTCGCATGGGCCACATCGCCAATAAACGCCACCCCCTCCCGGTGAAACGGCCGCAGCACCGCATCGTAGTACGGCGCCACGATGATCGAGTTCAGGTCTTCGGGGATGTGCTTGAAGTAGTGCTCGTGCTGGGGCGCAAGGGCGCGAAGTTCCTTCAACCAAGCCTCACGGCCAGCGGCACGCCACTTGTCGACCTCCGACCATTTGAGGCTCCAAAAGAAATTGATCTGGTCGACCTGCTCATCTGATCGGTGGCCGATGGGCATCAAACCCAAGAGTTGCCGCGACCCGCGCATGACCTGCTGGATGTAATGGGGCTCCTCGCCTGTCGCGGGAAACCGAAGCCAAGCGGCGGCCCACTTCTGGCGGCGGCTGCGTTGGGTAATGGTCTCGCCATCGCGCAGGTGGCTGGCCGCGCCACTGGCAATCACGATCAAATCGAAGGGTCCATAGACTTTGCCCTTTTCGTCGTGCAGAAAGTGTTCGGTGCCCCGGTCCTCGATTCGCGAGATGGTTGTCCCCAGCGTTAGGGGAACACCTTTTGCAGCCAGTTCTTGGTGCAGCAGGTTGAACACCGATCCGCGGTGAATGCCCAGTCCGTAGGCGTTGGGGTCGACCTTGCGAAACTCCATGCGGAGGACAGAATTGCCCTTGTGGTTGTTGCCGTGGATCCCGTCGATGCGCCTGCCAAGAGCAAGGGCTTTCTCGCGAAGGCCCAACTTGTCAAGAACTTGCAAACCAGTGGGTTGCAGCATGATGCCCGCTCCTACTTGGCCGGGATTCAACTCCCGTTCGAATACCTGCACCGACTCGCCCGCTCCATGCAGGAATAACGCCGCACTGGCCCCTGCACTACCTGAGCCAATGATCGCAATGCGTCTGTGGGGCATGAAAAGTAGGATTAAGAGGAGCTGCCCCGGCGGTTGAGTTCGTCGCGCAGACGCGCGGCGAGCTCGTACTGTTCAGACTTGATCGCATCGTCGAGCATCGCGCTCAACTGGTCATGCGAGAAATCGCCCAGCGTTTCGGGAATCTTCCCTTTCTGAACCTCCACGCGGCTCATTTGTTTTTCGGCCTTCGCCTCTTCTTCCTCGTCCTCGTCTTTTCCGCCAAGCAGTTCGGCGTCTTCTTCCGTTTCACTCAGAAGAATGCCCGCCTCTGCCATGATTTTCTCCAAGGCATAAATCGGCGCACCGAAGCGAAGCCCGATCGCTATGGCATCCGAAGGCCGTGCATCCAACTCGACGCGCCCTTGGTTCGAGTCGCAGACGATCTTGGCGAAGAATACTCCTTCTTTCAGGTCGCAGATCTCGATCTCCTGCACGTCGATCCCAAAGGCCTCCGAGAAGTTCACGAACAGGTCGTGAGTCATCGGACGGTTGGGGGTGATTTTTTCCAACTCAATGGCAATGGCTTGCGCCTCGAACATGCCAATGATGATGGGCAGGCGTCGCTTTCCTTCCCTTTCGCCCAGAACCAGGGCAAACGATCCACTCTGTGATTGGCTCGAGGAGAGCCCAAGGATTTCCAATTCCACTCGATCCACTAGGCCAGGGCGCGCTTGAAGGCTTCAGTTAGTTTGGGTACCACATCGAACGCATCGCCTACGATGCCGTAATCGGCGGATTTGAAGAACGGTGCCTCGGGGTCGTTGTTGATGACCACGATCGTCTTCGATGCGCTAACGCCTGCAAGGTGTTGAATCGCGCCGGAAATCCCGATAGCGATGTACAGGTTCGGTGCGATTTTGATGCCCGTTTGGCCCACGTGTTCGTGGTGCGGGCGCCAATCGGCGTCAGACACGGGTTTCGAACAGGCTGTGGCTGCTCCCAGAGATTTGGCCAATTCCTCGACCATTCCCCAGTTTTCGGGCCCTTTCAGGCCACGACCGGCGGAAACGACCAGTTCGGCTTCGGGCAAGAGCACGTCGCCTTCGACCTTCTTCTCGCTCACCACCTCAACAGAGGAAGCCCCAACCTTCACCTCGACGGGCGAAACAGGTGCAGGGCCACCCGCGGCGGGCAGTTCCGAGAACGAGTTCTTCTTGATACTGATGACTTTCTTCTCGCGGGTCAAGGTTGTCTCGCAGAAGGCTTTCCCGGTGTAGACACTGCGACGCACCACCAGGTTGCTTCCCTCCTTTTTTGGCAAGTCCACCACGCCTGTGGCTAGGCTGGCCTTCATCTTGGCAGCCAAGCTGGCGGCCAAGGACTCGGTCAAGGAGGATTGCGGCAGGATCACCACCGTTGTGCCCCCAGCCGAAGCCACTTGCTCGACGGCTTCGGCATAGGCCGACCCCAGTCCGCCGTCGATGCCCGAAAGCACCAAGACCTTCTCGACTGAGGTATTCGCGAGTTGTTGTTTGCCCTCTTCGTCGAGGCTATTCATCGACAAGGCAACAGCAGGAACACCAAGCAGTTGGGCGGTTTTCAGGCCGTAGGCCACCGCTTGCAGCGAGGACTTCTTCAGCACCCCACCTTCGGTTTCAGTAAAGATCAGTACGCTCATCGTTTTCTCTTTCAGGTGGTTAAATGACTTTTGCCTGGTCGCGCAGCGCGGCAACCAATTGGTCTTCCTGCCCCACTTCGAACAGCTTCACCCCGCCTTTGGCTTCAGGCAAGGCAAAGGCTTTGCTTGACGAAGCCGGCGCATCGCCCGTTGGGGCAATGACTTCCAACGGTTTGGTGCGCGCCGACATGATCCCGCGCATGCCAGGGATTTTCCACTCGGCGATGGGCTCCTGGCAACCAAGTACCAGTGGCAAGCTGGCTTTCAAGGTCTGCTTCCCCCCTTCAATTTCTTTGTCCAACTCGGCTGTTGTGCCGTTGAGTTCCAACCGCATCACGGGTGAAACGGCAGGAATGCCCAGCAACTCGCCGACCAGTCCGTGAACCACGCCGCCGTTAAAGTCAATCGACTCGCGACCCATGAAGATGATATCGAAGGCTTTGTCCTTTGAGTAGGCCGCAATCTGTTCGGCGACGAAAATAGGGTCCGAAGGCTCTGTATCAATGCGAACCGCGGCATCTGCGCCGATGGCCAAGGCTTTGCGTAGCGAGGGATCACTCGCTGCGGGGCCCACGTTCAGGACCGTCAGCTCGGCACCGAGGGCCTCATTCAATTCAACCGCGCGGGCCAGTGCGTAATCATCGTAGGGGCCAATGATGAATTGAACACCGTTTTCGTCCAGGCGGGTGTTCGAATCGGTGAACGCGATGCGTGCCGTGGTGTCAGGCACGTGGGTGATGCAAACCAGAAACTTCATGGGTGGTGGTTGTCCGTTGATTGACCGGGTTAGAAGTACCTACGGCCAACGGGGCTTGAAGTTAGCCATTCTGTGCACATTTGCTGGCGTGAACGCCACACGAATCGATCAGTTGGAGGCCTTGGCCCGTGAGAGTCCCACGGATCCCTTTTTACAGTACGCCTTGGCATTGGAGTGGGCGAAAACCGACCGGGATCGCGCAGGCGACTATTTCAAGGCCTTGCTGAACGATCACCCCGACTACCTGCCCGCTTACTACCAAGCGGCACTTCATTTCTACGAAGCGGGAGAAGAAGCTGCCTGCGACCCGATCTTGGAGAAGGGCATTGTACTAGCCGCCAAGCAGGGCGAAACCAAGGCACTCGCTGAGCTTCGCAACCTGAAGACCAACATTGACTTGGGGTTGGACCTAGACCAGTAAAGACCGATAAACAAGATGAGACTCAAAACAGACCAGGAACAAGTTGCGAATCGCCCGACGAGCCTCAAAGTGCTGGCCATACTAGCAGGCTTGTTACTGTTTTTTGGCGTTTTTCTACTCTTTTCCCTATTGCTGTACCTGTTTGGTTTCGACTTCACATGGAGTCAAGACATTCGACCTGAAAGCAGACTGATCGCCGGCTTTTCACTGCTCGGAGCGGGCTTCCCTTTGACTTTTTTTATCCGGCGACACGACGCAAAGCGGTACTCAAAAGAGCAGTCTGGAAAGAAGTTACGGGACTACTAGAACGGCGCGTCGTCGTCCGAATCCATTGGCGGAAGCGGGCGTAGGTTTGGGCCGGGCCCCTCATCGCCACGGTGCGAACCGCCAAATCCCCCACCCGAACTGCCTGACCCCCCGGCGGGCGACGGTCCTGGGCCGTCATTCATGCGGCTGCCGAAGGTGACTGCGCCACCGCCACCACCCGACCCACCGAAGTAGCCGGGATCCAAGTCCATGAACTTGGTGTACTGACCGACGAAACGCAGCTTAACGTCCTCCAAGCGGCCGTTCCGGTTCTTGGCGATAATCACCTCGCCAATGCCTTGCACGGGGTTGCCGTCTGCATCCTCGTTGAAGCCGTAGTATTCGGGGCGATAAAGGAACATAACTTGGTCGGCATCTTGCTCGATCGAACCCGATTCCCGCAGGTCGGAAAGTTGGGGACGCTTCTCGCCACCGCGCGATTCCACGGCCCGTGACAATTGCGAAAGCGCAATCACCGGCACGTTCAACTCCTTGGCCAGTCCCTTGAGTGCCCGGCTGATCGAGGCAATCTCTTGTTCACGATTGCCCGCTTTACGCGCCGAGGTGTCACCAGTCATCAGCTGCATGTAGTCGATGACGATCAGCTGAATGTCGTGCTGTTGTTTCAGGCGGCGGCTTTTGGCCCGCAGTTCCAGAATCGAAAGTGCGGGGGTATCATCAATGAAAATCGGCGCATCGGTCAATGAGGCAATGCGGTGGTGAAGCTGCGCCCACTCATGGTCAGCCAGATTGCCCCGGCGGATCTTGTCGCTTTCCAATTCAGCTTCCGCCGACAAGAGGCGATTGACGAGTTGAACCGACGACATCTCGAGCGAGAACACCGCACAGCCTTGCCCAAACTGGACCGCTGCGTTGCGAACCGCCGACAGCATGAACGCCGTCTTACCCATACCGGGGCGCGCAGCCACGATGACCAAATCGCTCTTCTGCCAGCCGGAGGTTACCCGATCCAAGTCGGTAAAGCCACTGGGCACACCCGTGAGGCCGTCCTTGAGGTCTTTCTTGCTCTCCAGGTCCTTGACCGCATCGAGGAGGACGGTGCGCATGTCGGCCACCTGGCGGCGCAGGTTGTTCTCCGAGACCTCGAAAAGCGAGCGTTCGGTTTGGTCGAGCAGTTCAAACACGTCGGTCGTGTCTTCGAAGGCGTCTTTCTCGATGGTCGAGGCGATGGAGATCAGCTCGCGCTTGATGGCCTGTTCGACGATCACCCGCGCGTGGTGCTCGATGTTCGCCGCCGAGTTGACCCGACGGGTCAGTTGGGTCAAGTAAACCGCGCCACCCACCTCTTCGAGGCGGCCCATCTTGCGCAGTTCGCCCGAAACGGTGACCAGATCAACGGGCTCCGAACGAGTAAAAAGGCGAACAATGGCCTCGAACACCCGCTGGTGAGCCGTGCGGTAAAAGCTTTCGGGCTTCAGAACGTCGATCACCGTGGTGAGCGCGTCTTTCTCGATCATCAGCGCACCGAGGACGGCCTCTTCAAATTCCAGGGCTTGGGGGGGCACTTTGCCCAGTTCCAAACCGGCGAACGCCGCACTTTGACGGGTGCGGAGTGGGGAGCGTACAGAGGGTCGGTCGAGTTCTTCCATGGGGGAACCGCGAATGTAGTTCGGATGGCTCGGGCGGCGAAGGAAAAAATCCCTTGGTTTCCCACCGGATGAAGTCCCGGTATGCTTTCGAACAGGGCGGAATCCACATTGATTCCACCGACTGTCCACAGGTTATCCACAGAAGATGGAAAGAAATCCACGCCTTTCCCACAGCCGGGCCTTCTCCCCTAACTTGGGTGCATGAAGTTGAAGCCCCCCGCCCGTCTGCATTTCATCGCCATTGGTGGCAGCGTCATGCACGCCCTGGCCCTGGACCTTCATGCCCAAGGCTTTCGGGTCTCGGGTTCGGACGATGCGTATTTCGACCCCTCGAAGTCGCGCCTCGCGGCGGCTGGCCTTCTGCCCGACCAGCCCGGCTGGTTCCCGGGGCGCATTACCCCGGACCTGGACGCGGTCATTCTGGGCATGCACGCCAAAGGCGACAACCCCGAATTGAAGCAGGCCCAGGAATTAAGCCTGCCCATCCTCTCCTTCCCCGAACTGATCGGCCTTCACGCACAGGACAAGCAACGCTTGGTCGTCGCGGGAAGCCACGGGAAAACTACCATTACAGCCCTCTGCTTGCACGTGCTGCACAAACTGGGCAAACAGGTCGATTACCTAGTCGGCGGGTCGGTGAAGGGCCTGGAACGCGGCGTACGCCTGACCGAGGACGCGCCTTTACTGTTGGCCGAAGGGGATGAATACCTGACCTCGACCCTCGACCCGGTGCCCAAGTTCCTGCACTATCATCACCACGCCGCGCTGGTGACAGGCATTGCCTGGGATCACCTGAACGTCTTTCCAACCGAAAAGGTCTACTTGGATGCCTTCGAGAACCTGGTGAAACTGACCCCCCCCGGCGGCACGATGGTGCTCAACGAGGAGGACCCCAAAGTGGCGGCCTTGGCCGAGCACATCCCCGATGGCGCGAACGTGGTGTGCTATCGAACACCCGAGTACACGACCACCGACGGGCATACGATTCTCCATCGCGGCGGCACGGATTATCCCCTGCGCCTGTTTGGGGCCCACAATCTGAGCAACTTAGCTGGAGCAATGGCCTTGTTGTCGCTCGCTGGGATCAAAGCAGAGGAGTTCCTGACCGCAGCGGCGGACTTTGAAGGGGCTGGGCTTCGACTTCAAACGCTTACCGAATCGAAAACGCGGGAAGTGATCCGCGATTTTGCGCATGCGCCCTCGAAAGTAACTGCTAGTGTCAAGGCGGGAAAAGCAAAACACCCTGACAGAAAGCTGGTTGCTTGTCAAGAGTTACATAC